>CAVURW010000134.1:0-53576 GCA_963743595.1 uncultured Verrucomicrobiae bacterium
TCCGCTTCACCCCAATACCGTTGGGCGGTGAATGAAAGAGGATATAGTCACCTCCATCGACGATGACGCAGGGATTTTCTCCTGCGGAAATGTGGCTGTCAAAGGTCCACGTTTTCAGATTGCGTGACGATGAGAGACTGATGCCCTTCTGTTTGAAGAAGCACCACCACTTGCCGGAATCGTCCTTGTCCTGGATTAAAAACGGATCAATCATCCGCCCCATCTTCTCTTGAGGCACGTCGGGGCCTTTCACTTTTAGCAGTTCAGGCGGCCCCCAATTCTCTAAGTCCTTGCTCCGCATGATCCAAATCCGGCAATCGGCAGTGCCGTACATCGCTCCATTTGGACGCGGATAAGTTTGGAGGCAGATCACCCAATCGTCGCCATAACGAACCACATCGCCAGGACTTTCGTAATTCAGGTTTTGATCTCGGGGCGTGAATATCTTGGGGTCGGTCCAGTGCACCAAGTCCTGGCTTTTACTCCAGGCGGTGTAGCCGTAGGTCTGCGCGGGACCTTCGATTTTCATCACCGTAAAATAGAGATAAAACCATCCGTTATTGTAAATGGCTGCGGGATCGCGATAGGCGGTCGTGGCGTCTCCCGAAAATAGGATCGGCGACGCGATGGCCGAGAAGTCTGCTTGGGAATAAACGCGGGTCTGGGCTAGGCCGCATAAAAAAATCAGGATCAGGGCTCTAATCATAAAATTCTTCGAGTTCATTTCAAGGCCGGTCAGGGTCGTTTCAAATCCGTTGTGTCGAACACAAGAACGTTTTCGGCAAACGTGATTTCACGTTTATTCTTTAAGTATTCGGGGAAGGTGCAGTTCATAATCGTCACATTTGAGATTTTCGCGCTGTCGGACAACCCTTCAATAAAGATGGGCATCTTTGTGAGGTGATCAAACCTGACGTTTTCGAAGCGGACATTGCGGATGCTTGGAACCGTATCCCCGGTCGAAACATGCTCGTATTGCATCGTCAGATGAATGCCATACTGGGATGAATTCACTGTGCTATTGCGGACGTTGAAGTTTTCAATAAAGCCACCCCGCATCGGATTGGTCTTGAGCCGAAACGCCATGAGGAGATCGGAACTGTCGAAGCTGCAATTCTCGGCAAATACATTGCGGATTCCCCCGGACGTCTCGCTACCCGCCGTTATGCCGCCGTGGCCAGCCTCGAACTTGCAGTTGCGGATGACGATGTTTTGGCAAGGGACATTCACACGTCTGCCGTCGCGGTTCCGGCCGGCTTTGATCGCGATACAATCGTCGCCAGTATTAAATTCACAGTCCTGGATCAGCACATCCTGGCATGAGTCGGGATCGCAGCCGTCCGTGTTGGGGGCACCCTTGCTATCCACCCTCACATTTTGAATCGTGACGTTGGTACAGAGCGTCGGAGTCAGCACCCACATCGGGGAATTCATTAAATGAATCCCTTCGATGAGGACGTTTTTGCATCTGTAGGGTTGGACAAAATTCGGCCTTAGCTCATGACCCGCGCCAAAAATACGTTGTTCAACCGGCACATCCGTGTTTCCCATTTGCGCTAGTGCGTCGACGTCCTGCTTCGACTGCTTCCATTTGTACCACCCGGCGGCAGAGGCTTGCCCGTCTAGCGTGCCTTCTCCGCTGATCGCGATATTCTCTTGCCCTAAAGCATAGATAAAAGGCGAGTAGTTCATGACCTCGGTGCTTTCGTACCGCGTAAGAACCACCGGCAGATACTTGTCCCGGTCGATACTAAAATGGATCGTCGCATCCTTGGCGACGTAAAGATTCACATTACTCTTGAGTTGAATTGGCCCGGTCAGGTAATCACCAGCCGGAACGACAACCCGTCCGCCGCCCGCCTTACTGCACTCATCAATCGTATCTCGGAACGCCTGTGTGCAATCGGTCTTTCCATCAGCAATAGCACCATGTTTTGTGATAAGGAAATCCTGTGGTGGAAAAGTGGGAACCGTGATCCGCTTTGCGATTTCATCCATTTGTGCCCAAGCTTGCGCGCTCTCTTGAATCACAGTTTGATTCTCGCCCAAAGCCCTACAGCTGAAGCTGGTCAATCCGAGAAGAGCGAGTACCAAGCAAGGTAACAAAACATACTTCATATCAAAATTGAACTCGGTTTCAAGCGCGCTTGGGCAAGCCGGATCTTCAAACGGCAAGGTAGTAGAGTTTTATATGCCTCGAAACTACTCAGAAGCTGAAATAGCTATTATATTGCGACAATTTGCTCGAGATACCACGGCGTTCCCCAGGCATTGCGTCCGAAGATTCCTTTGCAAATTATGGCAAGCTAGGCCGGGGTGTTGCAGGCGTAGTTTCCACGGAAATGACTCCAGCTTTCAAATCATCGGCAGTCGCGGTGAGCTTAATCTCGCCGGGAGTCGTTGTGGATTGGACGATGACCTGAGCGAAACCATTAAACACGCTTCGAGACCAATCTCCCGTGGTGGGTGCAGCGACGATTTCCAGGCGCACATCGGGATTCAAACCGCCCTGGCTCGAATCCTTTGATAAACAAACCGCAATCACGTTATCTCCAACATGCAGCCGTTTCTTTGCTTCAAACGGAGCGGGTGATCCCCAATCTGAGAATCTATCGATGCGATCCCCATTGACGTAAACGGTGCCAAAATCCCCAAGATTTGCGAAACGAATTTGCAATCCAGGATTGGCCAGATCTTCCTGGGTCACGTTTACATGAGCGCGAAAAGCGGCAGTCTCTCCTTCATTTAGCTCCTTTGCAGTTCCTACTTTGGGTTGAAGTTCATTCCAGTTCGACTCATCGACAGTAGGAGCTATCCCGGCTTGAACCTCACCCTTCTTAGCCAAAGGGACATTCATCCAGCACCACCCCGTGATAGGGACATATTTTATAGAGGGTTGAGAAACGAATGTATCGGGTTCATGACAACTGGGATCGCCGTTCCCTACGCCGATAATCTTCCCAGGACCGCTCACCGAGAAATGAATCAGATTTGAAGCGGTTGGCACTACCTTTCCGTCAGCGTCGGTCACCGAAACCGAGATGAGGCTGAGATCTTCTCCATCCGCTTTTATGGACATGCGATCTGGAGCCACACTAACTATTGCCGGTGCTCCGGTCGTTTGTATCTTTGACTCTACAACCACTTTCCCGTCTTTGTATCCTTTTGCGCTCAAGGTTCCAGGCGCATATTTTACTTTCCAGTCCAGGTGGCCGTTTTTAGGCATGGTTTGTTTGCCTTGGGTCTGTTCATTTAGGAATAGCTCCACTTCATCGCAATTACTGAATGCAACCACCGCTATTTCCTGACCCTCCTTACCCGTCCAATTCCAGTGAGGAAGTAAATGAAGTTGAGGAGACGATGACCAACACGATTTGAAATAATAGGCGTCATCTTTCTGAAAACCACAAGTGTCCAGCAGGCCAAAATGCGAACTGATACAGGGCCAACGGTAAGGTGTAGGTTCGCCACGATAATCGAAACCAGTCCAATAAAAAGCGCCACTCAACCATGGGCGAGTAGCGAAAAACTGCCACCATTTTTCCATGCCGATCTGCATTGAGCTTACGTAACCCCGCTTGCTATCATTTTCGTAAATACCTCGAGTTTCCCGATTGCTCCCTTGCTCAGTGCCTACGTTAGGTTGATCCGGGTGCTCTTTATGATAGTTTTCCATGGCATCGCCGACGTTGTAATTCCAGCCCCGCACTTCCAAGGTTCCCTGTAATCCGACATAGTTGTCTCCGGTGCTTTCCGCTGCTGTTACCGGTCTCATGTGATCCAGGCTTTTGATGAGCGCCTGCATGCTGGCCCCCACTTTTCCGCTTACGGGCTGAGTCTGAGTCGCTTCTTCATTGCAGATGCTCCAAATGCAAACGCTGGGATGATTTCGGTCTCGGCGAATCTGCGTCTCCAAGCGAGCCATGTTTTCTTCGTCGCTGCCCAACAGTCGATTTTCATCCATGACGATCATTCCCAGTTGATCGCAAGCATCCAGCAGTTCTGGAGTAGGCGGATTGTGAGAAGTTCGATAAGCATTGCAGCCGAATTCTTTTAGCTTTGAGATTCGAAAATATTGCAATGCATCAGGCAACGCCGCGCCCACTCCGGCATGGTCTTGATGGTTACATGTGCCGTAAAGTTCATAAGGTTTGCCATTTAGCAGAAAGCCATTGTCTTTATCGAAAGCAATTGTGCGAATCCCGAATGGGGTATCCTGTTGATCCACTACGGTTCCTCCCACTTCCACCGTGGTATTCATGTGATAGAGCTGGGGATTTTCGGGAGACCACAAATTATACTTTGCCAGAGAACAGAAGAGGTTTGAGTCCTCTGAAGAAATCTCCTTGTGAGATAGAGCCCCAATATGGGCCTTATCCTTAATTTCTCCAACCTTGGTCCCCAACGCATCAGTAAAAGAATAAGTAATATTCGCATCGACTTCCGCATTGGTGGAATTATTGATTCGCACCGTGGTATAAAGATGGGCATCACCGATGGGTAGATTGTCCTTAAATTTGCTGTAGACAAAAATGCCATCCGGCGCGATGGCTACCGGGTTGGTAATATCCAACCAAGTGTGGCGATAAATCCCGGCTCCCTCGTAAAACCATCCTTCGAATTTCGAATCATCCACCTTTACAGCGATGATGTTTTGCCCCCCGAATTGCACCAGATCTGTTACATCAGCTCGAAACGGATAATATCCACTTTCTGCATGCTTCACAAACCAGCCATTCACAAACAGAGTAGCATCACGAGAAACGCCGTCGAATTGCAGCCAGATCCGTTTGTTTGAGTCGGTAGGCGGTAATTCAAAAGTTCGGCGATACCATGCGACGCTATTTTGAGGGAAATGAGTTCCAACTGGGCGGAATCCGTGGTTCACATTTGCCAAAGGATCGAATGGCAGTTCGATTGCCCAATCGTGGGGTAAAGTTACCGTGCGCCAGGATTCATCGTCAAAGCCTTTTGACGCCGGACCTCCGTTTACTCCGGCTTTCTCCAAACTAAGCGCCTGGGACCAATCATCTCCCAGATGAAACTTCCAATTCTGATCGAGTGAGAGATGTTCACGTGGCGGATCGCCGAAAAGCGGGACGCATATGGAGATCAATAGTAACCAAAGGAGATGTATTTTCATTTTCGAGCCTGAATCTTTGCAAAAAGAAGAATGCCGTTCTGAGACAGAAACGCAAAAGTTCTCGTAAAGTTGCGCAAACTTCTGCAGTCTTATCCCCGCAAGAGGTCGGTCCATTAAGGTTTCAAAAACTACCTCAGACTTGGTTAAAACGTGACCGTCGGCGATTAACACCCGGATTTACGTTGAATTTATTCACAACGTTGTTCAGCATAACCAAGGCATTCAACGAATGTCGGTGGTCCGTTTAAAGTCTAGTCTACATTTACCCCAATAAATGAAAAGTTATGTACTGTACAAGAGCGAAGAGACTACCCTCCAACTTATTCTAAGTCGCATAAGCATCTTGGCTGGCACTCAATCTTATGTCCCTTATGAGATTAAGATTCGAATTGGTGGTTTCGAGAAATGGAAGTCTCGAGTTCCTTTTCCACAGATCATCGAAACCAATGACATAACTATTGGTGATATGGATTACTTGGGCGTATTACCTACTACGTTTGAGCAACTGATCCCTGCTTTGTGTTCTTTACTTCCGGCTGAAAAGGATTTTGCAGCAGATTCCAGTGCATATTTGATTAATGTAGCGTATTTAAGAGAGCAAGATAATAAAACGTATCGAGATGAGCTGACGATAGGTCATCAGAGAATCAGCTGTGATTTTTATGAGACGCGAATCTCGGATGCTACAGGAAAGAAGTTTGTTGAGGAGATATCTGGCAGAACGGGATTTGATGCTTCCCTCAAACACAACGGCATTATTTGCCGCTTTTCCGATAACGCATCAAGCGAATCCATCGCTACTGCAGCACAGCGTATGCTCGAGATATTTAACTGTAAGTCCATAGTCAACTTGAGTTGGCGGGGATATTCGCATGGCGAGGAAACTCCTGAGTTATATAACGATATTACTGGGTTACGCCTTCCAGCTGAAAGTTATTCTCTCTCGCTGGCCATACGATTTCACAATCTGGAAGATCTGTCCACCATGCAACCCCTGTGTGTTGTGGCAAACGAATCGTTTGTCTATGCCGTAGGGAAAATGCATTTTGCCAAGCAGAAGATCGGGGTTACAGTTATCGTTAGCCCAACCGGCTATTATCTGGTACTGGTTTGCACCAAACCAATCGCTTCCTACAAGCTTTCGGCAGACGTTTTGAAGACGCTTACCGATTTAGGTTTTAATTTAACCACGAGTTATAGAGATTTTAAATGATGTCCAAAATGACCAAAATGATTGCATCCTCGATTACGTTAGAAGCAACGCTTCCTGTTGAGACCGTCCTCTCTCAGTACATTATTAAAGTGAAGCCAGGGCGTCTTACTGTTGGCTTAGAGGTTAAAAAGCTACCTGACGATAAGGAGCCGCGTTGCGATTATCCTCGAGGCTGGTTGATCTTCACGTTTACGGATTGTGAAGGGGTGTTATGGAAGGCCCATCGTCGGTTGACAGGAATTACATTTGTTGATTACGTCCTCTCCGATGAGTTCGAGCTAAAGTTGTGGAAAGAGGCGTCTCCTGAACAAAAGAATGCATTAGATAAAGCTTGTATCATGGATATAAAGCCCTGGTATGACGATGAATATTCTATGGGTCCCGTTACGATAAGTAATGTGGAACGGACGATCTTCACAAGAAACGGTTATCCTCGCCAGCGTTTATGTCTACGAAAAGAGGAGGGCACCTTTTTGGTTCACGAAAGCGGATGGCAGGAGGGAGAGAATGAGCGAAGAACCCCACCGTTTTTCTACGAACTTCCGATTGTAGATATTTGTCCTTTGCTAGGTGTCGGTGCTGACGTGGAGTTAGAGAAGACGAGCGAAGTTGGAGAGCCGCAGCCTCTCATACAAGTCGAGAATCGATCCTCAAGCTAACTGGCTTAATCTCGGGTTAATCCTGAAGAATTTCAGGTTGGACCTTATCCCAGGGAGTTCCGGGTTTACCATCATTACGTTCAGCCGCAGCACGGAGTGACCTAGCTCCATGCACTAGACTCCCAGATCAATCCGATCAGCAACCCGATCACGAGCGCCCAGAAAATGAGAAACTCGGCTAATGTGAGTTTTAGGGACCATTTCTGGTTGTAGGGTCTGCCGATGCGATCCATGGTACGGTCTTGTATGCCTAACATGAGAAACGATTTCGCAACAACATTTAAAATAGTTCCGTCCGATAGAGGAGAGTATTTTATCGGAGCTACCAATCAAGATATCAGCCTGTTCGAATCTCAAGTGAACGGGTCGTTACCGATTGATTATAGGGAATTTCTTCAAACCTATTGTCCATGCCGAAGTACGGATCTCTTAGTTTTTCAAATTCAAGTCGAAGGTTCGATTGAACATCTGGTCTCTATTGACCTTTTATATGGCATTTCTCCTAAGATTTCAAATAGCGAAAGCGTTCTTAGTAACACGTGTCTGATCAGACAGATAATTGACGATTTTCCAGTGAAAATGATAGTAATCGGACATGATCCTGGATCGAACATAATAACGCTGTCCCTGGAGAACTCTCAAATATACTATTACTGCCAAGGCTACCAATATTTTGTGGCTCAGGACTTTACCTCCTTCGTAGAAACGTGGAAGTTTCGATTCGAATAGTTCTACCAGCTGTGCGACCACCTTCGATTTGGCTTATCATAGGGTTGATCGTTGCAGCACCAGACAGCGGCGTCGTCGTCGATCGCGTCGAAAAAGTCGGAATTGGTGAATTGAGGTAAATTCAATTTGCCGCTGTCATCGATGCGGATGGCAATCGAGAAATAGGCGTTCTTACCATTATAGGGAAAAATCTGGATAGGCACGCCGTTGGAATCGATTCTGTCGATATTCTCGAGTTTCAGATAGGCCTTATTTCGCGGGTTCAATCCAGTCTGAGCTGAGGCGCCGGTTTTGGCGTTAATGTTTCCGCACAATGCGTTAAAGAACTCCACCGTTCCTGGGAGCACTTCTGTCGGCGGCTTACCATATTCTGCTCCAAAATAGACGACGCCGTCCTTTTGCGGTGTGCCGAGCGGTATGGGTAACGAACCGAACCGAATCTTATAAGCAGTAATCGCGTGTTTAATGGAAACGCAGAGGTTCGTATCCACAGCTCGATAAGCGGTGCGCCAGGCATGGGTGGGAGGGACGTAACAGAGCAAGAACAACCCAATGCAAAGGACCCAAAATAGAGTCGAGAGCTTTTTCATGGAGCTTACCAGCTGCGCGACCACTTGAAATTAGGCTTATCGTACGGCTGATCGTTGCAACTCCAGACGGCTACAGTATCCGTAACTGATCTGCTAAAATCGCCATTTACCGGATCCGGTACCCCGACGATTTCGTTATTGTAGTCGGCGTCGATTCCGATTGTGAAATAGGCATCTTTTCCATCGCATGTAAAATACTGGAGTGGCACTCCATTCTGATCCACGTGGTCTTTCCGAAGAGAGAGATATTGTGTATTTCGAAAGTTTAGCTCAGTTTTTACTACTAATCCTGTTTTCGCGTTTATGTTCCCGTAGAGTGCCTGAAATAACGCCACGGTTCCGGGGAGCACTTGAGTGGGAGGCTTGCCAGGAGCCGCTCCTAAAAAGAGGTCCCCGCTTTTATAGTTGGAGCCTGCAGGCTGCGGAAGCTCGCCATAGTCTGAGCGATACTGAATAATAGCCGTTTTAATGGATATACACATCGCTGTATCGGTTGCACGGGGCGATGTTGGACGATAATCGACTGCCGGTATTGTTATCGCAAGTAATACGGCAAGGATAAGGCAGACAACAGCCACTTCCTGAACAGTTACCTTTTGGATCCATAGGTTCATAGAGATCACTCACCAGCTATGCGACCACCTTCGATTCGGCTTATCATAGGACTGGTCATTGCAGCACCAGACCGCTATTCCCTCGTCGAGTTCGCCGGTGAAATCACCTTTTTCGAAATCGGGTATTCCGTTTAACTTGGAAGAATTCGTGGAATCCATCGCGATCGAAGGATAGGCAGGTAATCCGCCCACCCTAAAGGACTGAATAGGCACACCGTTGAAATCGAGTTGGCTTGGAGCCTTGGTCAAGTACGGCGTATTGCGCGTGTTGAGTCCCGTATTGACCGCAAGTCCGGTATGACCGTCGACGTTTCCCATTAGCGCTCGAAACATCACGATCGTGCCGGGCAACAACTGTGTCGGCGTCTTTCCCGGCTCAGCACCCGCGTACACCACGCCGTTTTTCTGGAACGCGCCTGGTGGAAACGGTAGCTCACCGTAATCGGATTGATACTCAACGATCGCGGTTTTGATTGAGACGCAGAGTGCCGTGTCTCGCGCCCTATAGGTGACGAGCAGGCCTTGAGGAGCGACGTCAACACCTACAAGCATAAGAAGCAAGCAAGCTACGCCTAAAACGACGAGGACCTCACGGAGCGTGATTCGCATCGTGAACAGTGAAGAGGACATTCCACGCAAGGTACGCCTCTGCTATCTTTACTGCAAACGCGATTAACCTCCAAAGATTGACGTTTTAACTAGCTGCTTGTAGTATGTGCAAATATGTCAGAGACTCAACAACCTTCCTCCACTCCGCCAACGGAGGCGCTTGTCGAGGAGGTTGCACCTGCTGTCGAGCGGGGAGCCAGCGCGGAGGAGAAATCGGCTTTCGTGGGCCACGCTCTTCATAGTGTGGAGGAATCGGTGGGCAAGCTGGACATGGTGGCTGCGGACGCCAGTAAAGTGGCGGTGGACGCCGGTAAGGTCGGCACAGCCGCGCGGGAAGCTGCCCTCACGGAGGGCTCGGTCATTGCACGGCGATTAGGCACAATTGCGCGCCCGCTGGGGATCGCTGGCCTGGCGCTTTCGGGTGGCGTGACCGCGTATCGCGTGGCCAAGGATATTCAAAAGCACGATTACCACGCCGCTACGGAAGCTGTGGCGGAATTTGGCGGCGGGCTTGCAGCTGGCATTGCGTTGGCCGAAGCAGGAGCCGCTCTCGGTGCGCTCACGGGACCTGCGGCTCCGGTGGCGGTACCAGTTTTGACGCTTGCGGGCGGGATCGCTGGCGGTTTTCTGGGAGAGAAAGCGGCTAAGGAGGTGCTGGAAGGCGCGGAGCACCTCGGCCATGAATTGAAGGAGAAATTCGAGCGCGTGGAACATCGCGTGGCCGCATGGATTCACGAGACATTCGGCGGCTCGGAGCTGGATCACATCCATCAAACCGATTTGCAACTCTCTGAAGAACTGGCAGCGAACCCCGCGTTCCACGATATCGCGGAAAACTACAGCGAGGCTTTTGCGGATCATTCCACGACGCTAGAGTTGGGCCTGAACGGTGGATTGGACAAGCACGCCGTCTGTAAGAATTTTGTCGCGGGCGTCACTCAATTGCAGCAGGAGACGCGTGACGCGATTACGGCCCGGACTGCCACGCATTCAACGGCGGAAGGCGGCGAAAGCCATGAGACCGGGCTCTCAATGGCCTGACCCTGCCTCAATAGAGTACTCCCGTCAGGACAGGCTTAGTCTGTGACGAGATTGATCCGGAGATCCCGGAAATCCATGTCATCAGCCGAGTCATCCCAAGCCATCCCAATAGGGCCGACCGTGGTTCCATTTGAGGCAATCCACGGCAGCTCGGCGTTAAGAAACGCCCGTTTATGAAAGGCGACCATGTTCAATTGATAATCGAAGGGTTGGGGCGGAAGAACGAGATTGAGCGGGCGTAAGTGGGAGCCAATTTGATGGCCATAGCGAACGTCGCCGATGTAGAGAACGAGAGCCTGTTCCCACGCCGAATTCAAAACTGCATCAATGAATGCGGTTTTTCCGGCGCCGATAAAGCGGGTTTGTACGGTGGTGGGGAGCAGCGGGATCAGGTTGTTATCGGGATCGAGGTACATGGTAGTGAGTTTTCGTTAAGTTAGGACAGAAAGCGTGCCGGGAAGCGCCTTTTATACCAACATTAAATTTCGAACTGCCAAGGCCCGGAAGGCGTGGCGCGACGCTGGACCACTTCCTGGAGGACGCGGTCGAGCCGGTAATTATCGAGGATATCGGCGATGGCGTCTCGCACCTGTTTCATGGCAATGCGCAGTCCACAGGTCTCTTCGTTCGGGCAGGTACAGGGCTCGTACGCGGTTTGGCTCACGCAGGGGATGGGGGCCAGGGGGCCATCGAGCAGTCGTATCACTTCGCCCAGCGTGATATCGGTGGTGGCGCGAGCCAGTGAGTAGCCGCCCTCGACACCGCGCTTGCTCTTTAAAATGCCGCCATTACGCAGGGCGAGGAGAATTTGTTCCAGGAACTTATCCGGGATGTTCGTGCGTTCAGCGACGGAGGAGATTTGGATGAGGCTATTGGGGCGGGCGATCGATTCCAAACCGATCTCGACGAGGGCACGGACGGCATACTCGCCTTTCTTAGATAAGCGCATGGTCGAATGTCTACAGGAGGAGTCGAGAATTCAAGGGAAAAGCGGATTTTAGGCGAATTTTCAAGGAGGCCTTTGTACGTTTGATTTTCTTGGAACGGGGCGACATGCTCCCTGCACTCATGAAGCGTGTTCTGATTCTGATCTTGCTCGCACTCGGCGGATTGCCGTTAGTCGCGAAGACCCATGACGTGCCCGAGCTGGACATGACTCTCGATCTTCCAGATAGCTGGGAGGAGCTGCACGTTAAGGATCCGAGAATCGTTTTCGGGGCATACGAGGCTTCAAGTATGGTTGATATCAGCAAAGTCGATGTGGGATGGCCCGTGTACGCCTCGCGGCTTAAGAGCGAAACGTACACGGAGCGATTTAAGCAAGGATATGCCAAGGCTCTGGAGGCGCGAGGGACAGAGATCAAAATTGTGGGTTACGAAAACTCAAAGCTGGGAGGCTTGCCCGCGTACCTCTTTTGGGGCGAGCGTATCGATAAAGGGGTGAAAAAGTTCTTTTATGAAGACCTCGTTATTGTGAATACAAACACCTACATCCTTCACATTCACGGCCCCGATTCGACTTACGAGTCCTACAAACAGATTGCTCAGTCGTGTACGTTTAATCACCCGAGCGACGCTGAAGCAAGTGCAACGGGCTCCAAGGGCTACGTCTCGCTGGTTCGCGACGGGCTAAGCCACACGTACACTGCGGCGATTATCTTGTTTCTCATTAGCGGGACCATCGCCGGATTTTTATTGTTCATCTTCGTTGTCTGCTGGTTCTACTTGCGGAAACGAACGGCGCATTAGGGCGTGCTCAAACGGCTTATTGCGGAGCGATCAAAACGTCTGCTGTGCGCTCTGCGAGCGTTACGGTCAGCTAAGCAGTTCCCGAGTTCGTGGACCCGTTAAGCCAGAATGCCACGGACCACCCGGGCTTCTTCTACGCCAACGAGCCGTTGTTCAAGCCCCTGGTAGCGATAAGTGAATTGACTGGCATCGATTCCAAACTGATGAAGGATGGTGGCGTTCAAATCCCGAATGTGAACGGGATTTTCGAGGATGTTATAGCTGAAGTCATCCGTGACGCCGTAGGAAACGCCGGGTTTGATACCGCCACCGGCCATCCACATGGTAAAACAGCGGGGATGGTGGTCGCGTCCGTAATCGGTGTGGGTCAACTTACCCTGGCAATAGACCGTGCGTCCGAATTCTCCTCCCCAAACAACAAGGGTGTCTTCCAAGAGGCCCCGTTGTTTCAGATCGCTGATCAGTCCGAAGCAACCCTGGTCGACATCGCGACACTGGTTGGTTAGGTTTTTAGGCAACTTGCTGTGCTGATCCCATCCGCGGTGATAAACTTGGACGAAGCGAACACCTCGCTCGACCATGCGGCGGGCCAGGAGACAATTCGCGGCAAAGGTGCCAGGCTCTTTAACGTCTTTTCCATAAAGATCCAGCGTTGCCTGACTTTCTTCGCCCATATTGGTGAGCTCTGGCACAGAGGTCTGCATGCGGAAAGCCATTTCATATTGAGAAATGCGCGCATCAATTTCTGGATCACCCACGCGCACTTGTTCGATTTGGTTCATTTTGTCGAGACCATCGAGCATGTCGCGGCGGGTATCTCGATCTACGCCATCGGGATCGGATAGAAAGAGCACGGGGTCACCCGCGCCACGCAGGGCGACACCTGAGTATTTGGCGGGTAAGTAACCACTGGACCAGAGTCGAGATGAAAGTGCCTGGATATTCGTGGTGGCGCTAAACTTAGAGGTGAGGACGACGAAAGTTGGCAGATTCTCGTTCATGGATCCAAGTCCATAGGAAATCCAGGCGCCTAATGAGGGACGTCCCTGGTTCATATTGCCCGTGTTGATGTAGGTGATGGCTGGTTCGTGGTTGATAGCTTCAGTCCAGACGGTTTTTATGACAGCCAGGTCATCCACTACCTGGGCTGTCCAAGGCAGAAGTTCGCTCACCCAAGTTCCATTAGCCCCATATTGGTTAAAGTTAAAAGCCGATGGTGCTAGTGGAAAACGGGCCTGGCCGGAAGTCATTCCGGTGAGGCGCTGTCCCTTCCGGACAGAATCCGGCAGGTCTTTGTCGAACATGGCCCTCAGTGCGGGCTTGTAATCCCACATATCGATCTGCGAGGGTGCCCCAGCCATAAAAAGATAGATGGCTCGCTTAGCCTTTGGGAAGAAATTGGGTAGGGTAGCGAGTTTTTGTTCTGGTGACAGCGCCATCGCCATTTGGGAAAAGAGCGCGGGGCTCATCAGGCTGGCGAGGGCGAGGCCACCTAGTCCTTTTGCACCAGTGCCAAGAAATTGTCGGCGGGTGACTTGCTGGTTGTAGTAAGTAATAGGGTCGTGCATGTGATGGAGTCTCCGTTAGTTATTGAGTGATTCGTCCAGGTTGAGAAACTGACTGGCCACCATGGTCCAGGCGGCTTGTTCCGGGGCAGGCGCATCCATGGGCTGAGGGGAATCACCGATTTTAAGGAGTGTGGTGGCTTCCTGCGGATTCTTTTCGTAAACAGCGAGAAACTTATTCAAGCTTAGCATAAGAACCTGTTTCTCATCGGAAGAGAGTGGACGGGCCAAGAGGCGATTCGACATATAGTCGAGCCGTGCCTCAGGTGTGTTTCCAGCGTGGATAGCAAGATTTGCGAAATGTCGGGCTGCTTCCATATATTGCGGATCATTCATTATCGCGAGGGCTTGCAAAGGGGTATCTGTTCGTTCACGGCGGACGACACAGGTTTCGCGGGAAGGGGCATTAAAGGTTTCCAAGCCTGGAGGCGGGGCGGATCGTTTCCAGAAGGTGTAGAGACTACGCCGGTAAAGCGCTTCGCCTGAATCTTGCTTATAAGTTTTTGTGTTCGATTCCGGCATGGCCACGGCCTCCCAAATCCCAGGCGGTTGGTACGGTTTGACACTGGGGCCGCCGATTTTGGCAATGAGCAGATTACCTACAGCGAGAGCCTGATCACGGATTACCTCAGCATCCAGGCGATAACGCGGGCCGCGGGATACGAGCCGATTCTCGGGATCTGCCTCGACGAGTTGTGGAGTTTCATCACTGGATTGCCGATAAGCAGAGGACATGACCATGAGCTTCAACATGTGTTTCACGTCCCATCCTGATTCCCGGAACTCGACTGCAAGCCAATCGAGCAAGGGTTGATTGACCGGACGTTCACCCATAATGCCGAAGTCTTCCGATGTTTTGACAATGCCTACGCCGAAACATTGTTGCCAGAAGCGATTTACAGTCACGCGGGCGAGCAGGGGATTATCTGGGCTTACCAGCCATTTGGCCAGACCCAAACGGTTTCTCGGCTGATCGGCGGGAAGAAGTGGAGGAATGGCTTGGGGTACGTCGGGGACTACCTTATCTCCTAGCTGGTCATACTGGCCACGTTTCAGGATGTAGGCGAATGGGGCATCGGGCTTCTCCTCCATGACAAGGCTCACTGGGCTGCGCTGACGGATCGCGTCCTGCTCTGCCACAAGTCGTTTCTTCTGTTCTACTAACTTAGAATAGGTGACATCTCGTCGGGCCAGATAGAGCGAGATGTAGGCGTCTTGCTGGCTGGGGCTCCATTGGGTTGGATTACCCGACGCCTGTAATGCCAAGGCTCGCTCGTCTTCGGTCATGCGCAGGGCTTCGTCCTGGGAAAGCACCCGATGGTAAACTCGAATGTCCTGCAGGGAGGCGTTTTTCAGTTCTCCTCCTGATCCTCGTTTTCCGATTCTGAGGGGAGCTTTGGCTAGGATGGATCCGTCAACGACCGGAAGATCGGATTTAATACTTTGCTTTACGCCATCAAAATAGATCCGCATTCCATCGGCTTTACCGGAACCATCATAGGTGACGCAGATATTTTGCCAAATATCTTGGGGCAGATTTTTATCGGTAGTCGCTTTTACGGTTTTTTGGGGGCCGCTATTAAAAACCAAGGAAACTCGATTCGCTTCAAACACCAACTGCCATCCGCACTGGTTATCATTTTCGTCGATATGAGCCATTATAACGCCCGAGACTTTGGCACTCGCCTTAACCCAAAAAGTGGTGCTGAAGCTATCACCCGTATCGTAGTTGCCCACGTCAGGAAATTCGGCACTCGCCTTTCCATCAAAGAGAGGTGCCTTTCCCACTGCACCTTCCGTCCATTTCGGTTCGGAAGTGAATTGAGCCAGATTTCCCTCCTTCGTCTTGATTTGGCTACCGGAGCCTTCTTGGAGCGGGAGAGACAATTCCATTTTATCGTCACTCACAGGCTTCAGGGTCACGGTCCAATCCAGATCCTTTGCCAGTTTAGGGAGCATGGCCTTAAGGGCCGCGATCCTGGCGTCAAGCGGCTTTTGAACAGAATTGAGCTCGCCGGGCACAGCTTCCCAACGTGCACGGTCTTCTGGTGAGGGCACCAAGATGTTGGGGGGTGCATCCATCCGATTTCCATCTAAAGCCGACTGTGTTGTATTTCGGAAGAATGCCGCCATGGAGTAGCAGTCTTTCTGGCTAATTGGATCGAATTTATGATCGTGACAGGCGGCGCAGCCCATCGTTTCACCCAGAAAAACCTCAGAGGTCGTATCTACCCGCTCTTTGGCATACATCGCCAGGACTTCGTCGTTAATGCTTCCCCCTTCACCGGTGGATGGGGCACATCGATTGAACCCGGAGGCTATCTTTTGTTCCATGGTAGCGTTTGGCAAGAGATCGCCTGCCAACTGTTCAATAGTGAATTCATCAAACTTCATGTTCTGGTTGAGGGCGTTAATCACCCAGTCTCGGTAGGGCCAAATGGAGCGGTAGTTATCGATATGTATCCCGTGCGTATCGCCATAACGGGCTGCGTCCAGCCAATAGCGGCCCTCATGTTCTCCGTAAGCAGGACTGGACAGCAGACGATCCACCACTTTTTCATAGGCGTTCGGTGAGTTATCGTTAACAAACTTATCAACTTCTTCCGGCGAAGGCGGTAATCCAGTGAGGTCCAGCGTGACCCGGCGAATGAGGCTGCGGCGGTCCGCTTCTGGACGGGGTTCCAAGTTATTTTGCTCCAATTTCGCCAGGATGAAATTATCTATTGGATTCGTTGGCCAAGACCAATACGACCAATGGGTGAACCCTGTGGGAGGGACAGCGGGTCGTACTGGTTTAATATAGGACCAATGCGTCTCGTACACCGCGCCTTGCTTAATCCAGTTTTTAAGAAGGGCAATTTCCTCCGGCTTAAGAAGGTGATGCGACTTTGGCGGTGGCATTATCTCGCCAGGCTCGGTGCTGCTGATGCGCTGAAATACGGCACTTAGCTCTGGGTGACCGGGTATAAGGACAGGTTTTCCATTTGCACGAGGCAAAAACGCAAAGGCTCCTCCGTCCAGCCGAAGGCCCGCCTTGCGCGATCCAGAATCTGGACCATGGCAAAGGTAGCAATTGGAGGAGAGAATGGGCTGTATTTGGTCGTTAAAGGAGATTTTCTCGGTACTCCAAGGAATAGATTCCGAGAGATCAGGCCCACTGACGGTGATGACGTGGGAGCGGTTCAAGACGAACAAGCACGCGATAACAGTGCTGAGCGACACAAGAACCGTTATAAGCAAGAGACGAATCTTCATGGTTTTGCTGGTGGTGCTAGCGTTGGTTTGGCGGGTATCATCGCTTCGACAGGGGCCGGAGCAGGAGGAGTCCCCGTCGGTGCGGGGAAGTTAACAGGTGGAAGTTGACGGACGATTTCTAGTTTAGGCAGCTGAGACTTCAGGTTCTTTACGCCCATTTCCGTGATGGCAGTGTTGTAAAGGTAGAGTCGTTTCAACTGTTGTAAGCTGGCGAGTTTTGGAAGCCCCTGCTCGGTGATTTGGGTGCCGTTGAGGTTGAGAACCTCAAGGGATTTCACCTGCGCGATGGATGCCAAGGCAGAATCGCCGATCTTCGTGTCTTGCAATTCCAGTTTTTGGAGGTGGGCCATTTTCGGTAACAGTTCCAGTCCTTTGTTCGAGATATGAGTCCGGGCCAAATTCAGCCAGATAACGTGTTCTGCAACTGGGGCCAGTTTATCGAATTGCTCGTCATCGATCTGGGCAAATTGGAATCCAGCCGTGTATTCCAAATCTGGGCCATTTGGAACGATCTCATCCAGACGACCGGGTATTTCTGGTAAGTGAGAAACGCTACCGCCGGATATGGGTGTGACATTCTCGCCGGTCGCGGAGGCTTCTTGGGAGTCGGCCTTAGGCAGCACGGACGCAGCAGCGGAACCAGGGGCGGGAAGGGGAGTTTGGCTGGTGAGTATATGGATAATCTCCGGAGGGGTCTTCAATTCGGCTACAGTTTGTTTTTCTGGAGCGCCAGCCTTCACCCACCAGCTGAGTACCGCGATTTGGTCTGAATTTAGGGCTGGGTGTCCAGCAGGAGGCATGTGCTTTTCTTCTGAGGCAGGAAGATTGATGCGATGCAGAAGCTCGCTGACGTCTGGGGTAGCAGTATTGACCACCGGTCCGTCCGAGCCCCCTTTCATAAGGCCCGCGTAGGTATCCAATCGCAAGCCCCCATTAAACTTCTCACCACTGTGGCAAGTCAGGCAGCTGGTAGTTAGGATAGGTTTAACGACATCTTCGAAAGCTTGGCGATCATCCACCTCTTCCGGAATTTCATGAGGAACGATAACGGGAAAACCAAGAAGTTCTCTGACAGGGGCTGGCGCGTACTCCGTGAGGTAATCACTTCCATGAGTGATGCTGGCACCGAGATGCCCCGCGAGCGTCAGCATGCCAACGGTGGCCAAAAGCAAAAGGGGATAAGCGATCGCCTCCATGCGGGGCAAGGGCAAGAGCCGACAGATAAAACAGAGATTGGCACCGATGGCCGTGAGTAACCCGAACGTGAAGTGTCGCTGGAGCAAGTCAGCGTCATAGCCACCACTAAACGAAAGCATCCAGCCGAGGATAACCGCTATGAATGAGCTGACCGCTCCCAACATCATGATGAACGATTTCAGTGAAGAACTGGAAGGTGGCATCCAATCGCACAAAATCGGCAGCCGCTGGGCCTCTAACATGACGGCAAGAAGAATCCATCCGATCGGCAGATGCAGAATCAAAGGATGAAACCGGCCAAGAAAGATAAAGAAGCGCGGAATATTCGTCCCTTGACCAGGTTGAATCCACGGCAAAAGAATCAGCACGAACACGGCAGAAATGCCCATCGTTAGCCCAATAATCTGACGAAAAGAAAGGGTGTTGGTTGTTGGTGATGGAGTGCTGGGCATTCGTTATTTCGAATTTTCGCTAGTACGATCGTACTTATTCGCTCGTTAACCCTCTCAACCGTCAAAAGTTGCCGCGCTAATTATTATTTTATAACATCCCAGGCATAATTTAAACTGCTCAACCTATTTCCACATATTTTTGACAGATAAGCACATGGAAACCGGAAGCATTTACCCGACCGTTGCAGTACGGTACGATGGAGCGAGCGGAACGGACCGCCGGGCCACGCCGTCAGAGGCGAAATGAGACTGGCCCAAGCGGTTGCGTAAATTCGGTTTCTGAACTTGGCCTACAAAACACTAGGCGACAGGCACGAACTTTAAGGGATAAGTTCTTCCTGATGCCCATTGGCAGACATAAAGGCTATTCTCATCATCTTTTAACAGGCCGTGAGGATGAATGAAAACAGGACTGTTCTCTTGGAGCGGCTGCAGCTTTGCAGAAGCGTCGTAATCTGCTGGCATCGCGCCCAAATTGGAAACGATTCGATCCTTCCCATCAATGATGCTGACAAAACCATGGCTTTTCCCATCCTTCATCCGGAGATGGGGTATAAAACCATACTCACCATGGAAGGTGACGTTGCACGGCAGTGCATTCGGCATCGGTAGGAGGCTATCGAACTTTCCGTCCAAGGTGTATCGCTTAAAACAATTTTCCTGGCGCGAAGTGATCCAGATAAGGGGCTTAGCGGCATCGCGTAAATCAATCGTTCCGCCGTGGGCCTCGTTCAAATTCTCGTCCTTGGTCCCTTTTCCACCAAAGATATTTAGCAATTCGCCCTTGTGAGAATAGTGTAACACTAAAGACAATCCATAGCCATCGAGGACATAAAAATCCCCCGCTGCCGCAACCACAACATGGGTCGGCTTAAAGTCTTCTCCCACCTGATAACGGCCCGATTCATAAGGGGCATCCAGGGTGAGGAGCAGTTGTCCATCGAGAGTCGTCTTATAGACTTGATGCCGGGCGTAGTCCGTCAGGTAAAGAAATTCCTCGCCATTTTCGTTTACCAAAGTCATTCCATGCCCGCCTGGGAAATCGTGTCCCCATTTGTTCAAAAGCTTGCCAGACTTGTCGTAAACGACCACGTTATTGCGAACCTCATTCGTGAGAAGAATAATTCGTCCACTTTTGTCCTGCACCATAGAATGACAGTCGCCCACGGGCGTTTGACCATCTAAAATGCCCCAACCCTTTACCTGCCGGTAGCGATGATCCCCTTGACCCAGGATATCGGTAGCGCCGTCAGTTTGGGGGACGTCAGCGGCTACAGCATTGAGACCGCTCATAACCAGGGAGCTGGTGGTCAATGCGAGCGTAAATAGAAATTGCTTTCGATTTGGCTGGCAACTGTTACCGGGGGACAGCGTATTCATAGGGCAACACTAAACAGCTGTGGACGAAGTTCAACGCTTAAAAGGAGGTAGATTGCGACAAAAACCACCCGGTCCTTCCGATAACTACGCCGATCCAACTGCACTGATCCAGCTCAGTTTATGGGCTCATTCTGGGGTGGCGGACGAAGTTTGCATGGGGCGGTTGAACAGGGTCTCTTCGGTTATTTTTACTGGCAGGTCGAAATCGGAAAAACCTGATAGCCATCCGGACTACGTTTCTCGTCTACGAAATTCGATGCGCGGTTCCATTTGGGAGTAGTGCTTCCATTCGTGAGTCACGGCAATAAACGGCGTCTTTCGCATTATTTCCTGCGATATGAGACGAAAATAGAGCATCGTATTCTCTTTGCTCCAAGGAACTTTAAGACCGATTTCGGTAACGAGGACCTTATCCGACAAATAGGAGATAACCCTAGCTCGAATTCGGATGCAGGAAGTTTACGTAACCAGTCGAAAAGAGCCGCTGCTGGCGAAGAAAGGCCATACCTTTGCTGGGAAGGAATTTCGCTGGTTTTAGCTGTAATGGCCTCAATTGCAGTCGTCCAAGTGAATCCCTCGTCAGGCTTGACGGCGATAATCCAGGGCCCCTCCTTCTCACTGAACTGCCAGTAACAATCAATCCCTGTTGGCCGCACTTTACTAAAAACGCTACTAAGGGACCGAGGGTCGCAGTCGCCGAAGAGTCTATGAGCTTCGATTCGTTTATTTGTGCGAATTATCGCCAGCCGACACCCTTGAGGCAAATTCGATAAGTTGACATGCATTTTGGGAAAGAGTCCTAGACGAGGTCTTATACCCGTTCGCCAATCGAAGTTCCGCAAGTTTTGTTAAACACGAAACAAAGGTGATCGCATCACATTCAAAATATGCTTATTTTGCCAACGTTCCTTCTATTTTATGCGGTTTTCCCTCTTTTTCCTCGGTACATTCGTGATTTTGACAGTGCAATTGACCGCTCAAGTATCGGATCAAGTCGATTGGCCCGGATTCATGGCTCGGCATGACTTAATTTGGACTCGGATGCCACAAAAGTGGGAGGAAGGAGCCTTCACTGGAAACGGTCAACTCGGAGCGATGACTTTTCAAGGCGATGAGTCCAATACTCTCCGGTGGCATATCGGCAGAAGCGACGTGGCGACCTATGACGGCTTTCGCATTCCCATCGGCGATCTCGTTTTACACCCTGTTGGCCAGATCCAAGATATCCATTTACGATTGGACTTATGGAATGCCGAGCTCACTGGCACGCTGAAAACCTCAGCAGGACAAATCGAATTTCGGTCCCTCACTTGCAGTTCACAAGAGGTGCAGCTGATCGAACTAACCCCTAGTTCTGGCGAAGCCAACTGCACCTGGAGCTGGAAGCCCGGCTTGGCGGTAAATTTTCGGTTAATCGATCGCAAAATGCCGCTGACTGCTAAGGACAAAAATCAAACACCTACTCTGGAAAAAGAAAACGGTACCAACGTGAGCCTTCAGCCTCTCAATGGAAACGGCGGCCACGCGACCGCTTGGCGCGAGCTTTCTAGTACGGATTCGGGCACGCCTCACCGGTGGCTATTGCTCTCGGTAGGTTATTCAAAGAAGGACCCGCAAGCCGCAGTTACTGAGGCGATTGGTGAATTGGACAAGGCCGAAAAGACAGGAACTGAAGCACTCGTTGAGGCTCACCGAAGCTGGTGGCACAGCTACTATCCTGAGAGCTTCGTTTCAATCCCAGATACCCGTTTAGAGAGTTTCTACTGGATTCAAATGTATAAGTTTGCCAGTGGCACTCGGCCAAATCGTCCCGCTCTCGACCTCATGGGGCCGTGGGATCGAATGACTCCTTGGCCTCGGCTTTGGTGGAATTTGAACGTCCAGCTCACGTACTGGGCGCAGCTGACCTCGAACCGCCTGGAGCTGGGGCAGAGCCTCTACGACCTTCTCGATTCGAACAAATCGAACCTCATCGCCAATGCGTCGCCCATTCCCGATGCAGCTGCCCTAGGCGGAACTTCCACCTATGATTGCGTGGCTCATCTCGGCGGTGGTCAAATCTGCAATCTACCTTGGGCCCTGCACAATCTGTATCTGCAGTATCGCTATACGATGGATGAAAGTATGTTGAAAGACCATATCTTCCCAATCTTAAGACTGAGCACTAATTTTTACCTGCACTTCACCCAGACGGGCCCGGATGGCAAGCTCCACATCATCACTGGCTATTCCCCAGAATACCCGGATCAACCTAAACCCAACCCGGATTGCAACATCGACCTGGCCCTGCTCCGGTGGAGTTGCCAGACCCTGCTTCAGATCTGCGAGCGGGATAAGATCAACGACCCAATGATTTCCACGTGGAAAGAGACGTTAGCGCAATTGACACCCTACCCCGTGGATGCGAATGGTCTGATGATTTCCCCAACCGTCTCTTTCAAAAAGTCTCATCGACATTATTCCCATCTGCTCATGATTTTTCCGCTCCATCTTATGGATCCGGACGATCCGCAGTTTCACGATCTGGTGGTGAAATCGCTAAATCACTGGATGGATTTGAAAACCGGCCTGCAAGGGTTCTCTTACACGGGTGCCTCCGCCATTTGCACCATTATGGGAAAAGGCGATGATGCGGCGATGTACCTGAACAAGCTTTTGGACACAAAAATTCACCCAAACACGATGTACACAGAGGCTGGGCCCTGTATGGAGACTCCTCTATCCGGTGCCGCGGCGATCAATGACATGCTCCTTTTGAGCCGAAACGACCGTGTTTATGTCTTCGCAGCGATTCCACAAACTTGGCGGGATGTGGTGTTCGAAAATCTACGCAGCGAAGGGGCTTTTCTGGTGAGCGCTTCGCGAAAACAGGGTAAAACTCAGTTTGTCAAAATCACGAGCTTGGCCGGTGTTTCAGGCCAATTTGTGTGTGGTTTTACCCATCCGGTCGATGACAAAGGGAATGCCGTAGTGATGGATTCCCGTGGCAACATTAGCCTCAACCTCGCAAAAGGTGACTCTATCGTCATTCACGAGCAAGGGATCACGCCAGACTTTACGATACACCCAGCTCCGGCTCAGCTTAGCCGACAGAACTTCTATGGTGTCCATTGATCCCAGGCAATCCTCAATCGAATAACTTTACCTGCATCGATTGCTCATCAGGACCGCGCCTAAATGACGAGCCTTCGCAAAACCCAGGAGTTCGTATTCTTGTTTTTACTCGCTTCACACCTATCCCGCATGAGTAACTCTGGCCGCAGATTCGCTCTCATCCCTCCGCTTGCAGCCATCCGGGCAATCCTGCTGGCCCTTTTTCTCTCCGCGCTGGGCGGCGAGTTTGCTCACGCGGGTCAATTAATCAACGTCAGGGAAGGCGGCGCGGTTGGGGACGGCCTAACTCTGGACACCGCTGCGATCCAGCGCGCCATCGATACCTGCTCCACCGCCGGTGGAGGAACCGTCACTTTTCCTCCGGGCCGCTATTTGATTGGGACCATCTACCTCAAAAGCAATCTTGTCCTGGATATTTCCGCGGGTGCCGAAATCGTCGGCACCACCCAACTTGCCCAGTACGCCACCGACACCGGCGTCTCCCCCTACTATCCCGAGTATCTCGACCAATGTCTCATTTACGCCCACAATGCCCAAAATATTACCATCACCGGCCAGGGCGCCATTAACGGCGGCTTTGCCCAAGGGCAAAAGCCGGTGCCCGCGCCGCAAGCCAATGACCGCGATAAACTCGAAAGACCCATGCTCTTGCGCTTTGATGGCTGCGACCATATTCAGATCGACTCGCTTAAACTCTATGGTTCTTGCTCCTGGTGCCTTCATTTCGCGCGTTCGAAAAACATCACCTTGAAGAATCTGGATGTCCCCAACAAACGACAGGATGGCGTCGATTTTGAGAGCTGCGAAGACGCCGCCGTCTCCGGTTGCCACTTCGTCACCGGAGACGATTCCATTGCCATTCTCGCCAGCCACAACCAGGCCTGTCGCCGCATCACGATTTCGGATTGCATCATGCAGTCCTCTTGTGCCGCGATTCGCCTGGGGCCTCTTTCCTACGGCGATATTCAAGACGTCACCGCCACCCGTTGCCACTTCTCCGATTGCGGCTTGGGCGGCATAAAAATCGGAATGTACGAAGGTGGAACGATCAGCCGCTGCAATTTCTCTGATATCCAAATGGACCAGGTGACCTGCCCGATCCTCATCTTTTTGGGCTCTTTTTACGAAGTTGGCGCGATCACGAATCGGCGGCCGCAAATGCCTATCGGCCAAATTCACGACTTGGTCTTCCAGGATATAACCGCCACCGTGATTTCACGGTCCCCCACCTACCCCGATGCCAACAGCGTCATGTTCTTTCAAGGATATCCCGGCACCGACCTGCAAAACATCACGCTGCAAAATATCCACATGACGTTTCCCGGCGGCGGAACGCAGCAGCAGGCGTCTCGTTCGAACATCGTCGACATGGATAAGATTGATCCCTTAAAAGACGGCTACTGGACCGACCACAAAGGCACCTTTGGCGACGCACCCGCTTCCGCCCTTTATGCGCGGCACGTGCAGGGTCTCAAGCTGATCGATGTCGCCTTTACCATCACAACTCCCGACGCTCGCGCGGCCATTTTTCTTAACCAATCCAGCGCAGCCGACATCACAGGTTTGCAAATTAGCTGCGTCTCTGGCGACCCCACCGCTGTGGCGTCCATTCTTGCGCAAAATTCACACGACCTGCAGATCCTCCACGCCACCGGCAATCCCTTCGCTTCCTCTTTCCTCGCCGCGGTTGGTGACCAGACTAAAGCCATTACCTTGAAAGACGTCCACCCGGACGGCCCGCGGACGGTCACCACCAGCGCTAATGCCCAGATCAGCGAGATCCATTTTTAAGCAATCGCGTCGCGAAGATGTTCACCGACGAGGGAATCGGCGGGATCAGGATAGCTCGCCCGAGCAGTGGTGATGAGAGTCATATCCAGTCCGGACCTATTCAGGGTTTTCCCTCGGCTACCTTGTCAAACCCGTAATTGAAGTAACAACGTGATTCCCCCCGCCTTGCCGATGATCTGCTGATGGAGCGACGATTTCGGTTAAAGCTCCACGGGGAATGTCCAATGAATCGAGACTGGACAAGCCGGTTTCAAGAGTCTCGCATTTGGGCGGGGCACTTAAGCCAAACCTTTCGGCGAGAACTTCGCGCAAGCGAAGAACTTTTTCAGCTGAGGTGGACATGTCGGTAGTATATTATATGAACGTATAACTTCAAGCTTGAAAGCCTCTTTCACAGGGTGTACATGTCGAACATGCCTTATGTGGAACTTCACGCTAGAAGCGCCTTCACTTTTCTTCGTGGTGCATCGCTGCCAGAAACCCTTGCCAAAACGGCTGCTCAACAACAGGGGTACTCTGCGATGGCTCTATGTGACAGGGATGGTGTTTACGGTGCGCCTCGTTTTTATGGTACGAGTAAGGAATCAGGCCTGCGTCCTCTCGTTGGAAGCGAATTAACACTTGAAGATGGCTCTGTTCTACCTGTGCTGGTGAAAGACCGGACAGGTTATCAAAACCTGTGCCGGATGATCACAGGGGCTCAGTTACGTTCGGCCAAAGGGACGGGGCGAATACAATGGAATGAGCTGGACGAATTTCATGAAGGGCTGGTGGCACTCACCGGCTATGACGAAGGCCCGCTTCACAAGAGTATTTACAAGGGCGAGCGCAATGCCGCCGAACAGACGATTTGTCGATTAGTTTCCACCTTTGGGTCCGATAACCTTTACGTTGAAATCCAGCACCACAGGATTCCCAACGAGGAACGAATCGGTGATGCTCTCGTTTCGCTGGCCCGCTCTCATCATCTTCCCCTACTCGCCACCAACGGCGTGCTCTATGCCGAGCCAACAGGACGAGAGCTGCTGGACGTGATGACCTGCATTCGTCACCACACGCATCTGGACGCTGCCGGATTATTGCTCTGCCAAAATTCAGAGCGTTACCTGAAACGCCCGGAGCACATGCAGTCTCTGTTCTCCGATTTACCGGAGGCGATTCTGAACACCGAGAGATTGGCGGATCGCCTAGATTTCACTCTAAACGACTTGGGATATGCGTTTCCTGATTTTCCCGTTTCGGAGGAGCACTCGATGGATAGCTACTTACGACAGATGACCTACTTCGGAGCGCAGCAACGTTACGGTTCCATCAGCGGGCAAATCCGAACACAATTGGACAAGGAACTTGCAGTGATACAGCGGCTGGGGTTTGCGGGCTACTTTCTGGTTGTCTGGGACATTGTAAATTTTGCCCGTGAAAACGACATCATGGTCCAAGGACGGGGAAGCGCGGCTAACAGCGCCGTTTGTTATGCTCTGGGCATCACGGCGGTCGATCCCGTGGGCGGTAAGCTGCTATTTGAACGGTTCTTAAGCGAAGGCCGCGCGAGCTGGCCTGACATTGATCTCGATCTGCCCAGCGGCGAATGCCGGGAGAAGGTGATCCAAGAGGTCTTCAAAAAATATGGGCCTTGGGGTGCGGCCATGACTGCCAATGTCATTACGTACCGGGGACGCAGTGCGATGAGAGAACTGGGCAAATCCTTAAATTTCCCGGAAGAGCTGCTTAAACGGTTCTCTGATTTATTTCCTCATGGCGATTTCACTCACACTCTGGAACTTGAAGAGCAGGTGATTCAGGCGGGAATCCCGCGAGCGCATCCTCGCTTTGCACCGCTCATTCGTCTGTACCAACAGATCTACGGCCTGCCTCGGCACCTGGGACAACATTCGGGAGGCATGGTGCTTTGCAAGGGGCGACTGGATAAGTGGAAAATGCCACGATGCCCGGACGCGTTGTTGTTCAGTGGGACAAGGACGATTGCGAAGACATGAAAATGATCAAAGTCGATCTGTTGGGCCTGGGAATGATGGCGGTTCTCCAAGACGCGGTCGAATTGACGCATCAGCGGGGGCATGGCGTCGACCTAGCTCATATTTCTAAAGACGATCCCGGCACGTTCGCGCTGATGCAAAAAGCGGATACCATAGGCACTTTTCAAGTCGAATCGAGGGCTCAAATGGCCACGCTTCCTCGAATGAAACCGAAAGTTTTTTACGATGTGGCCATAGAAGTGGCGATTATTCGGCCCGGTCCCATCGTTGGAGAACTGGTTCATCCCTATCTTGCTCGCCGCAATGGAGAACAGCCTGTCACCTATTTTCACCCGGATATTGAGCCCATACTGGAACGCACCCTGGGAGTCGTTCTCTTCCAGGAACAATTGCTCCGCGTCGCTATGGTTATGGCCGATTTTGACGCCACTGAAGCGGATGAATTGCGGCGAGCCATATCCTCTTTCAAACGCTCCTCGGAGCGACTGCAGAAGGTCGTCGCTAAAATGCGAGTGAACATGACCCGAAAAGGGATCGCCAACGAGATACAGGACCAGATCGTTAAATCGCTCAACTCGTTTTCTCTTTACGGGTTCCCAGAGAGTCACGCTATCTCGTTTGCCTTGTTAGCCTACAGCAGTTGCTGGCTGAAGGTTCATCGACCTTCGGAGTTCTACTGCGCTTTGCTCAATAATCAGCCGATGGGATTTTATGCCCCATCCACCTTGATCAAGGATGGCCAAAGGCGGGGCATTCGGTTTCGTCCTGTCTGTATTGTCAATTCGCAATTGCGATGCGTCATTGAAGGCGATGGTTCCATTCGGCTGGGTTTCAATTATGTTGAGGGATTGCGCACGATTTCCGCACAGAAGCTTGTAGAGACGCGAAACCTCAAGCCCTTTGCCGATATTCATGATCTGCTTCTGCGGGTTCCCCTGAACAAAGCGGAGCGGCGGGTGCTCGCCAAAATAGGCGCTTTTCGTCTGCTCAGTTCCCACCGACGTGCTGCATTATGGGAGGTTGAAGCGCTCGTCGATCCGAGTGATCTCTTTGTATCCGCGTCCCGTGAGTCAGCCCCCTCTCCACTGGAACCCATGACCCCGATTGAACGCCTTCAAGCCGACTTTGACGGCACTCGTACCACGACGGGACCTCATCCCATGAACCTTTTAAGATCCTCACATCAAAAACGTGCCTCGCACCTCAAGGACTGCAAAACCGCAAGCACTGTTACCGTCGCAGGCCTCGTCATCTGTCGTCAGCGCCCTGGAACGGCCAAAGGACACGTTTTTCTGAGCCTCGAAGACGAAACCGGGATTTCCAATGTCTTTGTTCGGAGTGAGTTATTCGAGACCAACCGTCTGGTGATCACTCACGAGCCCTTTTTAGAGATCGAAGGACTACTACAAAACATCAATGAGGTCATATCGGTATTGGCTCGAAAGATTCGACCGATTCCTGGAGCGAGCGTAATTGCAAACCAATCTCACGATTTTCACTAGATTTGCGCCATTAGCGGTAAAACAGACGACCTCAAATTCCTTTGATTTTTCCTGGACACTTTCCCGCTTTCTTTCTCATTTTTGCCTCTCAGAACCGGGAAATCAACGCAAGTCGTTAATTACCTTGGGAGAGAGGCGAGGGTCGGAATCGAACCGACGCATACAGCTTTTGCAGAGCCGCGCCTTACCACTTGGCTACCCCGCCGCGCCTGAACCGAAGCCCCGTATAGTAGTCGAGGGTGAGCGGAATGCCAAGGAAAACCGATGGACGAACTTGAGCAGGCTTACGAGGCGAGTTCTTCTTCTTCCTCGTCTTTATCGAAGATGGAGGGTTGAAGGGTGGCATCTTCCGGGTGTGCGGCGGCGAGGCGGACCTTTTCTTCGTGGCGCATTTGCGCTTCTTGTTTGGCCTGATCTTTGAGGATGCCGTCGCCGTCGTAAAACTCGATGACAACGCCGTCTCGGAGTTTGAGGAGATGTCCGGCTTTGAGGCTGCTGCCACGGACGTCGAATTCGACTTCGCCGACCATCAGTTTCGGGTACTTCAGGCTGTAGCGGCCTTGGGCGATGCCTGTTTCGTCTCCCACGCAGTAGGCGTGCGAGTAATGTTTAAAATGGGTCTTGAAGTAGGCGCAAACGGCTTTTTCACCGGCGTAGAGCATGATTCGTATGACGGCACCCGTGATGCCAGCGACGACGGCGATGCCGACTAAAGAATAGATAACCGTTGACCAGAAGAGGCCTCGCGCTTTGTCGGCTGCGGGGTCATCTTGGAACGAATGATACTCCCCAATGCCCTGGACGAAGAGGCCGGGGCTGATGGGTTGGTTGTCAGCGAATGCCGTGCCTGGGCCGAAGAAGCCGACAACCGTCAGAATTAAGGTGCACAGGAAGCTCCTCACGGGATAAGAGTAAATCGGGTTACGATTCAGTCAAGCGTCAAAGTCTTCGTGGATCAATCTCCCTCTGTCACTTTTTTACGATGAGATCGGCTTCACTAAAGCGGACCTTCGGCAGGGTGGCGTACTTGTCTGTTTCGCTGCGATAACCCAGGGCGCAGAGGACGCAAGAGGCGAGGCCCGCTTCCGGTAATCCGAGGATTTCGTCGACTTTTTTAGGATCGAATCCTTCCATGGGGCAGGCGTCGACATGGAGTAGCGCGGCCGAAGTCATCAAGTTCCCTAAGGCAATGTAGCACTGGCGAAAGGCCCATTGACGAATTTGTTCTTCGTTATGGGATTGGAGGAATCCGACGATCATCTGGCGATAACCGGCAAAGGCTCCGGCCGGTTTCCCGTAGCGCTCGGCTTGAACGTTCAAGAACTTGTCGACGTGGGCTTCATCAACGGTCAGTTGATAGGCGATGACAACGAGGTGGGAGGCTTCCACGACCTGCTTTTGGCCCCAAGCGCTCGGCATGATTTGCGCACGGACATCCTGGCTCTCGACGACGACGAACTTCCAGGGCTGCAGTCCGAAGGATGAGGGTGATAAAATGAGGGCCTTTTCCAAGGCCGACCATGTTTCGGTAGGAATTTTCTTGTTTGGATCAAAACTCTTGGTGGCGTAGCGCCAATTGAGAGCGGCGAGTAGATCGGCCGGGGCGAGGGGAGAGGGCGTCGTCATGGGCGAACCCTACTCCACCCATCCATACAGTCAAGGTTCAGCCAAGAGCTTGGCGACGAGACTGTCGAGATCCTGACTGGGGTTTGTACTGACCACGAGGCCTTTTTTGTTGATGAGCCATAATGTCGGGAGCTCGTTGATTCCGTATTGTTGGCCGATTTTGTTGTCCCAACCGGTGCCGTCAAAGTATTCGGGCCAGTACATACCGAGATCGCGGGTGACCTCCGCGAGCTGATACCGATCTTGATCGAATGAGATGCCGACGACTTCCAGGCCTTTCTCGTGGAATTTATTGAAGAGATCGACCACGTGGCTGGCCTCGTGTCGGCTAGGTCCGTCCCAGGTGGCCCAAAATTCAACGAGGATTACTTTCCCGCGCATCTTTTTCAAATCGATCAACTGCGCGTCCATGGAGGTGAATGAGAGGTCGATGGGAGTGGTCGCTAGGTTTTTCATCACCGCGCTCTCTTTTTGCTCTCGGAGTGCTAAGGCGACGACTTGGGTGTTTGAGTCGTTCAAGAGGCGTTTCACCAGATCGTCAAACATGTCGTGTTGCGGCAGTTCTTTCAGCATCCCGAGCTGCATGCTCCGGAGTTTAGGCACGGGACTGTCGCGCAGCGTTTTGCCCGATTCATACTGTTGCTGGAAAGTGGTGATGAGCGTGTCCAGGGCGATGAGCTGTGTTGGATCGGGCCGACCGCTGCCGACAAGCTTTTGGACTTCGGAGACCAGCAGTTTCATCCGGGCGAGGCGGCGTATTTCCAGCGGGCATGCTTGTGTAGCGACCAAGGCTTGATACTGCGGTACGAGCTTCGCCACGATGTCGGGATCATTTTTGAGCCGAAGCTGAATGGCCAGGATATTCACGGTTTCGAACTTCCCTTCCCAGGCATGTGGGCCTGTGGGAAACTTCGTCGCGTAATCGCTCAGGTCTTGTTGCGCTTCATTAACGGCGTTGGTCAACTGGTCCAGGGTCGCTTGGTCGGGGCCGGAGTCGGATGCCTGGATTTCGTTGAGTAGCCTGGAGACGTCAGATTTCTTGCCTTGAAACGAGAGCCATACTCCCTCATCGGACAGCTGTTCGGGCGGGGGAGGGGCCGCAGGCGTTTGAGAAGATGTTGGCTCTACCGAGGCGAGCAGAAATGCACACGCGATGAGGAGGAGAAACCGTTCCATGCAGCAGCGGCTAGGCGGGGTCTTTCGGCTCGATGGTGATGGTCTGGCGTACCAAATCGGCGATCACGGTCGGCTTTTGGGTCTTCGTGACGTAATGCGTGGCACCCAATCGCTTCATCATCTCAAAGCCTTCGCTGTGGGCATTTGCGGAGAGAATGATTGTGGGTGTATTGCGCGTGGCCGGTTGGGCTCGGAGACGGCGCAAGGTCTCGACTCCATCCAGTAAAGGCATGGTCATGTCCAAGACGATGAGCGCTGGGTGATGGAGCCGAGCCATTTCCAGACCGATGATGCCGTTGACAGCTTCTAGAACTTCACACTTGAACGCGCCGAGCAAGATGCGGGAGACAATTGTACGGGTCGCCTTGCTGTCATCGATCAACAAAATCTTGGGGACTCCACGGTTCTGTGTCTCTTCTTGTTTGACGGTGTAGACTTCGATGAAGAAAGGCGTGTCTTTAAACTGAAACGTGAATAAGAAGTGTTTGACCCCGCGAATTGATTCCAGCTCCACACGAGAACTGGAGCGAACGATTGTTGGTAGCGATAAATTACTGATTTGTGAATCGCATCGCAGGAAACTTTTTACCTTGCCTGCTACGATATTGGTGAGTTCGCCGATCGCATCATTGACGTCGGATTCCGATAACTCGTTCTCGGGCATTCCGAGCATGGCCGCAGCAGCTGCATGGGCAAAACCATAATCGGTGCGTAAACAGACGGTGCCTTGCGTGGCGCCCGCGATGCCCACCATTCCGATGATCTGCTCCGCTTGATTGGGGGCACCACCACTCACGGAGGGGGCGATATTAAATTGCAAAACAGCGTCGAAAGCGGAGATCACCGCCTCATCTACCGCTGACTTAATTCCATCTTCAGCTTCAGGAGCATTCATTTCAGGTCTCTTCTTAGCTTATAAATTGAAGACTGAACAGAGGAGATCGAGCGAAAAGCATCACTTTGAAAGATTGGCGTCTCGGCCCCCCCTAAAATCAGATATCCATCGGGTCTCAAGACGTCTTCAATGGCCTTCCAAACGGCCTGGCGATCTCGCTCTCCAAAATAGATGAGTACATTTCTTAGAAAAACCACGTCGAGCGGAGGCGAGTCTTTCATCGCTTGAAGCAAGTGGTTTCGGGTAAATCGAACGCGATCCATGATGGACTCGTTCAGTCTCCAGACCGTCTTCTCTTTACGGAAATACTTTAAGAGATAGAGCGCAGGTAGGCCGCGATTCACTTCGAATTGGCTGTAGCGCGCCTCTTTGGCACGTTCTAAAACGCCAGCAGAAATATCGACCGCATGCAGATCGATTTGATTTCGCGGCACCTTGGAAAAATGTTCTTCTAAAATCATCGCCACGCTGTACGGCTCTTGGCCAGAGGAGCAGCCGGCAAACATGATTTTCGTTTGGCGTCCTTCGTCAGCGGCTTCTTCCAGGAGGCTGGGAAAAATGTGATCCTTTAAGTACATGAAGGGAGAAATATCTCTGAAGAAATAGGTTTCGTTAGTGGTAATGACGTCGATGAGTCCGTCTTTCCATTTCTCGTTGCCCTCACGAATTCCCTTGGCCAATTGCTCATAGTCTTCCAGGCCCAGGCGTTCGAGAAGAGGCTCAACGCGGGCTTTTATCAGGTAGAACTCGTCCGGGGTGAGGTGAATCGATGTCGATTCCTCGATTAAATCCCGGATCGCTTCCACCCCTCTCTTCACGGTTTTACCTCGACAGCAGAGCCGGTCCACTTGCGCCCCATTGCGGCGTAGCGGCAAAGGACCCGGGCCAAGTCTTCCAGGTGCACGATTTCATCCGCCAAGCCTTGTTCCACCACGGCGCGGGGCATTCCCCATATTACGGAGGATTGGCGATCTTGCGCGATGACCTGGCCGCCACCGCTTTTAATGGCCTCGCACCCTTTCATGCCGTCCTGCCCCATTCCAGTCATCACTACGCCGAGAACCTGTCCAGGATAGCTCTGGGCTAAACTTTGGAAAAGCACGTCTACGGAGGGACGACAGGAGTTCTGGGGTTCGTCTTGATTCAGCCGAATGATCGGGGAAACGGCCCCTCGTTCCACCCTCATGTGAAAGTCGCCAGGTGCCAGCCACGCTGTTCCGGGTTCCGCCAAATCTCCGTTTACCGGAGAGCTCAGCCGCAGATTGCTCCGTGTCTTTAAGCGCTCGACAAAATGGGTGGTGAATTGCGCCGGGATGTGTTGGACGATGAGCACCGGTACCGGAAAATCTTGGGGTAGACCGCCGAGTAACAACGCCAGCGCATTCGGTCCCCCGGTGGACACACCGATGGCGACCGCCTCGATCGGGCCGTCCGTTCGCGTTTTCGCCATGGAGACGCGGCCACCACGATGAATCGCTAGTGCCCGGATTTTGGCTAACAGCTCTTCCCGGATTCGATCTAAATTTGCACCACCCACGCCTAAAGCGCTCGGCTTCGTTACATAATCGGCAGCGCCCAAGGCCAGCGCGTCGAATGTGAGCTGTGCACTGCGCACGGTTAACCCGCTCAACATCAAAACTGGAATTTCGGGGTAGAGCTTTCTCAGTTCCCGGAGCGTCTCGATTCCGTCCATCTCCGGCATATCGACGTCCAACGTGATCACGTCCGGTTGTACCTGTTGAATTTTTGCCAGCGCGATTTTCCCGTGGTGAGCAATGCCCGCCACTTCCAGATCCTCCTCCTTGGCGAGCATGTCGGAAATGATTTTCCGAACCACTACCGAGTCATCGACCACTAACACCCGAGTTTTCATAAGGTCACGATAACAAATCGTCAAACCGGCCCAAGAGCCGAAGCTTGTCGATTAGCATCTCCTTCGTAAATGGCTTCATGACATATTCCGAAGCCCCGGCCTTTAACGCGGCACCTAGATGCGAGGGTTCATTCTCGCTCGTGACCATGACCAGCGGAACGTCAACGAGAACGGAATCACTCCGGACCTTCGAAATAAAATCGAGACCATTCATCTCGGGCATATTCCAATCGACCATGATCAAGCGCGGGATACGTTTGCCATCGGCCAGAAGCTTGAGTGCTTCCTTTGCGTTTTCGGCTTCCAGAATTTCAAAGCCGATCTCGATCAGAATTCGCCTGATGATCGCGCGCATGGATTTGGAGTCGTCGACCACCAAGGCTAAGAGAGGGAGCATAATGTGTTACGATAAAGGTTGAATCCCATTCACTATCAAGTAAAGGAAACATTCAAGAATCGAAGATTCAGCCTTCTAATCTTGACCGCCTCCCACCGCCTGGACCAACCGATCCGGCTCCAGGATGAGGAGCGTACTCCCCTTCCAGCTTAAAAAGCCACGACAACTTTTCCGCATTTTTGTGGAGGCTAAGGGCGGTAAGGGTTCTACGTCTGTCTCGGAAACCGTGATGATATCCTCAACTTCTTCTACTTGAACGCCGAAAGGCTCGGCTGACTGAAAAATCAAGTCAAACGGACTGAAACGAGCCTCGCCACCGATCTCCAGGCACTCATTGAGGTCCCAAATCGTCAGTGCATTTCCGCGCATGAGAGATAAGCCCAAGATGTGTTTCGGCGCTCCGGGTACAGGGGTGAGGGGACGGCTTCGGGCGATCTCCCGAACCATGGAAATTTGGGTGGCAAAGGTGCGGCCTGCCGCGCGGTAGAGGCAGAACTGCTTCACGTGGTCACCTCTCCACTCTCTAGTTCCAGTGAGCTGCCGGTTTCAAAGAGCTCGATGAGGCCATGTCCATCCAAGAGCTCGGTGATCTTGCCATTTGCGAGCAGAGTTCCGAAAAGCCCTTTGCGTGTATCTTCTCGCAAGAGTTTCATGCGCACGGAGGTGACATCCAGAATTTCCGTGACGACGAGTCCAAACAGGCTGCCACTTCGTTCCAGGACGATTACGGGAATCGATTGCTCGCTGCGCCACAGTTCCGGTCGGGGCAAATTAGGCAAAAGGAGTTTTTGGACCGGGATCAAACGTAGGACTTCGCCCCAGTATTGTGTGGACTCGACTTCGCCCTCACTCTCCACAGATTTCGGATTGATCTCCTCCATACGGAGCACTTCTTGCAAGCGAATAGCCATTTGGCCACGGGGCGCAACGCGGAAGGTGAGCACCATTTCCTCCACGTCCATCGCTTCATCCAGGCCACTCGTGCGAACGGCCGCTTCGGCTAAAAGATCGCGTTTCCGTTCGATCGCTTCGAAATCAATACTGCGCAACATCGGGGCGAGATTGAGCACCAGCGCCAGGCCACCATCCTCCAGAATGGCCATGCCTTTAAAGTGTTCCACTCCGGTCAAATATTTTCCGAGTGGGCGAACTATGATGTCCTCGGAATCGTAAAATTCTTCCACGATCAATCCAAAAATCTGATGCCCATTCCCGACAATCGCAAAGAGAAAGTCATTGTCGTCAGCGAGCGTGGGTAATTTCAACCAGTCATGAAGTTGCAGAAGCGGGATGGAAGTGTTCCCGTGCCTGTAAACCAGGTTGCCCTCCACGGAAACCAGGGCCGCCACCTCTTCCGGCTTGAGGCGGACCAGTTTAACAAGCTCCGTGTGCGTGAGGGCAAAGCGCGAGCCACCACAGCCGAGGACCAAGGCCCCGACCGTCATGACAGCGCGGTTCGTCACGATGCGGAATCGCGTGCCTTGACCTGGCGTGCTGGTGACATCCACCGTCGCAGAAATCTTCTCCAGACTCCGTTTGACGATGTCCAAGCCGACCCCGCGACCGGAAATGAGCGAAACTTGATCCGCAGTCGAAAAGCCGGGCAGAAAGATGATCTGTTGCACCTGAGCCAAGGTCATCTGGCTCAATTGCTCTTGGGTTACCAAGCCCTGAGCTAATGCCTTATCGCGAATCTTCGCCACGTTGAGCCCGCCACCATCGTCTTCTACCTCGATAACCACGCGCCCGCCATCGTACCTTGCTGTGAGTCGAATGATGCCCTCTTGCGATTTACCTTTGTTCGTGCGAGCGTCCGGCTTCTCGATTCCGTGATCAATGCTGTTCCGGACGAGATGCTGCAGGGGATAGCGAATGGCATCGATGATGACGCGGTCGGTTTCAGTCTCTTGGCCTTCGATCTCCAAACGCACGCGCTTACCGCACATTAGTGCCGTGTCTCGCACCAACCGGGTGAGGGGGGCAAAGGCTGCCTTGAGTGGTTGTTGACGGAGCTTAAGCACCTCCGCTTCCAGTTCCTCTGTAATTCGGTGGAGCTGGATAGCTTGCTGAATGTCGTTGCGATTTCCCCGTTGCCGACTGACGTGCAAGATCGTGTTGCGGCTCAGCGCCAATTGTCCGACTAAATCCAGAACGCGATCCAGCACGGAGGGATGAACGCGGACCATGGTCTCCCCGTCGCCGCCGTGGGTCTCAGGCTTTGTCGTGATGGGCTCGTCTAAAAACTCAGGGTGAGAGGCGCTGGAACCGAACGAGATCTTCATCCCTTCCCGCGCTGTCGATCGATTTTTAGCTGCGGAGGGATCGGTGAGATCGCCGTGAACTAACGCCAACTCTGGGCCGTGAGCGGCCTGTTCAGCAGTGGGAGGAGCAGGCTTCACGGGCACCTTGGGTGGCTCCTTCAGCACAGGCGCAGGTAGTAGGGCCATTTCCGATATAGGGATTGGCGTGGTCTCGATCACGATCGGAGCTATTTCCGTTTCTGTGTCATTGATCAGCCAGTCAGGGTGAACCTCCGCTTCATCGGTCGATTTCTTCTCCGGGACTTCGGCGGTGGCGAGTGTTTCCACACCTGTCGCGGTCACTGCTTCACTACCGGGTGCTGCAGTCTCATCTTTACCCATGGCTCGCACGATCCCTGCGATCAACGGTGCCGTATCGAAATCATCTGTGCCGCCAGCCTCGATCTTCTTTAAAATGGTCTTAACCGTATCGAGCGCTCGTAGAAGCATCGCTGCCATCTGAGGATTTGCCTCAGCCGAGTGATTCCGGAACGTCCCCATGGCGCTCTCCATCTGGTGGGCCAATCCCTCTAACAGGCGAAAACCTAAAAAGCCGCACGTCCCCTTCAAATTATGGACGGCGCGGAACATGTCGTCGAAGACCTCGGGAGTGATGGTCGATCCTTCCCAAACCAGGAGGTGCTCCTCCATGCGGGCGAGGTTTTCCCGCGTCTCCGCCGCGAAATCACTCAGGATCTCCGGATCGATTCCATCACTTAGCATGGTTCCTTTTACCGCACATCCCTCGTAACCATCACGAGGAAAAACACGATTGTTTGATGTTCATCGAGTCGCCAGCGTCGATGATGGCCAATAATCGATAAAACCCAGGGTCTGAAAACGAAACACCTTTTGAGCGGCCGCTTCCATTCCAGCACCGACTTCCGAAGCGATATCTCCCAGCGTCCGATTGCCGGAAATCCGGGTGAGCAGGTCCCACTCATCGGGTTGAGGCTTCACTTGCTCGAGCTTCGCGAAACCTTGTGGCGTTAAAATGGGGACGCCGGAGGGATCGTCCGCGATTGTGCGGATGCGATCGCACATCTCCACCTGCCGCAGGTTGTGCAACATCCAGTCGTCGATGGTCATCCGTGGGGCATGGCACTTCGCCACAAAATCGGGTAGGGCCGTCTGCTCAAATTCGTATTCCACCGAGGGCTCCACCCAAGCGCGGGAAAAAATTCGGTGTCCGTAGAGCGCTGTCAAAATCTGAGCGGTTTGCTCGGGCAAGACCTTTTCTTCATGAAGATTCAACAGAAAGGGCGAGAGTGTTTCTCTCTGAATATCCTCGCACTTACTCCAGATTTGCGACTTCTTGCCCTGCGTGCGAAACGGCGTGCCGGCCAAGTATTGGTCCACCTGCCGCGTACTTATGACTTGCACGGAACCCATGTCGATGAACACATGCACCGTCAGGGTCTTGGTGATGGAGACGTGCAATTGGCCGGTCCATTTCCGTTGATCAATGAACCGCAGGGTTGGGCAAATCGAGACGACCTCGCAATTTCCGCGCAAAACCACGCGATTGACGTGAGTCTTTTGCTGTTTCCCGATCTGCTTCTCCATCCAATGGCCGAGCACGTAATTGATCGTGGCCACGAGAAGCTCGCGGGTGAAGGGCTTCACTAGGATGCGGACGACGTTTGTCCCTTCCAGGCGCAGCGTGCTCATCTCTGTGCCGCTGCTGCTCATCAGGATGACGGGCAAACCAGCCGTCTCTGGCATTTCGGCCAATTTCCGGCACAGCTCGTCTCCGGTGCTATCGGGCAACGTATAATCGCAGATAATCAGGTCCGGGACGATTTTCTTGGCCAGATCGAGCGCCGTAACGCCGTCTGCGGCCATGTAGAGTTGCTTAACGAACGCCTCTTGCCCAAGGCTCTTCTCGATAAATTTTCTCAGCGTAAGGCTGTCATCAATGACAAGCACATTCTTGGGGAGAAAACCCATTCCTACGTCTCCTCAATCGCCAGGCACTCATCAGAACGCTGAACCGCTTCCATCAATACAAATTCCCAACTGCCGTTGATATTCACTTCTTGCGCCTCCGAGAGAGGTTCTTCATGAAAAGAACCTTTCTTCCAGCTGATGATCTCAGAAAGTGCATTCTCTGCAAGTGCGTTATCCGTTTGGGCGTACCGAATTTGCCCTTCCACGATTCGCAGCACACCTTTTTCCTTGGAGCCCTGAATCGAGAATTGGCAGGTATCCTTACCTAGACACTTCATTTGGATCAAATCGACAAGACGTATATGGCGAATCGAGCCACTAAAAGAGGTCGTTTCCAAACCGAAATGGGCCGCCAAAATGGGGTTGAGCAGATCGAAATCGTACGGTTTCTTTAAGAGGTGATGTTTCCCGATTGCCTTTAAGTTCATCTCATCCGTGGGAACTCCGGTGGAAATGACGATTAACGCTTCAGAAAAGACCGTCTTCACATCCACAATGAATTCCAGCCCGCTTCCATCTGGAAGATTCACATCGACGATAAATGCGGAGCATTCGTACTGATAAAACAGTACGTTTGCCTCTTCGATCGAACGGGCGACCAGGGGCGAAATCTGAGGGAAATTTTCCTGAAGATGAGCCCGCAGAACGTCCAGAGCGGGTGCGTCGTCTTCCACAATCATCAAAAATAAGGGTGCACTCATGATGAACTCACTCCTTCCGTAAGGACCTTCTGGCGACAGGCTTTGATTGCCTCCACGGCTTGAACGAGGCGTGATTTTTGAGCCCGTTCATAGTTCGGCTGCAATGCTTCAGCTAGCAAAACCTTTACCGCTTCCATGGTTAGCAGACTTGCCTTGGTGATGTCTTGCTGAAATTTACTGGCGTCCTCTTTCCTTATGAGGTCCAGTGTGCTTTTCATCCCATCCGTTAAAGCGCCAATCCGAAGCTGACCGATGCTATTAGCCGCACCTTTTAGAGTATGAAATTCACGTTTTAACTGCTCTAAAGGACAGCCAGCACCTGCCTTATGCCAGTCTTTCATAACGAGGTTCACCCTCTCTAAGGATTGGGTGACCTCTTCCTGGAAAAACTGGAGCAAATCCACGTCGCTTTGATCGTGGCTCGGCGTCTCTAAAAAGTCTTCCAGACTCAGAGTGGATGCGTTGTGATCGAAAAGAATTTTTGCAGCTTCCATAGCTTCGCCTTTATATCCTGTAATGTAAGCAGAATACAAACCAGCACAACCCCAAAACGGATTACACCACCGACATTAGAGTAGAATCTATCTTAAACTAACACAGTTAGCTGAAGTGGTCGATGCAACTTTTGTCAGTAGGCTCCATTAAGATTTAATTCCGCACGCCTGCTGCCACAAGAGCCTCCGCCCAGATGTGGTAGCCCTTATCTGTCGGATGCGTACCATCGGACATCATGTCCATGGGTAACGTGCCGTCAGGCAGGAGAAACTGCGGACCGATATCAAGATAAGTGATTTCGGGATGGGTCTTAACGGTTTGTGACAAGAGGTCGTTGATGGCTGCTATTTTCGGGCGAAAGTCGTTTGTCGGTTCTTGGCCCCGAGGAAAGACCGCCATGACGATGATCCGGCTCTCGGGCGACTTCGTATGGACACGATCGGCAATGGCCATGATGCCATCCACAATTTCCTGCGGCGTGTTCGCGCGAGCGTGCGACGTTCCGTGAATATTGTTTGTGCCAATGTTGATCACCACCCATTTCGGAGTCAGGCCGTCAAACTCGCCGTGATCCAGACGCCAGAGGACGTTCTGCGTGCGATCGTAGCCGAACCCCAGATTTAGCACCGGAAGAGTGCCGAAAGCCTCTGTCCATGCGAGAGGTCCACGTGTGGAATGATTAGGCGTTTGCGGCTCGCCTCCCCAGAAGTGGGTGATTGAATCGCCAATGAGAACGATTTGCGGGTGGATCCGGTCCTTTGCTGTCAACTCGTCCTTATGCCGCTGCCACCAATCGTAACTGTCATTCTCCAGCTTAGAGGCCGGCACAATCGCGGTGTTGATCGCGGTGCTGAATTCATCGGGCGGTGGAGAGTCCGTTGTCGTTGCGGGCGGAGTTTGGCCAAGAACGAGCCGAGTGCAAACGACAATCGCGGAAAGGGTGAGGAATGGGCGCACAGGGATACTCATGTAGGAATTTAATATGTGGGTCGATTCCTCTTTTGAGCAATAGGCTTTCGGTTTATTTATTGCAATGGTTGTGTTGATGATTTGTGTCTCTATGAAAATGTCTGTTCGCTTGTCAGCCTGCGTCCTCTTTTGCGGGGCTCTTTCCCTCTCGGCTCTTTGGGCGGGGCCTATTGATAACAGCCTGGATCAATACGACGTGGTTTGGAATACCCCGAGCGACAATTCAGCCGGCTCGATGCCTATCGGAAATGGTGAAGTGGGCATGAACGTTTGGGTGGAGCCGGGCGGTGATCTTCGTTTTTACATTTCGCGCAGCGACTCCTACAGCGAGATTTGTCGACAGTTGAAGGTCGGGGCCGTTCGTCTCAAAATTACGCCGAATCCCTTCATGCCGGGTAAGCCGTTCCTGCAGCGTCTGCACCTTCGCTCCGGTGTTTTGGAGATCCAAGGAATGACCGCAGCGGGCCCGCTGAAATTGAACCTTTGGGTCGATTCCGAGCAACCGGTGATCAACGTCATTGGCGAGTCTGCGGGACCGGTGCAAGTTCGCTTAGAAGTGGAAAGCTGGCGGACCGAACAGCGAACGCTTACCGGCGGGGAAGCGGAATCGGCCAAGACCATGCGAAGCGGCGATTACACGCTTACGGAGTCGGCGGACGTCTTCGGCAGTAGCGGCCGGGACAATGTGTGGTGGTATCATCGCAACGAGGCCAGTTGCGTGCCTTTTACGCTGAAGCAGCAGGGTATCGACAGCCTAGCCAGCCTGGTGGAGGACCCGCTTCTGCACAGAACGTTTGGCGCGCTGGTAACTGGCAGCGCGGGTCTGGAAGCGGATGGAAATCGTGCGCTTCAATCCACTCAACCGCTCAAGCAGTTCAATTTCCGAATCGCGACCCACTCCGCCATCACCGACTCTGCGGAGGCGTGGCAAAATCAAATCCATGATCTCGATCAAAAAGATCTCCCGCTCGTCGCTTCGTTTCAGCGCACCCAGCGATGGTGGACGGCTTTTTGGGATAGAAGCTGGATTTTCGTCCATGGCGATAGCCAGCGCTCAGAGCTTCCGCTGAACGACCACACAGTGCGGTTGTGTTGCAATTCCCAAGGCGGCGAGACTTTTACGGGCTCCGTCAGTCGAGCGACTCTTTACGGCCATGTCTTGACTGACAAAGAGGTCGAGAGCCTAGCCGCAACTAAGCCCGATCAAGCGATTCCCAGCTCTGAGGACGTGCTGGTTCACTCGCTCTTTCAAGACGCTTCGAGCCTTGCTGCGGCGACGGGTAATGTGACGTTTTCAAATGATGGCGGAGTTAACCACGCCGTTTTTGCCGGTGGCTCTATTGAATTCGCCAATACGGAGCATCTTGATTTCAAAAACGGGTTTACCTTTGAGGCTTGGATTAATCCTGACGAGAATGCTTCCGGGCGATTGATCGATAAAATGACGGTTTACGGGAGTGACGGTTTCCTTGTGGATATTTATCCCGGAAAATGCGTCCGGTTAATTGAGGGGCAAAACGCCATGAATACAGGCGAAACGCTTGTGCCCGGACAGTGGCAACATGTCGCCGTCTCTTTCGATCCCGAACACAATGTACGGCGTATTTATCTGGACGGAAAATTGATTAAATCCGAAGGGAAAATCACACCGGAATTGGATGCAGAACCACCGTCGCGTGTGACCCGTGCCTACATTTTGCAGCGGTGGATGTTAGCCTGCGCCGGTCGAGGAACTTATCCGATAAAGTACAATGGCTCCATCTTCACCGTAGACTCGAAATGGACCGATTCCGGTGAAGATTTTAATCCCGATTGGCGTCGGTGGGGCGATGGTTTTTGGTGGCAGAACACCCGCTTGCCCTACGGACCCATGGTGGCCAATGGCGATTATGATTTGATGCTTCCGCTCTTCCATTGGTTCGAAAGAGGAATGGCGTTTTCTAAGGCGCGTACAAAGCTTTATTGGGACGCGGATGGGTTCACCATTCCCGAAACGACCAGCATTTTCTATGCGTACGCAAACGATGACTACGGGTGGAATCGCGACGGAAAAAAACCGGGTGATATCGACTGCGGATGGTGGAAGTATTGCTGGCAACAGTCGCTCGAGCTGACGAATCTAATGATCGATTATTACGAGCACACGGGTGACCGGCGTTTCCTGCGGGAAGAGCTGATTCCAGTAGCGCACGAGACCCTGAGCTACTTCGACAGCCGGTTTAAGCGCGATGCTCAGGGCAAGCTGATCCTCGATCCCACTCAAAGCGCTGAGAGTTACTGGCACGATGTGATTAACGACATGCCTTGCGTGGCCGGGTTGAACACCGTCCCCGACCGCCTATTGAACTTGGCTGGCGCGGATGCCTCTCCCGACGAACGAGCTCTTTGGGAGCGAATGAAAGCGGCTGCACCCCCGCTGCCGACCCACGAGAAAAATGGACTCACCTGCATCTCACCCGCCGAGAAATATAATTCGAGCCGTAACAATTGTGAAAATCCGGAGCTCTATGGAGTCTACCCCTTCCGCTGCTTTCAAATCGGCAAACCCAACATCGAATGGGCCATCAACGGATGGCAGCAACGAGACGTGAAGGTACAGTCCGGTTGGCCGTACGATAGCCAATCGGCGGCGATTCTCGGACTCACAAATGACGCGCAACAGGAACTGCTCGCCAGGGTCGCAAACTCACATGTCAATTTTCGCTTTCCGGTCATGTGGGGACCGAACTTTGACTGGCTACCGGATCAATGCCACGGAGGCAATCTCATGATCACACTTCAATCCATGATCATGCAAACCGACGGACGAAAAATTTACCTATTACCTGCGTGGCCGAAAACATGGGACGTGGAATTTAAATTACATGCGCCGTTCCAAACCACGGTGGAAGGACGTTACAAAGGGGGAACATTTCAGAACATCGTGGTTACGCCAGAATCGAGAAAAGCAGATCTGATTTTGCCGCCGGAGTCAGGCGCAGTAACAGCTCAGTGACGGTTAGCCCAACGCTCGTCAGTAGAAATGAGAACGACGATCCGCAGCCTCCCGTTCTGATTGTTACTGATTTCTCGACAAGCTCGAAAGAGAAAGTGTTGATGGTGACCATTTTATGTTAATTCACTAGTTTCAGCCTCGAATCGAACGCGGACCTTCAGCCCGCGAGATTAAGAAATCATAGTCCTCGTGGTATAAATCTCGGGCCGAAAATCAAGAATTCTCGTGGCAAAGCGGCTATGGGGCGTTTTCGCTGGGGATGTCTCAGTGGAATCGGCGAGGAGATATGTTGAGAACCAATTGGCGGTGCGACTCAACCCTGGGCTGTGGCGATGACCACCCTTCCAGGGTGGTTTAGACTTCAGTTTTTTGTCAGCTTACGATTTTGGCTAAACCCTTCGACCCACCAATCTGTCAGCCAAAAATTCGAGGACTGTGCAGGCGTCTGCGATTCGGTGAGGCCAACCGTCCATTTTTGAAGGATCTCGTCGTAGGAATCTGTCGAGAGATCGCACTTCACCTCATCCGTGTAATTGAACGAGGCCCAACCCCCATTGTTTACCGCTTTGTAGGTCCACACGGTCCAGCTCCAGCCTCGTCGATTGAACGCATTAGCCATTTCACGCGCCGATTCGGTCGTGTCTTGCGGAGCCTTGGTTTCACCTACGAAAATGGGCACCTTTACGTCGGGTGAAGCGCTGATTTTCTCGTTCTCATCGAATGCTTGAAGCCGTTCATTGATCGTCCCATCTTCGGCTCCTTTCGGCAAAGTCGCTTCCGGGTAATGCGGCGACCACACGACATTCGTCCAGCCCGACTTCAGAAAATTGGGATAGGAAACCCACTCGATGATCACGATTCGATCGGGATCTTGCGCGCGGATGGCGTCGTAGAACGCATGATGCGGCGCATCGCCAGGTGATCCTTCCGGTTCATTGATCACGTCAAATCCAGCGATGGCACCATTGCCCTTAAAATGTTTTGCGAGCGCGCCCCAAATAACTGCCATGCTTGCGCGAACTTTCTTTCCGTCATCGGACCAGCGTGAGGGCAATCCATAGTTGTCCTTCTCGATCTGTCGCGGCCACATGTGAAAATCCAAGACGACATAGATGTTGCGTTTAGCCGCTTCCTGGACCACCCAATCGAGTCGACTGAAATCGATCTCGCCCTTGCTATTGCGAATCCATTCGCCTTTCGCATCTTGAAAATTGCGATGTGAAAACGGAACGCGAATCACATTGAATCCGTACGATTGGATTTTATCGAGGTCAGACGTCGTAAACCAATGATCCTGCCACGCCCTCATTAAGGTCGCGGCTTTCGCAGGTCCGAATCTACCCTCCAAAACCTCCAACGCACCCCGTCCGCAATCGTTCTTCTCACCGCACATCCAGCTCTCCGTAACCAGCCAACCTCCGATATTCACTCCCCGCAGGACGATCGCGTTCCCGTCGTGATCCACGATGCTGGCACCGTCCGTTTTTAGATACTTCGATGTATCGATCTGGGCATGAAGGGACCAGAGCGACACTGCGAGAAACCCTAACGAAACAAGGGAGGGCGATTTCATAAACCAGTTGTCCTCTAAAATAACTTTGATTGCAATTGCTCGAATGAGCGGTTGCGAGGAGTTTGCGGTTATGGTTCGCTACTGGTCGCGCCATGCGCATTCCGTTTTCCATAGTTGCGCTGGTTTTCCTCGGATTCAATAGGGCGTCTGCGGAGCCGGAGATCATTCGCACCGCCCATGAGGTGCATACACTTTCCTTGGAGCAAGCCTACAAGGGCCTTCCTGCGGCGTTAAAGGGAGTCGTCACGGCGGTAAATCGGGGAATCGGCGGCGGTTTTTTTATCGATGATGGAACGGGAGCCGTCTACGTCTCATCCAACTCCGGCCAGGAATCAGTTGTGGAGGGAGACGCGGTCAGTTTGAAGGGGGAATGCCAGCCCGGCTATTTTTCTCCCTACATCGCGAATGGTGTCTGGAAGAAAACAGGCACGCTTCCTCTGCCGCATCCTAAGGACATTCAGATCGATGAAGCGATGAGCGGTGCAGAAGACGATCAGTACGTGCGCATCAGTTGCTGGGTACGGGACTATTATGAGCAAGATCGCCAGACGATGCTCGCGCTTTCCAATGGCGGATTTCGGTTTACGGGGGTTCTTGCAGAGCCTGGCGACCTGAATCTCGATTCTCTGATCGGCGCTCAGGTGATGATTACGGGCGTCGTTTCCGCAGCAACATCGGAATCGAAATACCGTCGACTCGTCAGTGTCACCTTTTTCCCGCACATCTCTTCAAACATCGTTATTCAAACCCCCGCCCCGCCACTGAATACTGAAATCGTTCCGCTCAATAAGATAGGCCTCTACTCGATCAGCAATTCCCCGGGCAAAAGATTTTGCGTTCAGGGAGTGGTCACGTACAGGAATGAAAACTCACTCTTTCTCTCGGATTCCACCGGAGGAATCGGGATTACCAGCAACCACGATTTGTCGCATTTCCGAATCGGTGATCAGGTGGAAGCGACCGGTTTCTCGGAGAACGATCAGTACCTCCCGAAAATGGAAGATGCCCGGGTGGTAGACCTTCATCAAGCTGGCACGATCGCGCCTAAACTTCTCTCGGCTGCCGATCTTCAACAAGGCGACGGTCACGCCGATTGGGTTCAAGTGAATGCGACGTTGCTGGAGCAATCGTGGCACTCCATAAACGCCTCGGGTGAAGCGCCCCGCTACGAGGTTAACCTTTCGTTTGAATCGGATAAAATCGTCTTTACAGGCTCATTTTTTACGACGAGTAATCCCTCGGATCTATCGCTGCCTGAACCGGGCGCTGTCGTCACGATCCATGGGCTCGTCATCAGCCAAGCCGATCTCTCTGGGGCGACGAACGGCTTCCGCTTATTGCTCAATTCTCCCGATAACTTGCAAGTGCTTCAACCACCCCCCTATTTCACCACGCAGCGCTTGCTCGTTGTCATCGTCATCGTGCTGAGCTTTTCGCTTCTCTTGCTCATGGTGATTTTGCTCCTCTTTCGAAAGAACAGCCGGTTGAGTCTTAAGCTTCACGAAGATCGCGCCATCATGATTGAACGCGCTCGTCTTTCATCCGAGCTTCACGATACGATTCAGCAGATGTTGATCGGAACTTCGTGGCAATTGGACGCGGCGCTGAAAGGCGTGCTACCCAGCCAGGAACCGGTGCTACAAACCCTGGATCTAGCGAAGAATTACATCAAACAAACTCAGGCTGAGTTGCGTCGATCCATTTGGAAATTGCGACATCATTCTCTGGAGGGATTTAACCTGTTCTCGGCGTTAAGACGCGAGGCGGAGACCATCAGCCAAGGCACCAATGTTAATGTGAACGTCTCGATTCCCAATGGCAATGAATCCGTTTCGCTAAATCCGCAGGTGGAAGACAACATCCTTCGCATTACGCAGGAAGCGATCACCAATGCCCTGAAGCACGCAAATTCGCCCGAGATCCATCTTACGGTTTCGATTATTGGAGAGCGCCTGGTGCTGGAGGTGCAGGATCAGGGCCAGGGATTCTCCACCAGTCAAAACAGGGAGGGCTCGGATCACTTCGGTCTTTCCAACATGAAAGAGCGGGCCGATCGAATCGGTGCTAACCTTACGATCACTTCTGTTCCCAACCACGGCACGACGGTGCGGCTGGAGTTTCTCATTAAAAAATAGGCGCTTATGATTCGAATCTTGATTGCAGATGACCACACAATTGTCCGAAGCGGACTCAAAACACTCCTCTCGACTGAGCCTGATCTCCGGATCATCGGGGAGGCGGTGAATGGCGAAGAGGCCGTGAAGAAGTACAAGGAGCTCAGCCCGGACCTGGCGATTCTCGATTTTCGCATCCCCATTTTGAACGGTGTGGAAGCGACCAAAGCGATCGTGCAGCACCATCCCGACGCGCACATCTTGATTCTGAGCACTTACGAGGAGATCGAGAACGTTTACCGGGCACTGGAAGCAGGCGCTTCAGGCTACATCCTTAAAGCCGGCTCCGGTACGGATTTGACCACCGCTATACGCGCGGTCGCAAAAGGGCAGACCTGGGTCTCGCCGGAATTGCGCTTTCAGTTGGCCTCACGAAAATCGGAACAATCCCTCAGCACGCGGGAAGTGGAGGTGCTACAGTTTGTCGCTGCAGGCGATAGCAATAAGGAGATTGCCTCCTCGCTGAACATCACCGAGCACACGATCAAAGCGCACCTTAAAAACATACTGCTCAAGCTGAACGTGCGCGACCGTACGGAGGCGGTGACCGAGGCTTTAAGCCGGGGCATTATTAATCTTCCCGATTAGACGGGGACCTGCCCGGAAGAGGGATGCGGCTGAAGGCGAGATCGCGATAGTCTACTGTACTGGAGTAATTTCGCATGATCCGTAAGCTCTTTTCTATTCTCGCTTGTTTCGTCCTTCTTTTCCATCCGCTGGCTGCTTTGACGCCAGACCCGATCAAAGGGGGCGTCGAAATCGATTTAGCCTCGGATACGGACTGGACCATCAGCCTCGACGGCAAACCTCCGCGCCCTATTAAAGTTCCTGGTGGCGGTTGGAACTCCGATCGTCAAGAGCCGCGCATTCAAGAGATGATGGATGTGAATGATTACGTGCTTTACGAGCGGAAAATCACGATTCCCAAGGTCTTTGGCGAAGAAACCGCCCGTATCCATTTCGGTGCAGTCGCCCACGGTTGTGAAGTCTTTTTGGATGGCCAGAAAGTAGGCGAACACCACGGTCCGCAGGTCGCCTTTGATATTGACCTGACAACGGCCGCGAAGCCCGGCCAGGAGCAGGTTCTGCAGGTGAAGGCGTTTCACCGTCGCCACTACATGAAACCGGGGGAGAACATCGCGGACGTAGCGGTAGGCTGGGATTATCCGGAAGGTGCGGATGAAGCGACCAAGAAGGAGGCGAACTTTTGGTACAGTTGGCATGGTCTTTCGAAAGTGGGCTATGGAATCGTGAGATCGATTTCGCTGGTCGTGGAGCCCGTCGTCCAGATTCAGGATTATTTCATTCGGCCTTCGGTCACGAAGCAGGAGCTTTCCGCTGACGTGTGGATTCGAAACGCATCCAAGCAAGATCGCACGGTCGATTTAAAAGCTGCGCTCTCGTCGTGGAATAAACGGGACTGGGCGTACCCGACTCTGCCGCCGGTAGAAGCCACGATTCCCGCATGTCAAGTGGTGAAAGTGACGCTTGGACCCGTGCCATGGACGCTCGGGCCGCAAAGTTATTGGTGGCCGAACATTCCCTTCGCTGAGGATTATATCGCGCAACTCCATCTGCTGCATTTCTCGCTCACGCAACAAAACCAAACGTGGCAGACCAAGACCGTTCGGTTCGGATTTGTGGAGCACTCAGAAGGCCCCTATTACTACATGGTCAATGGAGTGCGCGTGACCGGAATGAGTGACGCCACCGCAGAAGGACAAACGAGTTATTTCGATGGCTACGGCAGTGCTGCGGCTTGGCTGCCACCGACAGGAGACCACACCGGTTGCCCCGAGACTTGGCGGCGTTACATGCGGCTGAGGAATCAACATCAATCGCCTGCATTGCTCACCTCCCACGGAATACATGATGGAAGCGGCCGATGAAGTCGGTTTCATGCTTGTTCCCGAGGCCCCGATTTGGGGGAACGGGATGAGCCGATACACCCCGCAGTACACGCCTCAGACCTATCATGACATGGGGCGCGACTGCAGAAATCATCCGTGCGTTGCCCGCTACTCGCTGACGAACGAGGTTACGGATTGGCCGCACGATTGGCCCAACGCGATCGATGATATGCGGGAAGTGGACGACATTCATCCGCTGGTGTTTGAGTTGTCTTGGAAGGGAATTGGCCGCGTCGATGGCCCGAAGAGCGGATCGCACGCTTACATCATGGAGCATTACTCGAACATCAGTCAAAAGATGGGGCCTGACACCGGAATTCGCGGCCAAGGCGAGAACTTTTGGCCAGGCGGAGGCGGCGGGTCTGGACTCGCGGAGTTTAGCATCGGAGCACGGGTCATGCGGTTGAATGATTGGTGTTACTTTGCGCCCTGGAGTCTCCAAAATTATTGGCCGAACTTCTTGCAAGGAATGAATCACGATCTTCATGCGTGGAAGTACAATGACCATGCAGATCGTAAAGACGTTGTGGACGGTTGGGGTTCTCCCTGCATCAAATTCGTTCAAAAGAGCTTGAGCCCATACTTGCTTCAAGATCGCGGAATTTTGAGGACAAACCCGGGACCTCCGGAGGGCTTTGAACAGGGGCAAGCGGTTTGGCCCTATCAAGTCCCCGGCTATTTGCCCGGCCAAACGTTGATTCGACAAATCGAAGTCTTTAACGGCGGGCTGCTCGGCAATCAACTCGCGTTAAAATGGACGGCGCATTGGGATAGCGCCGACGGTCCTGAAGCGATTCCCGGAGCCGTAATTGGCCCGTTTCAAGTCGAACCTGGATTTCATTGCACGCAACAAATCAGTTTCGCGATTCCTACTTCCGGTCGAGATGAGCGCGATCTTTATGTCGTGATGGAGTCGATTAAAGACGGCAAAACGGTCTTCAAGGAAGACGGACTTTATTTCAAGGTACTCAAGCAGTTGCCGCCCGTACAGGTGGCCTATCTCGGTGCGGACTCCGCCACGCAGGGGAATTGGCAGGGGAAGTACGGCAAAGAGGGTTACGAGTTGGAGGTCAAAGAGAGCAAACTGCCAAGCTACGCCGATTTCAAATGGACCTCCGGCGAACTTTTTACCTACGACGCTGCGACCGACGACATTCGCGCGCTCGAATACTTCATGAACCCGCCCACCGGTAAAGATCGAATCGCAGCCGGACGCTACGCCGACGATCTCACGTTCGACCTGGATGTCGGCCCGTCCCCGCACAAACTGAGCATCTATAACTTGGACTGGGATCAGCGCTCGCGCGTCCATGAGATCGACATCATCCAACCGGAGACGCAACAGCCACTGGACACGCAAACGGTCGACCATTTCGCTAAGGGAGTTTATACCTCGTGGAAGATTCAGGGTAAAGTGAAGGTGGTGATTCACCGTGTTGCCGGCGATAACGCATCCGTCTCCGGCATCTTTCTCGATCCGATGTGAGCCTGCCGAAGTGCGCCACTCCGAGACACCGCCCCCGCAAAGCGGCATGATTAGGGAAGATGAAACTACAGCACAGTTCCTGTCTTAGGCCCCCAGCATTACTCGGAAACCGCCACATACCGCTCATCGTCGTCGGCATCCTCGTCGGCACCGTCGATGTCTGTATCGATTTCATCGATTGGGAGTTTATCGAGCTTTTGGCGGAGTGCTTCGGAGATATAATTGTGATGCAGATCGAGCTTCTTCAACTTCAGGATCGCGGGCGAATCGAGAAGCGCCTGAGCTCCTTGATCGCCGAGCGTGCCGAGCGAGAGATCCAGCGCTTCAAGTTGGCTGAGAATCGGTGATTTCACGATCTCCATCGCCACTTGATCCGCGATTTCGCAATTGCGAAGGCCCAGGTGACGCAGCTTGGGAAACGGATTTTGATTGTAGACCGGACGGATGTTTTCGATCGCCCCATCCCAGCCGTAACTATCCGTTCCGAGCCATAGCTCCAGGTGCTCCAATGCCGGGAAATCTGAGTTCGCGATATCGTCCAGCACTTCCGAGGGCAGGCCACCCGTCTCGATGATCAGCGACTTTAAATATTGATGCAGTCCGCGACCGATCTGCAGGCCCATTCCACCGCGAATGCGCAGGTGCTCCAGGTGCGGGTAGGCGTTCAGCAGTGGCCGCAGTTGCGTTTGTTGAATCCAAGAAATCTCGTTTTCTTCCATCACCACATCCAGGAGAAACAGCCCGCGCAAATTCGGCAGCTGCTCCCGTGCCGCGACGAGTGCCTCGACCACGGGCTCAATCGACTCCTGATTGTCCTCGCCGAGTGATCCGATGACGAGCCCAGGCGCTTCAGAAGCACCCGGCAGACTCAGAAACGTGGCGATCAAATCTTCCATTTTCGACTCATCGTCCCACTCGAGGGAGAGTCGATAAATCGTCTTCGTAAAATCCTTTGGCGCTTTCTCAGGATCAAAGGCTTTGATTGGAAATCCCATCCATTCTGAAGCGTGCTCTGAAATAGTCATGCATGCGAGGCTAGCTCGAAGGGGGGGTGATTCAAGCTTCATTTCCGCGACAAGTTCTGCCAGCCTCGCCACTTCATGGAGGACCAGGATTTTCTATTCATAACGTTGGATGCGCTACGTTTTGACGTCGCGCAAGACTGCTTTCGGCGGGGCGAAACGCCGAACTTTGCCCGATGGTTCCCTGGCGGTTGGGAAAAGCGCCACTCGCCCGGCTCATTCACTTTCTCCGCGCACCAAGCCTTTTTCGCCGGATTCTTGCCGACCCCAGCCAATAATCCCAAAGCGGTTCGACGATTTGCCGCTAGGTTTGGTGGCAGTGAAACAACGGGGCCCGAGACGTGGACGTATAGTGAATCCGACCTAGTCACGGCTCTGCGAGAACGCGGGTTTAGAACCATTTGTATCGGCGGTGTCGGCTTTTTTAACAAGCTAACGAATTTAAGCTGTGTATTGCCGAATCTATTTGAACAGAGCTTTTGGGAAACAAGCTTGGGCGTGACTGATCCCGATTCGACACAAAATCAATTTGAGCTAGCGGCTCAATTCCTGACTGAAATTCCTCGCACACAAAGGGTCTTCTTATTCATCAATGTGAGCGCCATTCATCAGCCGAACCGTTTTTATCTTCCAGGCGCGGAGGCCGATAACGTGCACACTCACGCCGCCGCCTTACGTTATGTTGACTCTCAACTCCCGATTCTTATGAAGGCGCTCACAACACGCGAATCTGTATTTGGAATCGTTTGCTCCGACCACGGCACGCTCTACGGTGAAGAGGGCTACGTGGGCCATCGGCTCGCGCATCCGCTGGTCTGGACCGTGCCGTATGCAGAAGGAAAATTGATATGACTGGGCTGAGCGAACTCCTCCAAAGTGATCCTTTTCAAGGCTACGCCTATTCGTACCCACATAAGCTTGCGTACCGACCGCTCGAGCCCAAGCGTCCGTTGAGTGACGTCTGGCAGCATGAGGATCTCGACGCCCTCTTTCTTTACATCCACATTCCGTTCTGCGAAATGCGGTGTGGGTTCTGCAATTTGTTCACGACAACCGGCAGCAAGGCCCAGGCCATGGACGCCTATGTGGATGCGTTGATCCGCCAGATGCAGGTGACTTCTGAGAGCCTCGGCCCCATGTGCATCGCAAGAGGCGCGATTGGTGGGGGAACACCGTCTGTTTTGAGCGAAATCCAGCTCGATCGACTCTTCGCGGGTGTGGAGCGCCATCTTGGTTCTCTTAAAGGTGCGCCCTTGTCGTTCGAAGTGTCGCCCGGAACCGTTACTGCACCAAAAATCGAGTTGCTTCAACGATGGAGCGTCTCCCGCGTGAGCATGGGCGTCCAAAGCTTTGTTGAGGCCGAAACGCGGGCACTGGGTCGTCCACAAGATATCGATGAGGTGCGGCGAGCACTGCGCGATTTGCAGGGCAAAT
>CAVURW010000135.1:0-6460 GCA_963743595.1 uncultured Verrucomicrobiae bacterium
GACGCGAGTGTACAACCCGCCGCGAAGGCTACAAATCTTCCGGACGAATCATTTCGCATTCAGAGCTCGGTAATTGATCCACCATTCCGCCGATCACCATGATCCGGCCGTCCTTCAGCTGGATAAGAAAGGCTTCGTCTCGAGCCAGACGCATGGGAGTTGCCGTAGAATATTTATTTAGTGTGGCGTCAAACGTAAAGCAGGTATTCCGTTCCGGATAGTGCTCCGGGAGCACCAAGGCTGCGATGGATCGCTCGAGCCACGGCGCTGAAGTGGGGTATGAACTATCGGCCACCCAATCGTAGAACTGCATGGAGAGCGGTCGATCCGGCGTTGTCCCCGACCACACACCGCCGATGATCAGCAGTCGGCCATCCTTCAGCCTCAACGGGCTTTGGATATTCTCTTTTTCCGCCCAGGAAAGCACGTCGTAGCCTTGTACCTCGCTCGCCGTCGTTCCATCGAAAATCTTTGTCTGGTGGGTGAGCGAAACAGAACAGAGAAATCGCCCGTCCGGCAGGATCGCCTGCATGGAGAGATCGCTGGGGTAGGGCAGGGGAGTCCAGGTACTGGCCATCGGATCGTAGATTCCCCAGCGCAAGTCCAGAGCATCACTGTCGAACCCGCCGCACATGATCAATCGGCCTTTCGAATCGAAATGGCCCGTTAACAAATGATACCTCGGTAACCCGACCGCCATTCGCCACGTCTGCTGCGCCGGATTATAGATTTCCCCCGTTAACGCATCAAGGCTGCCAACCCCTGCACCGCCAAAGATCAGCACCTCGCCGTTCGGCAAGCGCAGCGCCTGATCGCCCATGCGTGGCTCGTGGAGATCGGTGGTAGGCGTCCATTTCAGCGACTTGGGATCAAAGATTTCACAGGTCGGGGTGGCGACGTCGTCCCCGCCCGCCAGCAAAACGCAGCCGTTTTGCAAGAGGCAAAGGGCATTTGTGGACGGGTTATGCGGCGAATCGATTTTGCTCCAACGATTCTCCACGGGATCATAGAGTTCACAGCCGGTCCGTTTGACCAGCAGGACGCGTCCGTCATCAAGCACCACGCAGTCGTTGCATTTGGAGTCAGGTTCATTTAGAGGGGCGACGACCTGCCAGCCCGGGTGATTATAGGCCTCAATGACCACGACCGTAAGCGCGAGTGTAACCGCTAAAATCGACCAGCGTCTGCGATAAAAAACGGCAACGATTCTCATGAAGCGCTACCTTTTTAACAGGCCGTCGCCCCAATGATAAGCCTGCTTATTAGGCCGTCACCTCAAAAAAACCCCTTGTGCTATTTGCAGAACCTGTCACTCTTCTAGCGTTGTTTCAACACCTTGCGCCCCATCGCAAGTTTCCCTCGATTCGTCTTCGATGAGCGTTCCAGGGCCCAACCCCTCATCGAAACCCGATCCTGAACGGGATCGCGCGGAGGCATGGGACTCCCGCTATCCCCCGCTCGTGCTGAATTGCTCAGCCCCAGCTTCTTCCGGCATCGTCCTAACCCCGTCGGGCAACATCGTTGCTCGACCGAATCGCTATCATTACATGTCCTTCTCACTTATTCCTCGTAAAACTCCGCTCTCAGAGTGGTCACCCAAACGCACAGCCGGCGCAGCCGAATCTGCCGCCACGCCCGCACCTGCCGATGCCTCCGGTCATTCCGCAGCTCATGATTCCGCCCCTGAGCGTCGGCCCGCTCACGGCCTCGGTCACAGCCAAAACCGGAACGTGTCCCGTCCTGCGCGTCCGGCAACGCCTCGCGCCACACCCCCACCTTTGCCGGATGCTGAACCAGAAATTTCCGATGACGATGCTACCGCAGCTTTAATCGGCAACAGCGGCGTCAAGTTCTCGGAATTGGCGCTATGCGAACCGCTTCAGCGCGCGCTCAGCGATAAGAATTATGTCGCGCCATCGCCCATCCAGGCGCAGGCCATTCCGCACCTGCTGAACGGTCGTGATCTCATTGGTCTGGCGCAAACGGGCACCGGTAAAACGGCTGCTTTCGCCTTGCCCATTCTGAACCACATCGCGGCCAATCCTAAACCGCTGGTCTCGAAGCATTTCCGCGCGCTCATTCTTGTGCCCACGCGTGAGCTGGCCGTGCAGGTGGCTGCCAGCTTCGGTGCCTACGGTCGCTATCTCAAGATCAGCCATGCGCTCATCTTCGGCGGCGTACCGGAAGGCGCGCAAATTCGCACGCTTCAAAAGGGTGTCGATATCATCATCGCCACGCCGGGTCGCCTGCTGGACCTGCACAATCGCCGGTACCTCAGCCTGCAATCGGTGGAGATTTTCGTGTTGGATGAAGCGGATCGCATGCTCGATCTCGGCTTCGTTAACGACGTGAAAAAAATCGTGAAAGAACTGCCCGTAAAGAAGCAGGCGCTCCTCTTTTCGGCCACTATGCCACAAGCGATCACTGACCTCACCCGCTCCCTGGTGCACGATGCCGTTCGCGTCGAAGTCGCGCCCGTCTCTTCCACTGCCGAACGCATCGAGCAACAGATCGCGTTTGTCGCGCGGAATGACAAGCGCAAGCTCCTCCTACACACGGTCAAACAGAACGATAAGGGCCTCATCCTCGTCTTCGTCCGGATGAAGCACGGTGCAAATCGACTCGTCGAGTTCCTGGATCAAAACGGCATTCGTGCTGAAGCGATTCACGGCAACAAATCGCAATCCGCCCGCCAACGCGCGCTGGAGAATTTCCGCGCGGGTCGTTCCCGGATCTTAATCGCCACGGATATCGCCGCACGCGGCATCGACGTTAAAGGCGTTGCGCTCGTCATCAATTTTGACCTGCCGGAAGAGCCGGAAGCCTACGTGCATCGCATCGGTCGTACAGCGCGTGCGGGTGCTGAGGGCAATGCAATCGCCTTCTGCGATCGTTCAGAACGCTCGCTTTTGCGCAGCATCGAGCGGCTCACCCGCCAAGAGATTCCCGTGCTAAAGGAACATCCTTTCGCGGAAGCGGCGGAATCCGAAGCATTTACCGAGAGCGAGGATACCCGAGGTCGGGGTCGCCGCAGCGGTGGTGGCGGCGGTGGCGGTGGTCGTGGTTTCAATCGCGGTGGGCCGCGCCGATAGCTCGGAGTCATGCTGTATGGTCTCCCCACAAATGCAGCTCCTGATTCAGGAGAAAATTAGGGAAATCGAAGTCTCTCAAGGCGTGCGGATTCTTTATGCCTGCGAATCGGGAAGCCGTGCGTGGGGGTTCGCTTCGGCCAATAGCGATTACGATGTCCGGTTCATTTACGTCCATCCTTCCGACTGGTATTTGACGATCGAAGATCGGCGTGACGTGATCGAAATCATTACGCCGAACGATCTCGATCTCAGCGGCTGGGAACTGCGCAAGACCTTGCGCCTTTTACAAAAATCGAACCCGCCGCTTCTTGAGTGGATGAAATCGCCCATCGTTTATCAGAGCGATGCGTCGTTCATTGCGGAGCTGCGACGGCTCTCCTCCGCCTATTATTCGCACAGCCGCTGTTTCCAGCATTACCTGCACATGGCGTTCGGGAACTTTCGCGAGTACCTGAAAGACGACGAGGTGTGGCTGAAAAAGTACCTCTACGTGCTGCGTCCCGTGTTGGCCTGCATTTGGCTGGAACGCGGTCTGGGCGAGCCACCCACGGTCTTCGAAGCGCTGCTCGCGAAAACGGTGGAAGATCCCGAGTTGCTCGCGAAAATCCACGAGCTACTGGAGCTGAAACGCTCCGGCAACGAGCTCTCGCGCGGTCCGAAGATTGCGGTCATCAGCAATTTCATCGATACACAATTGCCCCGCCTGGAGCAGATTCAACCTGAAGAGATGACCCTGCCCGATCCGGACGCCTTAAACCGGTTCTTCCGTGCGCAATGCCTCTCTTAGAGAGCTGGAGTGGGTTCAATGCCTCTTTGTGCTAGGACGTTAAAGCAAGTGTTCTCCCAGTCATCAAAGTATTCGTAGATGTCGTTAAGTGCCAGCAATCCTCCCGGTTCAGCAGAGTCGAGCAGAGCGGGGAGGCGAGAGCAAGGTGTACATTTTGGCTAATTCTGCCGACCCTCAGCAAGCTTCATGTCTTTACGCTCTTCGAGTTCGTGAATCGCCTTCATGACGATCTCGGAAAACGACTGCGCCACTTCTTCCGGTTCGTCGTTAGGCACCCACAGAACGATTTTCTGGTCGGGTGTGAAGCAATAGCGCTCGGTGAGGCTTATCAGTTTAAGAAAAGGGACGAGATCCGGGACATCTCGGTCGCGAAGTTCTTTTACTGCGTGTCGAATGCTGAGCCAGTCGGGGGCCTTATCACACAGACTGTATACTCGAAAGCCATAGGCGAATGACCAAAGTGGGCCCACATCGTTGGTCTTCGGTCGGGGCCAGATATCCTCTTTCACTTCCATGTAGAGCCCTCCTAGGGGATGCAAAGTGTACTCACGAAAGTCTTCTGGGAGTTCAAAGCCAACCTCGGCCTCAAATTTTCGAAAATCTTCTAGAGTGGGTTCAATGCCTCTTTGTGCAAGGACGTTAAAGCAAGTGTTGTCCCAGTCATCAAAGTATTCGTAGATGTCGTTGAGTGCCACCAATCCTCCCGGTTCTGCAGAGTCGAGCAGAACGGGGAGGCGGGAGCAAGAGTGCTTAATCTTCTACTTCGTGACCAGTGGCTTGGCGTTGCAACCAAGGGAACATCAGCGCGTAAATCATCACGAACAAGAAACAGAAGAGCGGAACAATGAAGCCATAACGGTATGAGCTCAAGTCGGCGATGTAACCCATGAGGAATGGAAGCAGTGCGCCACCGACGATCGACATAACGATGAGCGACGAGCCGAGCTTTGTGTATTCACCCAGCCCACGAATGCCAAGAGCGAAGATCGTGGGGAACATGATGGACATAAAGTAGAACGCCAACATCAGGCTAAAGAATGAAATCCAGCCGAGCGGCAAGACGGTAAGCACCATGAGAAGCACATTGGCACCGCCGAACACCGCCAGCGTGGTGTGCGCAGAGAGACGGCTGATGAAAAGTGTTCCGGTCATTCGACCCAGTAGAAACAAGACGAGCGCAGCAGTGGTAATTAAGGAAGCTCCCCGTTCCGTAAAGGCACAGATGCCATCTTTGATTGCCGTTGAGCCCACTGGCAGCATGTTCGCGATCTCTTGCGTTAAAGGAGGCATGTCCTTAGGGCTATTTGCAAAGGGCATGATGTAGGCGTTTAGGCCGACCTGTGCAGCTACATAAAGGAACTGCGCGAGAACCGCTAATCCCAGATTTAGTAGGATATAAAACTCATTTCCTTTTTTAATAGCCGCAGGCGATGCCGCTGAAGTATCCACGTACTTACCAGTTTTAATCCCTTCAGCACCGACATCGGGCACTGACGCAAAAGCGAAGCAGACCAGCAAGATCACGACCATCGAGCCGATGATCATATAAGGGAGATAGAGGGCCGAGTTGCTGGTGTTCGCCTCGCTCGTGGCGGAGAGAATGAACAGACCGCTAATGTAGGGTGCCAACGAGGCACCCACCGCATTACAAATCTGCGCCAAGTTGATCCGGGTGGCGGCGGTTTCCGGTCGACCGAGAACCGTCGTATAGGGGTTGGCGATCGTTTCTAGACAGGCAAGCCCGCACGCGACGATGAAGAGGCCAAGCAGGAAAGCCCAGTACTGATCGAGTGCGGTCGCGGGAATAAACCAAAACGCGCCAGCGGCTACCAATCCCAGCCCGGTCAAAATGCCGCCTTTGTACCCCAGCGTCCGAGCAATAACGCCCGCCGGGAGCGCCATTAAGAAATAGCCAAAATAGTTACAGAACTGAACCAGGTTCGATTCCACATTGGTCATGTGAAACGATTCCTTAAAGTGCTTGTTCAAGATATCGAGCTGGCCATTGCAGTACCCCCAAAGGAAAAACAGCGTGCAGACGAGGGCGAAGGTGACGAAGTAGTTTTTACCGTCGGCGGTACTAAAAAGGCCAGATTTGTTCATAATAGAAAAACGAATGAGGCGGCAAGTTACCGCCTAGGGAACATCAAACACAATAACAACTTGTTCGCAGCGTTGATTTTTTGGGTTGGCGTAGGAATCGCGGGCTACTCCGGCAAGACCGACCACCGCAATTTTTCTTGGCAATCCGGTCAAACACCTATATCTCTATAGGCTTTTAGGAAACACGTGAACGCTATGACTCATTTGGATCGTTTGGAGCATCAGTCCGTCTATTTATTGCGCGAAGCCTACTACGCGTTCGAGGACATCGCCATGCCTTGGAGCATGGGTAAAGATTCGAATGTCCTGATCTGGCTCTCCATGAAAGCGTTCGGCGGTCACGTGCCCTACCCCGTTTTGCACATCGATACCACCTATGAATTCGAGGAGATGCTGGTGTTCCGGGATTGGGCGGTGAAGCATTACGGTCTGAAATTGATCGTGAAGATCAACGAAGAGGCGCGCGCCCGGGGAATCG
>CAVURW010000136.1:0-4661 GCA_963743595.1 uncultured Verrucomicrobiae bacterium
GATCTCAGAGCCGAAACCATCTATTTTGCAAGAGCCAAGTTGGCTGGTAAGGATTGCGGTGCGAGTTTGCTCCGAATCGGGCCTCGACTCAGAGCGATTCTGAGTCGATTACCGCAGACAGGCAGTTTGTTTCCGACCATTCAGGAGCAGCCTTCCAAAAATCGAGCAGGGTATTTTCGAAAGGCTTGTATAGCTTGTAATATTAAGGGGCGGACTTTGCATTCTTACCGATATTCTTGGGCTCAACGAGCGCGTGTTGCAGGAATGCCGGAGCGTGAAGCCATGAACCATCTCGGCCATAAGTCTCGGGCTATTCATGCTGCTTACGCAGGAGGAGCTCAAGTCGCCGTAATGCCATTGGAGTTTTATGAGTCCAACTATCAAAGCAAAATCCTTCAGTTCGGTGCCGAACCAGCGCAACTCGGAACTTGATGCCATCAAAAGGACAGGGCCGAGGTTTTACCCTCGGCCCAAGCTTTCACTGCTTTTCGGCTTTCCGTTGATTCTTCGTCTTCCAGTGTTTTATGAGTACACCGGAAGCCTTATCCATCCACTTCAGGTCCATCCGAAGCCTCTCGACCTCAGCGGCAGCGAAATACCGGGCTCCGTTCGGGGGTGGATCGCCGAGTGGCTTAAGCAGTCGATTGCTGACGAGAACAGGTATGTCGTGGGCTGAAAAGCCGAGATACCAGGCTGTTTCTTCCGGGTTGAGTCGCCCTGGTAAACGGGACAAACTCATAAATCGATGGCGTTCTGAATTCATATGCGAATTAAGCCATGGGTTTGGTCCTTTAGGTTATCCCTCCGGGCGGAATAGTCGGAATTTTCGAAATTAATTTCAAAGAAGTGGTTTTTATTCATGCGCATAGTAAAGCCCAGAATGAGCAGAACGGGTGAGTGCACCTGCGTCACCTGTCGTCACCTGGGAAGAAAAATTACGACACGCGGACTCGTTGCGGGCCGAAGAGCCCGCCACATGCTGCCCCACCCACTCTCTTTTCCTAGGGCAGGATTTCAAGGAGAGGAACGGCTCCTTGAGCGACGATAGGAGCAGCTGAATAATATGAGGACGACATTCCCCCCGAAGTTTTCAAACCGGGGGATGGAGAGGGCGACCGCCCGGTCCGAAGCTAGCTTTAATGTCTTTTGCCTTTCTGCCTTCTGATCGCCAAAGCTGACCGAGGCGAGGCTTGGAGAGCCCGAGGTGAGCGACGCGATCCAAAACCTAACCTGGAGATGAGCCGCCAGGCTGATCGACCATTATTTTAGCTACACCCTGCCGACCGGCGACGGCCAGCGGGCCGTAGGGAGGTGACCACTCCTTTCCTCGGGGAAAGGTCGGGAATGGGGCGAAACAAAGTATTCCGTTTATCAGAAGAAAGACCACCACGACCTGCGCGGCATGTGCATCTTTTTGATGGCTTCCGTTGCTTCGGTTAAACGAGCGATATCGGACTTCATTTGATCGATAGACGCCGCAGACTGAATCGCAAAGTTTTGCATCGTTGTCTGGGCCTGTACGATGGCGTATCGGAACTCCGGAATGTTTAACTGAGCCAGCTCTGCCTCCAGTTTCTTAAAAATCACATCGGACAACGCCTCAATGGGAAAGCGCTCGGCAATTTCTCGAGGCACCGTCGTTAACCGATCTGTCACTTTCTGGAGCAGAACGGTCAAATCACGGAGCAATCTCACTCTTTGGTCCAGGGCATCCAAAGAACCCTTTGCCCTCTCCTCGGTCGCCTGAGACAGCTTTTCGACGCTTCGACTCGCATCAACGATCTTGTCCGGAATTCGGTCGTAATAAGCGGCGTACAACGCGAGGATTGTCATCAATTGAACGACAGGATCATCGTTATTCGTGATTCCAAAACCGCGTAACAGCCGTTCCACATTGGCGCGAAGGTCCGGCGGAACAACTTTCAGCATTTCTTCGAAGGGATGAAGGGCCATAGATTTAGAGGGATAACCATTCCTTTGCTTTTTCAAATTCGGCGAAAACGGTTTCTTGGTAACGTTTCAGACGACTCTTGGTCATGAACTTGGTGAGCGGACTTGCGGGATCGGAGATTTCCAAGGCAGTCGCAATTCGCAAATCAGCCACTTCCAACTTCTGATGAATCCACTCGTCCATTTTCGGAATCTCAATTTCGATTAAATCGAGCGTTTTCCGATACTCCGCCGCTTCTTTGGAGTTGGGATAATTCAGTTCCTCGCCACGGACTTTATTTTGTGCGACGACAAACTTAAGTCCTTTCCTGCCTCCCAGAACATCTTTGGCCCAATAACCGATATTCGCCACGCTATCGGAGGACGAATCGACGACACCAACGGCGGTAAACCAGATTCCGTAGTCCTGTTCCAAAGCGGTAAAATCGATCTGTCTCAGCCACGGTTCAATTCGGTCCGTGGACGCCGCCCGCATATCAATAACGGTGATCGGCGTTTCCCCTTCAACGATCTCCTCAATCATCGAATCAAGATCGCGCTCTTTCGAAACCTCAATGAATTCCGCTTCCGAGTAAAAGCGGGACAACGTATTGTTTTCGTTATCAAGGTCAATCGCGTGGAACTTAATTTTCTTACTCAAATACCAATCGATGAGGAGACAAATCAACCAGCTCTTTCCCACGCCACGTTTACCGCCAATCGAAAACACCACTCGCTTCTTGCACAACTGGGCCACTATCACGTCGGATTTGTTTTTAGTCATACGAATAAATCGCCGTGTCGCGGCTATTTATTACGTCGAGCTAATCGGGGTGGCAAAATCTTCTCAGGCAGCTTCCCAGACTCAGGAACAACTTTTTCCAAAACAGGTATCGCCGGTTTTCCAACGGGCGGAACAACGGAAGGTAAAACGGGAGAAGAAACAATGGTCACCTCGTTTATCGAAACGGTTCCAGCCGACGTCTCGGGCTTGGACTTTTTCCGGTTAAAAGCCCGGCTCTTTTTCTTCTTCGGCTCGTATCCGGCCAAGTATTTTCGGAACGTCGCTTCGGTGAGCGGAATGCCGCTATCGATCACGTACTTGGCTAGAACACGGATAGGAACATGTTTTTCTCGGGCTCGTAAAAGTGCTGGTTTCAGTTTATCCAAAAGATCGGTCACTTTTCGGCGCTCGCTGAATTCCCCAGTTACGCTCAACGCATCTAACTTTTTGATGAGGGACTCATAGTCAATGCGCTTCTCAATTTCGTCCAATTCGAGTTTAGTTTTCATATCACGGTTTTTCCAACTGATTTCCAATCGCAGTAAAATTCGATTCGCAAAGGCATCTCAGTTGAATCGAATTTGGCGGCGCATTTCTTTCACAAAGACCTTGCCGAAGGCTAAGGGGTTGGTGTCCTACTCATGCAGGAGTGAGACGGGCTGGTGAAGCTCGTCCAGTCCGGTTAGCGTTGGGGCATGTTTACGGCAGTGCCTCAGAAGAGTAAGGCAGTGGCGAAGGCTTACTTTGATGAGCACTTATCGCATAACGATTACTATACGGTAGGAGAAGTGGAGGTGGGACGGTGGATCGGTTTGGGCAGTGAACAATTGGGACTTCTGGAAGGCTACGCGGTGGATAGGGAAGCGTTCATGGCGTTGTGCGAGAATTTGGATCCGAGAAGTGGAGAACGGTTAACGCAGCGGATGAATGAGGATGGAAACCGGCGGGTGTTCTTTGACTTTACGTGTTCGGCTCCGAAGTCGGTTTCGATTTTGGCGGTAACGATGGATGATGAGCGGATTCTATGCGCACATCAGGAGGCGGCTCGAATTGCGGCTAATGAATTGGAACAGTTCGCAGCGACACGGATTCGGATTGGTGGGGTGGAACAAGATCGAACGACGAGCAACTTAATTGGTGCAGAATTTTTGCACAACAGTTCTCGGGCACTCGACCCGCAGCTGCACACGCATTTTACGTTTTTCAACGCGACATTCGATCAGCAGGAACAACGCTGGAAAGCGCTCCAGACGTCGGACATGTTCGCGCTAACGAAGTATGCGACGGAAGTCTATCGCAATGAGCTGACACGGGCCTTGCACGGTTTGGGTTATGAAACGGTGCCGTCTAAGCACGGTTTTGAAATCAAGGGCGTCGATCCTGAGCTATTGATAAAGTTTTCAAAACGAGCGCAAGAACGCGATCGGGAAATAGCCAAGATGGAAGCACGGTTGGGACGCGCTTTGGATAACGACGAAGTGTCGGTTGCGGTGCACCAGACCAGGTCTCGAAAGTTGAAGGGAATTACCACTGGAGAGGTACGCGAACGGCAACTTGAGCAGATGTCTATTGAGGAGAAGACGGCTCTGGAAACGTTGAGGCGGTCGGCAAATGGATTTGCCGTGCGACGACAGACTGAACCTCAGGAATCAGCTCTCGCCTACGAACACGCATGCGCTCATGTGTTTGAACGCTCCTCGGTAGTGCCAAGGGAAGAATTGTTGCGGCAAGCGTTGATTTCCGGTCGAGGGCAGGTGGATCTGGCCGCGCTCAAGCAGGAGATCGATCAATCGCCGGAATTGATACGAGTGGGTCGGGATATCTCAACGAAAGAAATCCTCCAAACAGAATTGTATCTGATCCAAACGTTGAACGCGGGGAAAGATTGCTGTCCCTCCTTAGCCCCTGGGTACGTGCCTTCAGCTCAGCTGGGAAACGATCAAAGGGA
>CAVURW010000137.1:0-6725 GCA_963743595.1 uncultured Verrucomicrobiae bacterium
CATCGCAAGCCACTCTATGTGCGTGGTAAGGCCGAATTGACCGAGTTCTTCAAAACCCGAATTTTCACGCTCGCGGAAATCGAAAGCACAATCGATTTCTGGGCCGAAAATGAGAAGCCAGAAGAGAGTGTTTTGATGATTGTTGAATCGCTCAAATTCAAGGGCATCGATGGTTCCAGTGCGTCGTGCCGGTTCTACGACAATTGGGTCATTCGCAATGGCCAGATCCACACACACTTCGCCGGAACTGTGCAGTTCCCGGATGGCACCTACTGCTAATCAAGCTTATGTCACTTAAAGGAAAAAAGATCGCGATTTTGATGGAGTCGGACTTCTACGAGCCGGAGATATTCTATTATCAACACCGGTTCGCAGAAGAAGAAATGGATCTGCACTTCGTTACGCGGCTCTGGGGTAATTCTTCCATTTCCTTTAAGGGACACGAGTACCACACTCCGTTTGAGGTCCGGGAAAGCTTTGAGGGATGGGACGACGAAAAGCTGAATTCTTTTAGCGCGATCATCGTTCCGTCCGGAATGGTTTCAGACCGGCTACGTTACACGGACGATGTCACGAAAACGCCGCCAGCTACGGAGTTTCTTCGCCGGGCATTTGCCAATAAGGACATCCTTAAAGGCATTATTTGCCACGGAATGTGGCTCGTGGCACCCGCTCCCGAGCTGGTCAGCGGACGCAAGGTCGTCGTGCACAATAACCTGATCGGTGACGCAAAAGCGTACGGCGCGCTTTATCAAAATGAGGACGTGGTGGTGGATGGTGATTTTGTAACCGCTCGGTCGGGCGGGCATTGTCATCAATTCGCGCGGACGATCCTTCAACTCCTGAACAAGTAAACGAATTATGGCTACCCTCTTCTCACATATCGGTATCAGTGCGATTGATCCAGTCGCCACGGAAAAGTTTTACACCAAATATTTTGGTTTCGTACGAACTCGGGTTATCCCGCTCGGCGATGAGCAAATCGTCTTCTTGAAATTGGACAGTGTCTACCTGGAACTGTTTCTCGCTAAGGGAACTTCCCCGGAAGCACCGTTCACGAAGGGCGGCCCAGAATATCCCGGTATCCGGCACTTGGCGTTTCAGGTCGATGACGTGGACGCAAAACTTGCTGAGATTGGGTCTGCGGTCGAAATCACCCTGGGGCCGATGGCCTTCGACGACTTTATTCCTGGCTGGAAGACGGTCTGGATCCGCGACCCGGATGGGCGCATTATCGAAATCAGCCAAGGCTACCAAGATCAAACCCCGCTCCCTGAACCCCTGAGTTAACCGTCAGTCAACCCCAACAAATAAGAACCGTATGAACGAACTAAACTTCACCTTCATGGATACGATCGGCGGCTACGTGACCGCATTCGATCCCACCGCTGACACCTTTACAATCAAGACCTCGGACGGTCGCGAGTACACCGTAAAACTCACAAACACGACCAACGCCCAAATGGTTCGGAACCTGGACGAACCGTACCAAGATTGCACCGGAACGATCCGCACGATGTTGGTCCCCGGTCGTATGCTTCACGTCTATGGTGCCTATTTCCCGGAAGAGACAGTAAAGTTCGAGGCCAAGTCGATCATTTTCCAAGGTCGCACCGCCACCGACTATCGATTCGAAAAGCAGGGTTGGTGGATCGATCAGATCAACTCGCTCGGCAAGTGGCACATGAAAGCGCAGTTTGATGGCGGTGAAGTCGATTACTCCAAATACCGCACGATGCTGTCGTTGGGTGGCGGCAAAGTGAACAGCCTACGCCAAGAGACCGATACAATCTCGCGTTTGGTCTACGGTCTCGCCTCCGCCTACATGCTAACAGGCGACGAGAATTACCTGAAAGCCGCTGAAGATGGGACGCTTTATCTGCGCCAACACATGCGTTTTGTGGATCGGGATGAAGACATCGTCTACTGGTATCACGGGATCGACGTGAAGCCTGATGGCACTGAGCAAAAGATTTTCGCCTCCGAATTTGGCGATGATTATCAGGCGATTCCTGCTTACGAACAGATCTATGCGCTCGCGGGCCCGACTCAAACGTACCGGATTACCGGTGATCCAAAAATCATGGACGACGCTAACGCGACGATCCGCCTGTTCGAGAAATTCTTCCTGGATAAAGAAAAGGGCGGCTATTTCTCGCACCTCGACCCGATCACGCTCGATCCTCGAGCCGAATCGCTGGGCCAAAATCGCGCCAAGAAAAACTGGAACTCGGTGGGTGATCACGCCCCGGCGTACCTCATCAACCTGTGGCTCGGCTCCGGCGATCCGCATCATGCGAAGTTCCTCGAAGAGACCTTCGACACGATTGCCCAGTACTTCCCAGACTTCGGTTGCAGCCCGTTCGTCCAAGAAAAGTTCATGGAAGATTGGTCGCACGATAAGACCTGGGGTTGGCAACAAAACCGCGGCGTTGTGGGCCACAATCTGAAGATCTCGTGGAACCTTATGCGCATGTACAGTTTGAAGCCGAAAGAGCGGTATCTGGAAGTGGCGCAAATGATCGCTCAAAAGATGCCCACTGCAGGTATGGACGCGCAGCGTGGCGGTTGGTACGACGTGGTCGAGCGCATCTTGGAGCCGAGCCAGAAATTCCACCGGTTCGTTTGGCACGATCGTAAAGCGTGGTGGCAACAGGAACAGGGCATTCTCGCCTACTGGATCTTAGCGGGTATCTTAAAGAACCCCGAGTACCTGCGCTACGCGCGTGAATCCTCCGCGTTCTATAACGCCTACTTCCTAGATCACGACGACGGTGCGGTTTACTTCAATGTGCTCGCAAATGGTCTCCCGTACTTGCTCGGAACCGAGCGGTACAAGGGCAGCCACTCCATGTGCAACTACCACACCTCCGAGCTCTGCTACCTGGCCGCAATCTACACGAATTTGCTCGTGACAAAGCAACCGATGGACTTCTACTTCAAGCCCGTGGTGAACGGGTTTAAGGACGGAATCATCCGGGTGTCCCCGGACATTCTGCCACCTGGCAGCATCATCATCACGAAGGTGGAAGCGGACGGCCTTCCCTACACCGATTTCGATGCGAAAGCGCTGACGGTGAAGGTTCCTGCTTCTGACAAGCGGATCAAGTTCAAGGTCACGATCTCTCCGGTATAATCCAAATGGAAATCACTAAGCAGACCGTGGATGGTGTGGTCGTCATTGCTCCGGATGGTCCTGTCGATGGGAAGACGGGACCTCAGTTGCAGGCGGTGGTGGATGAAGAATTGAAAGCAGGCTCCAAGCTTTTGATCGACTTCACCAAGGTGAATTACATGTCCAGCGCAGGGCTTCGCGTCCTGCTGCTGGCCTACCGACAAGCGACTGCGCAGAACTTAAAAATCGCGCTCGCTAACGTCTCGGAAGAACTGAAAAGCATCATGTCAGTGACCGGCTTTCTCCCCTATTTCACGGTGTGTGCATCCGTGGAAGAAGGCGTGAAAAGTCTGAGCTAGGAAAAAATCATGGATAACCGCATCGATTACTACCCGACCCATACCCATGAGGGGTTCAAGTTACGCCTTGGGAAACCATTACCGTTCGGTGCGCAACTGGTGCCGAATGGCATAAACTTCTCGGTGTTCTCGCGCTTCGCCACAGCCGCTACACTGGTGTTGTATCGCAAGGGTGAGCAAACCCCGATGGTCGAAATTCCGTTCCCGGACACGTTTCGGATCGGGAATGTTTACTCGATGATTGTTTTCGATTTGGACATTGAAGAGATTGAGTACGGGTATCGCATGGATGGACCTTGGGACCCCAAAGCGGGGCATCGTTTCGATAAAACCAAAGTGCTGCTCGATCCGAACGCAAAGCTCATCGGTGGTCGCGATGTTTGGCGGGCAACCCCGGATTGGAATAATCCCTTTCAACACCGCTCCCGAATCCCATTGGATGACTTCGATTGGGAAGATGATCGCCCTCTCGAAATTCCGACCGAAGACGTCATCGTTTACGAGATGCACGTTCGCGGGTTTACCAGCCACATTACTTCATGCGTGCAGCATCCGGGAACTTTTTCCGGCATCATCGAGAAGATTCCGTACTTAAAAGAGCTCGGCATCAATTGCGTGGAACTGATGCCTGTCTATGAGTTCGATGAGTTTGAAAACAGTCGACAGAACGAGGAAACGGGCGAACTCCTGCTTAATTACTGGGGCTACAGCACAGTCGGTTTCTTCGCACCCAAGGCCGGCTATGCGGCGACTGGCAAGCACGGCATGCAGGTGGACGAGTTCAAGAACCTCGTCAAACAACTCCATAAAAACGGCATCGAAATCATCCTGGACGTGGTGTTTAACCACACGGCGGAAGGCAATGAACGAGGGCATTACATCTCGTTCCGCGGTCTGGATAATCAGACGTACTACATGCTCACGCCGGAAGGCTACTACTACAATTTTAGTGGCTGCGGCAACACGTTGAATTGCAATAACCCGCTGGTTCGACAGACGATTATTGATTGCCTGCGCTATTGGGCCTCTGAGTATCACATCGACGGTTTTCGGTTCGACTTGGCAGCGATTTTAGGGCGCGATCCGTTCGGCGCTCCGATGTCGAATCCGCCGCTCTTGGAGTCACTGGCTTTCGACCCCATTTTGGCGAAATGCAAGCTCATCGCGGAGGCTTGGGATGCGGGTGGTCTCTATCAAATCGGTTCGTTCCCGGCGTATGGTCGCTGGGCGGAATGGAACGGCAAGTACCGGGATTGCGTGCGCCGGTTCCTCAAGGGCGATACAGGCTTAACGGGAGAGTTGGCAGATCGCATTGCCGGTTCACCGGATCTTTATGGTGCCGCGCGGCGCGGTCCGACAGCCTCAATCAACTTCATCACCTGCCACGATGGTTTCACGTTAAACGACATGATGTCGTACAATGGCAAGCACAACGAAGCAAACGGCGAAAACAATCGGGACGGCAGCGACGATAATTTCAGTTGGAACTGCGGATGGGAAGGTCCGAGCACCGATCCGAATGTGAACCAACTGCGGATGCGCCAAATGAAAAACGCGCTGACGCTGCTACTCGTTTCGCAGGGTGTGCCGATGATCCTGATGGGCGACGAGTTTGCGAATACACAGGGAGGCAACAACAACGCCTACTGTCACGATACGGAATTGAGCTGGCTTAACTGGGGCGATCTTCAGAAAAATCAGGAGCTGTTTCGATATTGCCAAAGAATGATCGCTATCCGCCAATCGATCTCCACTCTGCGCAATCGTTTCCACTTTCAATACCGCGATTACGTCGGCAGCGGCATCCCCGACATCAGCTTTCACGGAATTGAGCTTTGGAAGCCCGATTTCTCACCGGCAAGTCGGGTGCTTTCGATTCTTTTATGCGGAAAACACGCCAAGGCGGGTGCGTTCCCGGGCCCAGACATTCAGATCTTTATTAACTCATACTGGGATGCCCTACCGTTCGCGGTCTTTCCAATTCACGAATCGAAGAAGTGGCAAGTTGTCGTGAATACCGGAGTTGCATCACCACACGATATCTGGTATCTCAACGAAGCACCGGTAATAGAAAATACCTCTAACTTTATTGTTGGGGGAAGGTCGATAGTCATCTTAGCATCCAAATAAACACGTAACCTGAAGAGAAATAAATATGCCCCTTACTACTAGTCATAAAATTGAAAATCATATTGCCACAATCGTTCTCGCCGGAAGGCTTGACGGTGCTACATCACCACAATTTTTGGCGGAAGTCGAAAAAATCGCCGCAGAAAAGCCCAAGAAGCTCGTTTTGGATTTGAAAGATTTGGAATATATGGCGAGCGCTGGTCTCCGTATTCTGATCATGGCTAAGCAGAAATTGGGTGCTGCCGCTACCATCTATGCGGTTGCTCCTCAAGATATCGTTAAAGATGCCATCGAAATCAGTGGATTCCATCAAGGCCTAACAATTCTTGATAAATACGACGCTGCCATTATCGAGAGCTAGACCGCATTCCCCGAAAACGTGGGGAAACATTATATGGAGCAAATCACTCTACCTGGGGTCCTCGAATCTCTTGAGGGGATGGCTGAATTCCTTTCTGGAGCAGTGAAAGCAGCTGGACTCGAGAAACGGGCGGCGGGCCGACTACATCTCGCTGTGGATGAGATGGTTACAAATATCATCACCCATGGCTACCAAGAGAATGGACTGACGGGTGATGTCGTCATGAAACGAGAAATTTCTCCGGAAGCTCTGACGATCATCACTGAAGATACCGCCCCACAATTTGATCCCAGGACGCTTGCCATTCCAGACAGTTTAAACAAACCCTTGGAAGATCGAGAACCCGGTGGCGTCGGAGTTTACTTGATGCTAAAGAGCGTGAGTGAATACCGTTATGAATATAAAGACGGCAAAAACATCAGCACGTTTGTGATGAATCTTGCGGCTCCGATGGCTGGCTGAGTTATTTTTTAGCGAGAGCGACCCGAGCTGCATCGAGTGTGGGATAAGAAGGGATTATCGATTTAAACCCAGCGATTTCATAGATTTCGCGAATCTGATCCTTCATTTCAGTGATCAAAAGCTTTCCAGATTTGGCTCGACACTTTTTTGCGATATCAAGAAGGGAGCGCAGACCTGCACTACTTACATACTCCAGAGAACTGAAATCTAGGATCATCGTATTGGCGGACGCAATCAACCCGGCGAGCGTTGTCTGAACCGTATTAGATGTTGTGCTATCCAGACGACCAATCAACGA
>CAVURW010000138.1:0-4539 GCA_963743595.1 uncultured Verrucomicrobiae bacterium
GAAGCGAAGCGGGTGGCTCGGTCGATTGTAGGTGATCTAGCTATGGATGCGGAGGCGGTTGACAATTTATCGACGCCTGAACTGGAAAGCTATGTGGCGGCTCGAAAGGTTTTGGCTTTGAATTATGCGCTTCATGTGGCGCGTCCGAAAGGCGTTGAGGCAAGGTGCAAGCATGGCAACGACCCCTGCCCCAAGCACTGTCACCAAACATATTCTCACTCCATCGTCAATTGAAGCAAAGAATGCTTGCAGCATTTGAGATTTTCACTAACGTCCTCCCTCGTGACTACACGGGTTGGGATCGTTCTATCTTGTTTTTTCTCCCTCATCAGCCAGGTAGAGGCTGACCCAGCTAAGGTTTCTTATTCTGTTAATGAGGTCGTTCATGGAAAGCAAAACGTATCCCAGGCGGCTCCCGTGGGTACGCTCGTTGAAGATGGGGAGTACGTAAAAACGGGAAATATCTCACGGGCGGAGTTGGCATTTAGCAACCAAACCATCACGCGCTTGGGAGCGAACACGATCTTTAATTACGATTCGAGTGCTTATCACCTGGAGAGCGGGACCATGCTCTTTGCAAAGCCCAAGGACGGAAAGACCTACGAAGTCAAAACAGGGAGTGTGACAGCAGCTATTCTTGGTTCAGTTGCTCAATTTTTCTATAATCCCGCTACCCACAATTCGGTGGTTTTGAACGAGGGCGGAACCGTTTCCATCATTATCCTTGGAAAATCATATCCCCTGTCACCAGGGGAAGGAGTGTCATACACACCCGGTAAGGCTCCCTATTTTTTCTATTTTAATCTCCAGCACCAGATTGACACTTCTGCGCTTTTGACGGCGTTTCCCCCGTTATCTTTTTACAATCAGTCTGAGCTTAAGAGGGGACTTAGAGACTTCCACACCACAGCTCCGTTATTACCGGATAATGCTATTGGAAGTTTAAACCAAATCCAGAACCCGATTATTTCTACAAATCCGATAGTAATCCCTCTACCTAGTCCCCACATTCCTTTCTCACCTTTCCCACCGCCGATACCTACAGGGCCTCATAGCCCTCCTAGCAATCCTGACTCCTGAACCCTGAATCCTGAACCCAGTTCTCACATTTCTTTAGTTCATGATTATCACCCTGTTACGACGTCTTACCGAACGAGTATCTCCGCTTGTTCTTATTTACTCAGTTATCACTATTGGAGGGACGGTGGACGCCCAGCAGGCCAATTCGGCACAGCAAACGGTGCAATCGACGAACGTGGGTCCTGGAGCAATCGATCAATCGCTTCTCCCGAAATCAAATAGTGATTTGGGGGAACTTGAGATCGTAAGCCGCCAACCTAAACCTGATATTTTCTCAGCATCCACAACTCAGTCCTATCTTTTCACGAGCAACGCCCTTCTGAGTGATACGCATAATCAGGAAAGCTCAGCTTACCACGGAAATTATAAGGCCAATATTATTCCCTATTCGACGGTTAACTGGACGCCGTTCATCTCGGCTCAATACGATATGTATCGTTATGATCAAGTGTCTCAAGCCGATTTCGATGAAGAGTCTGCAACCATTGCGAGCCCGTACTATTTTACGAATGACGCTGCTTGGTCTTGGACTCCTGCGGTTTCGGTTTCCCGTTTTACGAGCCCCCATTTGGCCATCTCGGAATTCTACAAAGAAGTCGCTTACACCAATCGGGTGACCCACACTCAAAAACTCCTCCAGCTCCAACCGTTGTATCTCTCATCAACATACGAGCTAACCTATAGGCAAAGTGATCCGAGTGCTTACTCGAGAGTCGATAATTCGATAACGGAAGTCTTGTCTTACCTGATTACACCACAACTCACTTTTCAAGCCTACTTTCGGCCGGCTGCGTACATCTATCCCAATTCGCTGAATGGCTATTACAGCGGCTCAAGGACTGACTTTAATGTTACAAGTGGAATCATGGTAAATTACCAGCCTTCCAAATACTTTTCACTCAATGCCTCGTTCACAAACATCGAAAACTTCTCTAGTCAAAGAAACTTTAATTACAGTTCCGTTTCTCCGGGTGTAGCCCTCTCAGGAAGTTATAGTTTTTAGGTCAGTGTTTCCGCTCTTCTTGGATTTAACAGCGTAAATGTCAACTGCGGCCTCCCGCCCAGTAACATGGACGTTATCGACCCTTTCCAAAATGAAGTCATTTTGGACCAAGTCTGCTACATTTTGAGTAATCAGAATTTCCCTGTGATACTTTTTCGTCAAGCTTTCAATTCTGGCGGCTAAATTGACAGAATCCCCGATTACAGTAAGATTATTGCGTTCGGGCGATCCCATGTTCCCAAAAATCACGGGACCATGATTGAGTCCTATTCCGATTTTCCAGGGTTTGCGACCCTTCGCCTCCCATTTGAGATTAAGTCTGTCCAGGGCTTCGATCATTTCGAGTGCGCATTCGACAGCGGCGGCAGCATCTGCGGTGAGCCCCTGACTTCGAAACGAACCCCAGTAGGCCATCACAGAATCACCAATATATTTATCCACGAAGCCGTCTCTCTTGCGAACGCACGGCTCCATCGCCGTGAGATATTCATTGAGTTGTTCCACCATTTCAATCGGATCTGTATGCTCTGTCATGGTCGTAAACCCGCGGATATCTGAAAACAGAAGCGTGACATCGCGTCGGACACCCCCCAGTGTATCCTTGAATTTTTCAGGGTTTTGTTCCATGTACTCGACTAGATTTCGGGAAACACTTTTCGCCAGTTTTTCACGGATAACCCTTTTCTCAATTTGCTCTTGGATAAAGTCGTAAACAGAACTCAGTAAAGCGGCTCCGTTCACGGCTGTGAGCGGCCCAACAATCGGTAAAAGAAGACCAGATTCATCCCCTGCCCATCCAGCTAAGACCAAGTATGCAGCTTGGCCACCGACCAGACCTGCAACCCGAAGACCCACGTTTCTAATGCTTATCGAAATAATCCCAGCATAAAGACCTGCAGCGAAGATACAGAGCATTGAACCTACAGGTCCGGCTTGGAAGTAATAATCGTTTTGAAGAAGTGCGTTGATCGCGTTCAGGTGAAGTTCCGCCCCAGGCATTGAACCCATAGGAGTGGAAACCGAGTCTCTTAAAAGATCGTTTCCCTTAGATCCAATGATGACAATTTTACTCTTAAAAACGGCTCCATTCTGGAAATTCTTATTCCAAAAGGCGGGGACAAATATCCGGTAGAGAGATTCGGTTGGGAAGGTGGGTGCGGTCGGGTCGCTGGGAAATCCGGTGAAACGGATCAGCCTCGGAGTCAAATCCAATGGCACTTGATTACCTAGTCCAAATTTTTGGACGCTGCGTGCATCGATTGAGTAGAAATAGGGCAGCTTCTGCGCTCCACCGATGAGATTAATGGATTCTTCATTTGTACAAACTCTGAGCCGACGGATTACCCCGTCTTCATCCGGCCAATAGTCAAGAAAACCGATTTGTTGATCATATTTGTCCTGTGCTGGAAATATTGATTCGCTAGGCAGAGAGAGAGTCCAGGAGCGATTATTGTCCGTCAGCGTGAAATTCATTCCGATCACAAGTTGATTTCGATATTGGGTCAAGGCATCACGAAAGATATCATCGTTTGGCCGGGCGCTCGCAAAGAAAATATCGAAGACGACCACTTTAGCTCCGGATTTAATAAGGCGGTCGGCAATAAGAGCATACAGGTCCCGCGAGAAGGGATATCCTTGTTTCATAATTTGGAGGGCAGGAGATTGCGCGAGTTCCTCGGGCTCAACTGTATCCAAATGAATCGATTCAGAGTCTATCGCCAGAAAATATAAATCGTCGTGGTTTACTGTTTTACGAAAAATCTTTTCACGGTAATCGATTGTACCGTTCTCTAAATAGCGATAGGGCCAACTGAGCAGGCTCAGTGTATTGGCAGTAAACTTAAATCCTTGAATCCAAAGACTATGATTATTTTCATCGTGGTAGTCTGCGTAATTGAGACGAATCATCTCGTTCGGATCGTCAGCACGTTCAACCCCAATAATGAATAAGGCCGTACACACGCCTATGAAAGAGTGAATGAGAGTGCGGGACCACTTCGAGCGAATCATATTCTTGGCCTCAAGTATAAGTGAGTAGGGAAGATGTCAAGTTAAGCTGGTAGAAGGTGTTCACCTTAAATCGTGGCATGGGATGCATTTCGGTCCGGGTCAGCCGCCCGGATGGGAAGCCGACCCATGGCGGTTAATATAAACAGACTTGCGAGAACGCCGGGACAGCCAGTTCCGTCCTCGTAAAGAAATAGAGCCCCCCCGCTGATCGTTCCCTTCCAGGTCCACTCTTGCATGGTCACGGCAATTGCCAGGCTGTCGAAGCCATGTTTTAAGGTTGCCTTAGAATGGTCCAACCCAAGTCCAGCTTTTGGTGGTGTGTTCGACGATCCATAGACATTCAAAAACAATGCCTGCACAGCCGTCTCATAGTGTTGACGGGTTGTCCAGGCGTTGTGTAAGGGTCGAGCTTAAGCCGAAGGCTTAAGCAAATGTCTGATTGTCGG
>CAVURW010000139.1:0-8371 GCA_963743595.1 uncultured Verrucomicrobiae bacterium
AGGCCATCGCGGAATCGGTACTGACCAATTCGCCGGACACTTTTGTGATGGTCGTTTTGGTGGACGAGCGCCCGGAAGAGGTCACCGATTTCCGTCAGTTTCTAGCAGGTCGCGGCGAGCTTTGGTCGTCCTCGAACGATCAGGAGAACGCCAGCCATGTGCGGCTCTCGAAATTGGTCATCGAACGCGCCCGCAGGCTTGTCGAAAGCGGCAAAGATGTGTTCATGCTGATGGACTCGATCACTCGATTGGGCCGCGCTTTCAATTACGGGGCCAAGGGCCAAACAGGTACTGGTGGCCTCAGCACGCGAGCACTGGAAATTCCGCGCAAGTTTTTCGCTTCAGCGCGGCAGACGGAAGAAGCCGGCGCACTGACGATTATCGCCACGGCGCTCATTGACACCGGTTCCAAGATGGACGAAGTGATTTTCCAGGAATTTAAAGGCACTGGAAACATGGAAATCGTACTGGATCGTCGAATGGCCGAATCGCGTGTCTATCCCGCGATCGATATCACGAAATCGGGAACGCGCCGCGAAGAACTGCTCCTACCCCCCAGGATACTGGAGCGCGTGAATATTCTTCGTCGGGGTCTGCACGGGATGCAGGTCCAGGCGCAAATGGAGCGCTTGCAAATGATTTTGCGCAAGTTTCCTGACAACAAATCGGCTTTGGAGCAGATCCAAATGCCACGACATTAAGCTTCATTTTCGAGAACCCAACCGCATGTCATTCCAAAATTTAGGTCTCTCAGAGGACGTCGTACATGCGGTTCAATCCATGTATTACATGGACCCCACGCCGATTCAGTTGCAGGCGTTCCCCCTCGTGCTCGGTGGAAAAGATTTGATCGGCGCTTCTCAAACTGGAACCGGAAAAACCGCTGCGTTTTGTCTGCCGATTCTCACCCATTTAAAAGAGGCGGGCCCGCTGCGCACGCTCATCCTGGAGCCGACTCGCGAGCTGGCGCTTCAGGTGGATGCGGCACTGAAAGATTACACGCGTTTCACCAATATCCGCACCACCGTCGTCTATGGCGGGGTCGGTTACGGCCAACAGACGACTGAACTGACTCGCGGCACCGATATCATCGTCGCCACGCCGGGTCGCTTGCTCGATATGCTGGAGCGCAAGATCGTTGATCTGAGTAAGGTCCAGCATCTGATTCTCGACGAAGCCGATCGCATGCTCGATATGGGATTTCTTCCGGATGTGCGCCGGATCATCGAAGCGTGCCCGAAGAAGCGCCAGACTTTGCTCTTCTCCGCCACGATGCCGCCGGAAATCGCCAAGCTCGCCGAATGGGCGATGATCACGCCGGAACGCATCGAAATCGGTGCACGCCGTTCCCCCGCAGAAACGGTAACTCACGCGATTTATCCCGTGGCGGCTTCGCAGAAATTCGACCTGCTCCTGGCGCTCTTGGAAGAGACGCATTACAAGAGCGTGATCGTTTTTGTGCGGACAAAAGACGCGGCAGATCGGATCGCGGGGCGCCTGGAATCGACGGAGCACCTCGTTACGGTGATGCATTCGAATCGCTCACAAAAAGAACGGCAGGAAGCACTGGAAGGTTTTCGCTCAGGCAAGTACGAAGTGCTGGTCGCCACCGATATCGCCTCACGCGGGATCGATATCGCAGGTGTGACGCACGTCATTAATTACGATGTGCCGCAGCATGCAGAAGATTACGTTCATCGCATCGGCCGAACCGGTCGTGCTCAGGCGGATGGCGACGCGTTCACTTTGATGACGGCTGAAGAAGCGCCCGATGTGGCGGCGATCGAGCGGTTCATCGGGCAACAGATCGAGCGCAAAAAGCTCGCGAATTTCAAATACGTCTACTCGCTGGCTCTCGACGATAAAGCGCAGCATCGCGTGAGTCGCGCTGGTGCGGTGCGTGGCGGCAGATCGGGCAAAGGCTACAGTTTTGGGATTCGGCGGTAGGCTATGCCAATTGCGGCATGGTCCGCTTCATGAACTCGTCGAACAAGGGGACGGTGAAGGCATTGTCTCCGTGGTCGGGGCTGTAGATCATGCCCTTCGCAATCAGTGAAGCGCGAACGGGGGCGTACGATTGGACTTTTCCCCCCAGGACCTTGGTGATTTCCCCAGACCGATGCGGTCCAGGGCCCAACTCCGCCATTGCCCGAAGATATTTCCGCTCGTTCGGCTTGAGTCGATCGAACCGAACACGAAAGAAGTTTTGATCCAGCTTGCGAATGACCTCTGGAGTGACCTGCTCTACATCGCTGAGTCGAATCGGTGAGGACTGCGCGTAGTTCCAAACATCGTAGCCCCATTCTTGAAGAAAATAGGGATAACCCCGTGTGGTCTGAATGATCGCGGCCAAGGCCTCCGGGGCGAAAGAGACGCCCTGTTCCATGACCGGTGTGCTTAACGCCTCCTCAGCGTCGGAATCGGGCAACGCTCCGATGGAGGGATAGTTAAACAGTCGCTCCGCATACGACTTCGCCTTCCCCGCAAGCCCAACGAGTTGAGGCAAGCCAGCTCCGAAAAGCGTTAACGGGAGCTGAGTCTGAGCCACATGATGTAGCGCCATGATCAGAGCAGAAAAGTCTCGTTCTGAGAGGTATTGCATTTCATCAATAACCAGCGTGATTGCCGTCTTCCGCGCGGCGGCAGCCCCAGCTACGGCAGTGAAGAGCGCCGAGAGATCCGCTTCGAAATCACCGCTGTCACCAGTACCAGTTTCGGCATCCATATCGAAGCTCAGGTTAAGGTCGTCGGTCCCGAGTTTCACCGAACCGACGAAGCTCTTAAGAACGCGGAGAGCTCGCTTCACGCCCTCGTTCAACCCCTCCATTCGATCCAGTTTAAAGAGGATTGCCTTGAGGGGCGGCAGGAGCAAATTCGCCAGCGGTTTATTCTCGGACGTTTCGATGAAGAAGGCTTCGTACCCTTGCGACTTGGCTTCGTCGTAAATCGACCGGAGCAGCACCGTCTTGCCAACACCCCGTAAACCCACGAGGAGCGAAGCTTTCTCGTATCGACCCAGCTTGATCCGAGCCAGGGTCACTCGGGCATCGCCCAATACGGACTCACGACCGACCAAGGCAGGAGGTGGGGCACCAGCTCCCGGGGCGAAAGGGTTTTTGATACGGTCCATCTATAGGAAAGTTATCGAAGTATAGCGAAGTTAGTAAAGTTATTAAAAAAACGCTAACTTCACTAACTTGCCTAACTTTGCTATACTTCGGGCGAAGGAATCGCTTTTTGAACGAGAAAAATAAGCCCTAGCAGCCCATTACATTGCAAGACAGGACACAAGTGCAACTCCTCCAAGTGCAACTCCTCCTATACGGATTGTTCCAAGCGATCCGAAAAGCAGAAGCGCTTTGAAGAAGTGATCGATCGCTGGACGGAAATAACGATCGCCCTTAACTCGATCAACCGCAGCATGGGCCTGCGTGATTTCTACCCTTTTGTCCTCACGCGAACCGTCACCGTAAAACTCTTTTTCGTCTCAGAGGTCATCGCGGCCAAGCAACGCTAGAGATCCAGCCGCTCTGGAAGCCGAATCGGCACCGGCTCATCGGCTACTTTTGGCCACGCTCCACGGTTCGATGCGAAGTGGCGCTGAAGAGATTGGGTCGGTACATGCGAAGCAAACGGGACACGGCTCTCCGGGTGAAGATAGAAACAGCCGAGATCGGCGGCAGGGAGTCGCTTCACGTACTCTTCCGCTCGCTGGATCAGATCGAGCCAAATCGCTTTCACCTCCTGGACGTTAAGCGGTTGGGTCAATGCCATTTTATCGAGTTGTTCCTGCGTGATTTTGCCATGCCACCGCAGCTGTTCGCAGAGAAGGGCCGGGGTGTAGCCTTCATCCTTCCCGGCAGCAGCCCACACCAAAGCGCCTAACGGCAAGCAAACCCGATCAAGATAAATCAAGTCGATAACATCACGTGGAGCTTCCCGCCCTGCACAGGCCAGAACTTTGTTCGTCGCCGCATCCCAAATCGAGAGGCGAGCCCCAAGCAACTCATCCTTCTCCAGAGGAAAAAAGCGCCACGAAGAGTCATGCGCCCAATCCATTTTCAGATACCCGTCATCGGCGCGAAATTGCACCCGAATAAACGAAGGCTGACGGATCGTCGGCTCCAGGCTGATCCCATTTTTTGTGAGGCACTCAGAATCTTTCTCGAAACTCTCGGCAAGCGATTCAACGGAGTCGTGAAAAATATCGATGTCTTGAGAAAAGCGAGAGGAGTGCTCCGAAAGATGGATTACAGACGCCCCCGCAATATAACTGGATTCACTGCGATTTTGCGAAAGCAGCTGAAAAATGCGCTTCTGAAGCTCTGTTATTGGCATAGCTCCTCAGCCAAACGCATCCCGCGATGCCCACCGTTGATCCGTAAATTCCGAACCAGCTCCGGGATATCGGCTTCCGTAATTATCGCGTCTTTATCCCAATGCCAAAAGCAGACCGCGCGAAACTCCTCAAACACGGCGCGCGCCTTCTCGAGCCGGGCGGTTTCGTGTGAGGTGTCCATGCTTGAAATTCATTCGAGGCGTTGAATCGGCGGACTTACACATCCTAAGGTAATTTGCTCTTTTAATACGTGATCGCCGAGAAAACAGGATACTTGGCTAGCCGCTCCCGGCCTTTCAGGAACTGAAGTTCCACCAGAAACGCCAGCTCGAGTACTTCTCCGCCGCACTTGCCCACCAGTTCCGCCGCTGCAAGTGAAGTCCCTCCTGTGGCCAGCAGGTCATCGATGATGACGACCCGTTCTCCGGGAGCGAGGGAATCGACATGCATCTCAAGCTCGGACGTTCCGTACTCCAAATCATACTTCACCAGATGCGATTTATAGGGCAATTTCCCCGCTTTACGCGCAAGCACCAAGCCCAAGCCGAGTTGATGCGCCAACGCAGCGCCGAACAGAAATCCGCGGGCATCAATCGCGACGATCTTATCCACGCTCTTGCGTTGGTAACGTTCGGAAAAAATCGTAATTGCCAAGCGGAACAGCTGCGCGTTCGCGAGAATCGGCGTGATGTCCTTAAACATGATTCCGGGTATAGGAAAATCTGGCACATCGCGTACGTGGGCCTTGAGCCGCTCGATCGCGCTTTTAAACTGTACAGTCATTTTTTTTATTCCCGGGCGACGTCCACCTTATCTTGCTTGTCCAGCGCCCGCTTGATCTTCGTTAGCGCAATGTTCTGCAATTGGCGAATACGTTCGCGCGTCACCTTAAATTTCTTGCCCACTTCTTCCAAGGTCATTTCTTTGCCGCCTGCCAGACCAAACCGCAAATCAAGAATACGCCGCTCGCGCTCGTCCAAGATCGGAAGCAGATCCATCACTGCTTTCCGGATATTGTTGTCGCTGAGCATTTGCGCAGGGTCGATCGCCATCTCGTCACTGATGATATCCCCGAGCGAGGCGCTCTCGTCATCTTGGCCCACACTGGCATCGAGCGACGCTGGGCGAATCGCCGCCGTCCGCAATTGGGTGATTTTCGCCACGGACATGTTCATCTCTTCGGCCAATTCCTCGTCGGTGGGCTCCCGACCAAATTCTTCGGAAAGTTGCAGTGAAATCCGACGCATCCTCGCGATTTTATCGACCAAATGGACCGGCAACCGAATCGTCTTGCTCTGATTCGCCAGCGCGCGCTTGATCGATTGTTTGATCCACCACGCGGCGTACGTGCTTAGTTTACCGCCTTTTTGGGGATCAAACCGCTCCACCGCCTTCATAAGTCCGATATTTCCCTCAGAGATGAGGTCTAATAGCGGTAAACCGTAAGACGAGTAATCGTGCGCAATCTTCACGACCAGACGCAAGTTCGCCTTGATCATTTGCTGCCGTGCAGCTTGATCTCCCTTTTTGATCTTCGCTGCGAGCTTGACCTCCTCTTCACGAGTGAGGAGGGGAGTCTGACCAATCTCCCGCAGATAAATCTTAATCGTTGAGTCGCCGTCGTCCGCGTACATAAGTTTTACGAATGCTTACCTCTAGCAAAAATAGTACTAAAAGAAAAGCTCTCAATAAGTTCTCTCAGCACGATAGAAGCCATGCCCATCGGCTTCACGCACCGCGTTAATTCAGGAGTGCCCATGTCATTAGTAACGCTTAAACCCGGCTTGGGCTCAGTCGCGTGGTTCATGAGAGTAGCAAGAACAGACAACTGGTCAAGTAAACCAACTAATCCCTTTTCGTCTGCCCAGAACTGCCACTAGCAGCCTGCTAGGTCCGCCCTGGCAACATCGCCTGTCGCTGTTTAAACAGCAATTCCACAAAATGCGTGCTGTATTTTCCTCGGCGGAAATCGGGATCTTTCAAAATTAATTGACCAAAAGGTACGGTCGTGTGCACCCCGCGAATCACAAATTCGTCCAGAGCACGCGATAACCGATCCATCGTCGTCGTGCGATCGCTCCCAAACGCGATCAATTTCCCAAGCATCGAATCATAGTGCGGCGGCACCATGTACCCACTGTAAATGTGTGAGTCCCAACGAATTCCGTGACCACCTGGTGTGTACAGAAAGTCGACTCGTCCGGGACTGGGCCGGAAATCGTTAAAAGGATCTTCCGCATTGATCCGAATTTCGATTGCATGCCCGCGCGGTTGGAGATCGTCGAAATCCCGGCTCAATTTCTCTCCGAACGCAATCTTGATTTGTTCTTTAACCAAGTCCACACCGTAAACCTCTTCCGTCACGGGATGTTCCACCTGAATACGGGTATTCATCTCCATGAAGTAGAAATTCCCTTTGTCATCCACCAGAAATTCCATCGTTCCCGCGTTCTCGTAACCGACCGCATGGGCCAGTTTGATGGCGGCGCGGCCCATTGTTTTGCGAAGAGAGGGCGTGACCAGCGGCGAGGGCGATTCCTCCACTAACTTTTGATTTCGGCGCTGGATGGAGCAGTCACGCTCACCCACGTGAATGACACGCCCGAATTTATCGGCCAAAATTTGGAACTCGATGTGATGGGGCGACTCCACCAACTTCTCCAAATAGAGTGCGCCGTTCCCAAAGCCTTTTTCCGCCTCGACGCGCGCGGCATTAAATCCTTGAACCAGGCTCACGTCGTTATGGGCGGGACGCATTCCACGGCCACCACCACCCGCAACGGCCTTAATCATTACCGGGTAGCCGATTTCCTTAGCGACGCGCAGGGCAGCTTGATCCGTATCCACCACGCCATTGCTTCCAGGAGTTACCGGCACACCGGCCTTACGTGCGGTCTCACGAGCGACCGCCTTATTTCCCATCGCGCGAATTGCAGAGGGCTTCGGCCCAATGAATTTAATGTTGCAGCTCTCGCACACCTCAGCGAAGTGGGCGTTCTCCGAGAGAAAACCGTAGCCGGGATGGATGGCATCGACGTCTCCGATCTCAGCCGCACTGATAATCCGATCAATCTTGAGGTAACTCTCCGTGCTGGGGCCTCTGCCAATACAGATCGCTTCATCGGCCATAAGCACATGCATGGAGTCGGCGTCTGCTTCGGAATAGACCGCCAGCGTTTTGATGCCTAACTCCTTGCAAGCACGGATGATACGAACGGCGATTTCGCCCCGATTCGCTATCAGAATCTTATTAAACATGACAACAGATTTTACGAGGGACGCACTGAAAACAGCGGCTTTCCGAATTCCACCGGCTTCTCATTTTGTGCGAGTACTTCCACAATCACGCCGGACATCTCGGCCTTAATCTCGTTCATCACTTTCATCGCTTCAATGATGCACACCACGGTGTTTTCATTTACCTCCTGGCCCACCTCCACGAACGCTGGCGAGGTCGGTGTGGGCGAGCGATAGAAGGTTCCCACCATGGGCGATTTAATCTCGGAGAGATTCTCCATGGGCGTCACGACTTGCGCGGAAGGGGCCATCTGCTGAACAGTGGGGGGTAAAATGAGGTGCTGGTGATGTTGCGGATTCATGTGGCCAGAGGCGGAATGAACCATCTCACCCGTGGGCCCGCGCTTCACTCTCAGTTTAAAATCCCCTTTCTCCAGCTCAAATTCGCTCAGCCCGTTCCGGGTCATCAAATCAATTACCGCTTTTATTTCTTTAAGGTCCATAGTTTCTTGAGCTGAATCGTGGTCTCTCCCATTCCTTAAACCCGTAGGTTGAGAAAATGTTTCCGATATCAGGGAGGCGTATCGTAATGGGTAAGAATCCTTTGACGCAAGAATCGAAATTCAACCCTGCCTCCCTTTTCACTGCTCATTGATCCGCTTGCCCTTTCTTCCACTCCGTGACACGTTCTGGAGATGTCGGCCCAAAAACATATCGTCCTAGGCGTTACCGGTTCCATTGCGGCCTTTCGCGCTGCGGAACTCGCCAGTGCCTGGACCAAGCTCGGCCACGCCG
>CAVURW010000140.1:0-20277 GCA_963743595.1 uncultured Verrucomicrobiae bacterium
GAACTGATACGCGCGGAGCGAATCGGTAAAGTAGGGCTAATCCAAGCGACGTTCAGTTTTCACTCGCCGTATCGAGCAGAGGGGCGACTCTTTGCACAGGGCTTAGGTGGCGGGGGCATTCTCGATGTCGGTTGTTACACCACTTCCGTCGCGCGATTGTTGGCCGGGGCCGCCAATGGAAAGCCACTCTGCGAGCCAAAGAATCTGACAAGCCGTAAAACGATGCACCACGGCGTGGATATCGTCTCGGTAGCAGTGGCGGAATTTGAGGGCGATATTTTGGCCCAGCTCTCGTGCGGAGTTGGATTGAAGCAGGAAAACGGCGTCTGGATTTACGGTTCTGAAGGAATGATCGAAGTGCCAAATCCCTTTCTTGTAGGGCGGGATGGTGAGGACGGAGAAATCCAGATCGTGGCGAGTAACGGTACGCGGGAGGTTCTAAAAGTCCCCAGCGGTAAATCGCTTTACGCGTTGGAGGTGGACGTGGTCGGTCGCGCGCTCACCGCCGGGTTGAAGGAGACAGCAGAAGTGAGTTGGGAGGACACGATCGGCAATATGGCAGCGCTGGATGCGTGGCGAGTGGTGACGCATTAGCGTACTCCGATATTTCATTGGAAAGGGGTGTGGGGAGGGGTATCTTCACGGACTATGAGCAAGATTGTCGGGATTGATTTGGGCACGACAAATTCGTTGGTCGGCGCCATGGATTCGGGGTTTGCGGTTTTGATCGCGGATGCGGAAGGGCGGAGATTAACGCCGTCAGTGGTGCATTTTGCGTCTGCCGAGGCAGCTCCTTTAGTGGGTGCAGCGGCAAAACGGGTCCGAGCCTTGCAACCGAAATTAACGGTGAGTTCGGTGAAGCGCTTTATGGGTCGGCGCGGTTCCGATGTGGCTGAGGAAGAACGGATTGTTTCATACCCGGTGGCGGGCGGTTCAGGTGAACCCGTCACGATTCCGATGTGGGGTCGGAACTGGCGTCCCGAAGAGATCTCGGCTGAGGTTCTTAAGAAACTGAAAGCCGATGCGGAAAAAGATCTCGGCGAGCCGGTAACGCGGGCTGTGATCACGGTGCCCGCCTACTTCAATGACGCGCAACGAAATTCGACGCGCGAAGCGGGTGAACTGGCCGGCCTGACTGTGGAGCGCATTCTCAATGAGCCAACAGCGGCAGCTCTCGCCTATGGGATCGATCGCGAGCGAAAGCACGCGAAAATCGCGGTGTACGATCTCGGCGGCGGGACGTTCGATATCTCGATCTTAGAGCTGCAAGATGACGTGTTCAAGGTGCTCTCGACTAATGGAAATACTCGTTTGGGCGGCGACGACATTGACGCAGCCTTGACCGATGAACTGGCGCGACGGCTCGTGTCGAACCTAAAAATGGATGTCGATGCCGCACTGGTGGCGCGACTACACGAGGAAGCGGAGCAGGCGAAGATTCGGCTCTCCACCGAGGAAGAGATGCGTGTGGAGATTCCATTTGTGAAGGGCGAACTGAGTTTCGCGACTGTGGTGAAACGGAGCGAGTTGGAGGACTTGGCCCGACCCCTCATCAATAAAACTCGGGCGAATTGCCTCCGCAGCATGAGCGACGCAAAAGTGAAACCGAGCGATCTGGATGATGTGATTCTTGTCGGTGGACAGACGCGGATGCCGTTGGTGCGGAAGCTGGTGGAAGAGATTTTTGGGCGCGTGCCAAATACCTCGGCGAATCCGGATGAGGCCGTGGCCGTGGGTGCGACGCTGCAGGCCGGGATTCTGGAAGGCGGAGTGAAAAACGCCGTGCTTCTGGATGTGACTCCGCTTTCGCTGGGAATCGAGACGTTCGGTGGCTTAATGAACGTGATCATTCCCCGGAACACGACGATTCCGACGAAGGCCGGCGAACTATTCACGACTGCGGTGGCCAACCAGAAATCGATGAAAATTCAGGTGCTGCAGGGCGAGCGCGAACTTTCAAAAGATAACTGGTCGATCGGCAGATTCGAGATCGAGTTTGAACCCGCTCTGAAGGGTGTGCCGCGTGTGGGCGTCCAGTTCGAAATCGATGCTAACGGGATTCTTTCGGTGCTGGCGCGTGATATTAAAACGGGCAAACAGAAAATCGTTCAACTGAAGAGTGCCGTAGACGTGAAGGACGAGGAGGTCGAGCGGATGGTGTCGGAGAGCGTGGAGCACGCGTTCGATGACCTGGCGCAGCGGCAGTGGATTGAGGCGAAGCGGAATAGCGGCGAGTTGCTTTCCGGCACGCGTAAGGCTTTGGCGCAGGTGGGCCACCTGATTGTCGATTCGGAGGTGAAGGAAATTGAGGTGCTCATGGCGAAGGTGGAAGCGGCGTTTGAGACCGAGAATGTAACGGAACTCAAGCTCGCGAATAAGGCGCTCGATGAAGCAACGGTTCCCCTAGCGAACGTGTTGATGGATCAGGTGTTGGAGGAGCGGATGAACCGCCTGGACACCGAGGAGAGTTCCGCACCGCCCGCAAAAGCAGTGGAAGGATCTCTACCGCTTAAGGGTGAAGAGAAAAAGAACTGAGCGTCCTTGAGCCAAGTTAAATATCGCTTCGAGGTTATTCCTGAGGAGTATCTGCTAGGTCACCGTCAAGCCGCACAACGATTAAATCGCCCACTCTTCTGACAGATTTTGTTGGCAGCTGATGATCGAGCCCTTCCAGATTATTTATGAGGTCCAAGAAGAATACACTCATGGCGGCAGTAGTTGGACCAGTTTTTGGATATTCATCCGTCCAAAGTCGTCTGGAAAATATGTTTACCGGACGACCTGGACGAAGAAGGCTAAACGTGGTTGGGGCAGATGCAGGGAAGTCGTGTATATCAAAATCGATGTGAATGATGTAATGAATATCTTCCTGTAGAAAGTATCTCCTCAGGGGTTCTATACCTCGACCAAACGGAAGACCTGGTGGAAGACTTGAGCCACCTGGCATATCACCCAAGAACACATTATTTCTCCCCAAGTCCATCATGAAAGGGCGATCCACATAAACAATCACACGTTCACCTGTCGGAACTAGTTGTTGAGCCCTCCTAAAAGAATCCTTATCTCTATAGAATATTTCGGGAGAAAAATAGACATCGGGCGGCTCAACATTAAAAAGATAGAAGACTTCTCCTGGTAATCGGATTAGTAGAATCGCACATATACAGCATATAACAGAAGTATATCGAAGCAGAGGGAAAGTCAGCGTTTCTGGGTGACTTTCTAAAGTGGAAAAATAGGTCAGTAACGAAAGCACTACCGACGTAAGAATAAGCCCAATGGTGTATCTCTCAATTCCAGAGATCGCCGGTAACTCTGGAAAAGGTGAAAGAGTCCATCCGAGTAAGAGAATAAAAAGTATAACGGAGCGGTGAAACGCAATAATGAATCGATTCTGAAGTAAATGTGAGCCCACCATCCAAGCGATAAAGCAACACACGATCGAAGGAGTGCTCTGAAAATAAGTGAACATCGTGGCTAGTCTCACTAAAACAGAAGGAGCTTTAACGAGGGTTAGTAAATTATAATTACTGGATTCATAGCCCTTGAACGCCGGGTAGTAGATAGTGCCGTTTGACTGATACAGTTGGAGCGCCCAGGGAAGGATCGAAAGAACCAGCGAGAGAAAGAATACTCCAGCTTCAATCCAAGCCTCTCGTCTCAAGGATCTCTTATCAAAGTAAATAAAAAACCAGTAAATCGGTAAGAATATCGCCATTGTGCCCTTCAGGGAAAGTAGCGAGGCACAAATCATTCCTCGTAAAACGGCAACACCAATAGAATTTCCAAAAAGAGACATATCTGTCAACATCATGAGTAAACTCAAAAAGCCAATAGATCGTACAGCAGATCCATTGTCGAAGGGGAGTGTAGCCAAAGCCGGAAGCAATAGTAACAGTGTCGCCCAAGGTGATTTAACTCCTAAGGTTTGCCTGATTTCCAGAAAACCCAGAATCGTTAGTGAAGTGCAGATCGCTCTCTCAAAAACGTGCTGATAAATTAAGGGGACAACGCTTAAGCATAAGGCTTGAAGGAATGAACCTCCCCCATACGACGTCATTCTTCGAATGCTAAAGGGCTCTATCAACGATCCAGTGTGAAGTATTTTTTCTGGCATATACAGATAGGCCAAGCAATCATCACAAGTATCATAACAGAAATCGAGAGATTTATCGATTCCATAAATAATACAAAAGACTACTACAAGTATGCTCAAGGTGGGGCTTTTTTTTGAGCTGAACCCTGCATGGGTTAAGGAGTGAATTATAAAATAGACAATGCCAGTTACGACAATCGCCACAAGAATCGGTGCGGTTGCAAGGTTAAATAACATCAACCAACCACCTAAAGTGCAGACGAAACAAGCACCCCATCCCGAATTGAGTAGAACGTTATCAAGAGGAAGCGGTGAAACCTTAATCTTCAGACATTTAGCAAGAAAACATCCGTATCCAAGAAAAGACGCAATCACCGCCGCTCCCCATACTGACGGTAAGAGCATCTGGAGCTGTAGTGCCATAGGAAGGTGGTAAGTCGTGGCGAACGAGGTCCGTAGGAAGCCTGTTCTTTATCCTGCCAGAACTAGGTTGGCGTTGACCTCTAAGGGAAGTCAATTCCCTCGTCAATTTACGGCCCCTTAATTAAACAAAACGCCTCAATCCGTTGCAGTGTTACCTTGTCGGGTTTGTTCCCATAAATGTCCAGGATCACCAAGTCGTTATCGCCATCTTTGAGCCAGCATTCGGGCATGTACATGGGCACACGTTGAGGACACTCGCCGAGATTGTGACCGTTCAGCCAGACGTGGCCATTCTTTAGACCCTCTTTTGTGATAAGGCCCAGAGTTTCATGACCATTTGTGGGAGCGTGATACTTGAAGGTTGTCCGCCAGAACGTCGGCACACTTTGCACCGTAGGTGTGCCTGTTTCCCATGGGGAACTGCTGAGGAAGTCGCTCCAGTTTAAGACGCGCCCCACGACTTGCGTTTCGTTCAAGCCATTCAAGCCACCGTGGAAATACCATGGCTGTTTCTCCAGCGGCGAGTTATGCGCGATCATCAGGTTCAAACTGCCCGTGTCTCCAGACCAACTCGAGAGCTGAAGCAGAATGGTGTTTGGCCCAGCGTGCAAGATCTTCGAGATGTCTTGGATGCCAGTGTAATCGAGTTGTGTGCCGTTCAAGTAGACGATTGTATCGGCGTTAGCAAAGCGCGGCATGATGATGAAAGAATCGAGGTCAGCCGCATCGACATTGAACGTCCCGCGGACCCACGATTTCCCTTTGGGCACGCTCAGCTTCTGGCCAGGATCGACTGCTTTCCATGAACTGTCGTTGAAGCTTGCTTGCGAGAAATCAGCGGCCTTACCTTCTCCCTGGACCCACTTCCAGGTCACATCCATTTTCTTTGGATCGTCGGTCGTCATGTTGCCCCAAATCCCACGATAACATTCTGGCAGCACCGGGCCCGTGAAAGCATAGAGCTTCGCGCGGGGTGAGATCTTTACAAAGATCGCCAAGGAATTATCTCCCGCATTGCATTTTAGACTGCTGAGCTCAGTGCGATCACCGTTCAGAAACGAAATGAATGTCCCGGAGTATCCCTCTAAACGCAGGTTAATTGTCTGCGCCGAATCGCAATGAATCGTGGTTCGATACCAACCGTATCGATTCTGAAATCCATCAGAGCCCATCGCTTGAGGTCCGTTTGTCTTCGTCCAACTGGCCGTCGAAAAATCGGGCGCTTTCTCGGGTGTCGCATCGCGCCATGTCCAATCGGTAAGTGTTGGCAATTCCAGCGGTAGAAAAGGCTGGGCAGTTACGGTCGCCTGACCTTTCGGTGTGAAAACGGCCGCTGCGGCGCCTTGAGGCGAAAACTCCATTGCGCCCTGTTCTGTGACAAAGGAAGGCCCCACGTAAAGATTGCCGTTGGCCAGCCAAGTTCTATTGGTCAGCTCGCGATTCATGACAAGGACTTTTGCACTTTCGCCATCACCTGAATCGAGACTAATTGTTTGGAACGATCCATCGGTCGGGTAGGTAAAATTGAGATGAATGGGATTATCGGTTTTCAGCGATTTCACGGTGATTTCCCCGCTATCGCCGCCGTCGCCGTAGCAAACCCAGTAGTCGATATCGCCGATTTTCTGGCGCAGCAGCACATTGGTGCATATCGATTCAAACGTGGCGTTTTCGGTCCACGGCACATTCAGCATCACCGTTCGCGGTTCGGAAGGAATGACGTTGATTTTTCCTTTGAAAGGGAGCGTGGTCGTGCCGACTTGGAGCATCGTTGAGAAAATCCCTTTAGCCTCGCTGGGCGCTTGGTACGCATCTGCTGTGGGGGGGATTTCGGGTCCAGAGTTGTCGCCATTTCGCTTAAACTTATCGATAAATACGATGCTACCGAGCTGGGGATTGGTCCGGGTCGTGACGCGAAGACTTGGCAGATCAACTTTTGCGAGGGCAGGGTCATTGTGACTGCCGGTGAGCAGATCGTTGAAGCTTCGCGCAAAAAGAGCGGCGCGCCGTGCCGGGTAGTAAAGATTGTGGAACTGCCCCGTCTCACCGATCGGTGCGGAGTAATCATATGTGGCATCCGTGTTATCGGTTCCCGAATAGCCGAAATTCGTCCCGCCGTGAACCATGTAGTAATCATAACCGCCACCGCCGAACGCGATGATTTTCCACGTGCCCGCGACTTTCTCGTTGAGCATGCCCCGGTCCATATCTCCATAACGCCCGATCCAGCCGGTCCAAAACTCGGTTGTGAACCAAGGCGACCCCTCTACTTTATAGGGCTCGTTTCCAGACGGTTCGCCACCATGATGTTGTCCGGAGAAGAACATCGGCACTTCCAAGCCATTTTTCTTTGCCTCGGCCAGAAGATGATTGAGGTAAGGATTCTTCGAGTCCGTTCCCCACCCATGTGAATATTCGTTTTCCAACTGCACCATGATAACGTTTCCGCCGTGATTGATTTGGTGTTTCGCCACGATCTTTTCGACCTGAGCCATGTGCGGGTCCGCGTATTTCAAAAAGTCGGCACCATCATCACGTAAGGTCATCCCAGGCTTTACCGTCAGCCAAGCAGGAAAGCCACCATGCTCCCATTCCGCGCATGAGTAAGGGCCGACGCGAACGGTGGCAAACATTCCGGCTTGCTGCACCATGGTCAGCCACGCATCCAGGTCTAAATTATCTGTAAAATCCCACTGTCCCTCTTTCGGTTCAGAAGCATTCCAGAAGACATACATCTGCATGCAATTGAAGCCCATCATCTTGGCGCGCCAGATGCGGTCTTGCCACAGTTCGCGGGGAATACGCGCGTAATGCATTTCACCGGAGGTCAAAAATGTGGGCTTTCCGTTGATGAGAAAGTAGCCGTCCTTCCAGTTGATCGCTGCGGCCGCTGCGGGCTCCGGCGGGAACATCTGAGCTTGAGTCCCAACAGTGGACCCGAGCGAGACAGCAATGGCGACCAGAGTGGAAAGCGAAAATCTGCGCATATTACCAAAGTGAAGAAAAGGGAAAGCCGCGTCAAGCGAGGTTGCCATAATTGTCATCTAGAGGAGATCTCCCAAGTATGCTTGGCAGATGATAATCTGTTGGTTACCTTGATGGTTAACCTGTAACCATGCGCAAGTCTGAGTCCTCAATTAACTGCCCCGATCACATCTGGGAGTTAAGGGCACTTGAGATCCTGGACACGCCACCTCATTCCAGTTACGACCGGCTTACCGCGACAGCGGCGCACGTTTTTGAAGTGCCGGTCGCGTTGATCGGTTTTGTGGATGTTGATCGAGTCTGGTACAAATCTTGCCACGGGATTGCGTTATCTCAGGTGGACCTTCTCCCGGGTTTCTGCCCGTCTGCGATCGAATCTTACAACGTTTACGTGGTGGAGGACGCAAGCACCGATCCTCGAACGAAGGCGCACCCGCTTGTCTGCGGTGAGTTCGGTCTACGGTTTTACGCAGCAGCGCCCATCCGTTTAACCAACGGCGTGGCGATTGGCACGTTAAGCGTTCTTGATTATGTCCCGAGAAAACTTGAAGGCAAAAAGCTGATGGTTCTCAAGGAGATGGCGGAGGGCGTCGTCGACTTGTTAGAGGCCCACCGCGGGAATGTAGCTCTTCAGAAAAAGGATCAGGAGTTGATGGTGTCAACTCGAGCCAAGCGCTTTACAGATCAGTTTAGCGTCAATATTCCGGTACAGGTTTCGTTTTGGAATAAGGCGCTTGTTTGTGAGTATGCCAGTGCCGCGTACGTTGATTGGTATGGCATGGAGAGCACGGGCGTCATTGGATGTCGCTTATTTGAAATTCTGGGGGCTGAGGCCTTCGCCCATAGGCTTCCCTATGTGAACGCGGTACTGGCTGGGAAAGATCAAACGTTCGAGGCTGTGCTTATTCGAAAAGATGGTTCTGCCCGGCGCGTCCTAGTTCAGTACTTCGCCCACTTTGACGAAACTCAGAATGTAGACGGCTTTTTCGTTTCGTTCTCGGATATCACGGAATTGATTGAAACGAAGGCGGCGCTCTTTGACGTGGAGAGCAAATTCAAGTCAGCTTTTGAGAAAGCATCGATCGGCATGACCTTGGTGGAACCGCGTCCAGGTGCAACTTTCGCGAAAGTGAATCCTGCTCTGTGTCAGTTTTTAGGCTATTCAGAAGAGGAACTGTTAACGAAGACGATTTCGGACATTTCTCATCCGGATGATGTGCAGGAAAACATGGATTATCTGGCCGATTTAGTGGCCGGTAAGATCAATGATTTTTCCATGGAGAAACGGTATCTCCATAAAAACGGCCAGATCCTCTGGGGGCTCCTGCATGTCTCTCTGATTCGAGATGGCGCCGGAAAACCGTTGTACGGCAATGGTCAAATCGTCGATATCACCGAGCGAAAACGGTTGGAAGAGGCGTTTCGGCAATCTCAGAAAATGGAGGTGGTAGGGCGCTTGGCCGGCGGAGTGGCGCACGATTTCAATAATCTTTTAACTGCGATGATGATGAGCCTGGAGCACTTCATTGCAGAGAACGCGCCCGCAGAGACCTCCGCCTTGCAAGAGCTCGTGGCACTTGGCAATCGCGGAGCGCAATTGACCCGACAGCTCCTGGAATTTGCCCGGCAACAGCCCATGAAGATGGTCAAGATGGAGCTTAATTCGGAAGTCGAGCGAATGATGATTCTGTTGCGTCGGTTGATCGGGGATTCCATTACTGTTGAATTTCAGGCAGGTGCCCCGGAATATTGGATCGAGAGTGACAGCAGCATGCTCGATCAAGTCATTATGAATCTGAGTCTTAATGCGCGGGATGCGATGCCGAATGGCGGAAATCTACAAATTAAGACGGATACACTTGAGATCGAAAATCACTCCAGCACGTGGGGTGAGCGTCGGCCCGGTCGCTACATCTGCTTGTCCGTAAAAGATACGGGAAACGGCATCGACGAAAATGTTCTGCCTCGAATTTTTGAACCTTTTTTTACGACGAAGCCGACCGGTAAGGGGACCGGATTGGGTCTGGCATCCGTGTTTGGAAACGTTCAACAACACAAAGGTTGGGTGGAGGTGAAAAGCAAGATGGGTCAAGGTTCTGAGTTTCTTGTTTACTTGCCCTCGTGCTCAAGTCCAGAGGTCTTACCGTCACCAGTGGTTGCCCAGGCAGATCCTGATCCGTTTATTCCTCGGACCACGATTCTCCTTGTCGAAGATCACGATATCCTACGTCGTGGAAGCACCCGGACTCTAGAGCAAAGTCACTTCACCGTTTTCGCCGCACAGGATGGAGAGGCGGCGCTGGAAACATGGAAGCAACACTCCCAGGACATTGACCTGCTCATAACCGACATGATGATGCCAAACGGAATTAACGGCCTGCAATTGGCTCGGTTTTTAACTCAGCAAAAGCCCTCTCTGAAGACGATTCTTGTAAGCGGTTTTAGTGAAGATATCCTCTTCCATGACTTAGCAGAGACCTCGTCCATAGTCTTTTTGCCGAAGCCCTTCGGACCGAAAGAGCTGGTCAACTTGGTTCGAGAGACACTGATTTCGGTGCGGTGCAGGGCAACCTGATACCGATATCTGGCTTTTTTTGTTTTCAAGTGAAAGATAACGGTTAAAGCAATTACGGCAAATGATGAGATCGGTCCAGAACTGGAAAAACTCGAAGATTAACCTTTTCCATGGAACCACAGAAGATTTTGCTGCGAAGATCTATGGAGGTCGATGTCACTAAAGGCAGCCCGTACACCGATTTTAGTCGGGGCTTTTATACGACGACCTTGAGGCGTCAGGCTGAGTCTTGGGCTTGCGAGCGTTCGAAGTTGGCTAAAATTCCGTCCCCACCCGCCGTTGTTGCTATCACCGTGCCTCGTGAAGACCTTGCTCAACTGGAAACTCTTTACTTTGTACGCGGAAACTTCGACGCCGAAGATTTTTGGTCCTTTGTCTGGCATTGTCGGCAGGGAAATCTTGGACATGCTCGACATAAGGGACAGATGATGTTGTTGTGGGCCCGGTGGCAGCATTCTGGACGCAGCGTTTGGCAATCAATGATGCGGATCAGATTAGCTTTCACACTGAGCGAGCCCAAGGCATCTTAAATGGATCAAAGCGCTCCTACCGATTAGTAAATAGATCAACGATATGAATACAACCGCTGCTTCAGCTCTTTATTGGAAGGTTGTCGGGGATTGTTTGGTCGAGATTTTTCATAAGCCGCAGGATGAGGCTTCTCGGCTGATTGTGGAGGCGAAGGCTCGTCTGGAAGCAAGTTCGATGGCCTACCATCGGGAACCCCTGGACACAGCGGCACAGATCGTCGGTGAAGAGCCTCGATACGATGAGGTGCACTCGATTTATTCGAAGCTCCAGGCGCAATTGTATCCCATCAAGGTGCCGGCGTACAGACCCCGCGAGCGAGAAGCAATCTTGGTAGCGGAAACACCCGCCGAGCCCACGACTACTTAGCCGCCTCGGCCCCTCGCTCCGTAGCGTCATATCTTGTCCGGTCAGCCCGGCTGCTGCTCCAATTGCCCTTGGGAAGAATCGGCCGGGGGGTTGCTACATCGCTTACCCCCTGCAACCCCCCAGCTAGCCTGCTAGAGCTTCGCGATGATAGCGTTCAGTGTCGCGCTTGGGCGAAGCGCTGCCGCAGCCAGGTCGGCACGAGGACGGTAGTAACCGCCGATATCGACTGGTTTGCCTTGAACGGCGAGTTGCTCAGCCACAATGGTGCTTTCGTTCGCCGTGAGCTCTTCGGCAATCGGAGTAAAGATCGCTTTCAACTCGGCGTCTTTATCCTGAGCCGCGAGAGCCTGCGCCCAATAAAGCGTCAGGTAGAAGTGGCTGCCCCGGTTATCAATGCCACCCACCGCACGCGAGGGCGACTTATCGTTTTCCAGGAATTTACCTGTTGCCGCGTCGAGCGTTTCGGAGAGGACCTTCGCTTTTGCGCTCTTGAACATCTCGCCTAGGTGCTCGAACGAGACTGCCAGTGCCAGGAACTCGCCGAGCGAATCCCAACGCAGGTAGTTCTCCTTAACAAATTGCTCCACATGTTTCGGGGCTGACCCGCCTGCGCCTGTTTCAAACAGACCGCCGCCATTCATTAAGGGCACAATGGAGAGCATTTTGGCGCTGGTGCCGACTTCCAGAATTGGGAAAAGATCGGTGAGATAATCGCGCAGAACGTTTCCGGTCACGGAGATCGTATCGAGACCTTGGACAATCCGCTCCAGGCTCAATTGAGTCGCCGCAGCCGGGGGCATAATCCGAATATCGAGGCCAGTCGTATCGTGGTCTTTGAGGTAGAGCTCCACCTTCTTGATCACTTCAGCATCGTGAGCGCGCGCGGCATCGAGCCAGAACAGGGTCAGCGTTCCTGTGGCACGAGCCCGGTTCACCGCCAGCTTCACCCAATCGCGAATGGGGGCGTCTTTCGCCTGGCAAGCGCGCCAGATATCGCCTTCACTCACCTGATGCTCCAGAAGCACAGCGCCCTCGGAATCGACGATGCGAACCACTCCTGGGCCTGTCGTTTGGAAAGTTTTATCGTGGGAACCGTACTCTTCAGCGGCCTGTGCCATCAGGCCCACATTGGCCACGCTACCCATTGTTTTAGGATCCAGCGCGCCGTTCTTTTTACAGAAATCGATCGTGGTTTGGTATATCCCGGCGTAGGAGCTGTCAGGGATGACGGCCAGCGTGTCTTGGAGCTTGCCCTTAGTATCGTACATCTTTCCGGAACTACGAATCATCGCGGGCATTGAGGCGTCCACGATCACGTCGCTAGGAACATGGAGGTTCGTGATGCCCTTGTCTGAATTCACCATCGCAATAGCCGGTCGATCCACAAACACGGCTAGGATATCGGCCTCAATCTCAGCCTTTTTATCGGCGGGTAATTGTTGAATTTTGGCCGTAAGATCACCGAAACCATTGTTGAAATCGACGCCGAGTTCTGTGAAGAGAGCCGCGTGTTTGGCGATCAAATCCTTGAAGAAGACCTTTACGGCTAACCCAAACATGATGGGATCGGAGACTTTCATCATTGTTGCCTTCAGGTGCAGCGAAAAAAGAACGCCTTCGGCCTTAGCAGCCGCGACTTGCTCTTCCAGAAAGGCGACCAGCGCCTTCTTTTTCATGACCGTAGCATCGATGATTTCTCCAGCTTTGAGATCGGTCTTCTCTTTCAAGACTTTCACGGAGCCATCGGTGCCGACGAACTCGATCTTTACAGAAGTCGAGGCGGGAACTGTCACCGATTTCTCGTTAGAGAAGAAATCGTCTTTACCCATCGTCGCCACACGAGTTTTCGAGCTGGAGGACCAAGCCCCCATGGAGTGAGGATTCTTTCTGGCGTAGTCCTTCACGGCTTTAGGAGCGCGCCGATCGGAATTACCCTCGCGCAAAACCGGATTCACCGCGCTTCCCTTCACCTTATCGTAGCGCTTTTTGATGTCCTTATCCGTGTCCGTTTTGGGTGCTTCGGGGTAATCGGGCAGGGGATAACCTTGTTTTTGCAACTCGGCAATGGCCGCTTTTAACTGAGGCACAGACGCACTGATGTTCGGTAATTTAATGATGTTCGCCTCAGGGAGGAGGGTGAGAGCGCCCAACTCCGACAAGTCATCTGCGATACGCTGCGTCTCATTCAAAAGCTCGGGAAAATGAGCTAAAATTCGGCCCGACAACGAAATGTCGCGAGTCTCCACATTGATTCCCGCATGCTTCGTGAAAGCTTGAACGATGGGAAGGAGCGAATAGGTGGCGAGCGCGGGGGCTTCGTCAGTGAGGGTGTAGATGATAGTCGGCTTAGTGGGCATGAGATTAAAGTTTAAGGAGTTTATTCTCCTTTCCTAGTTAAAACTTCACCTTGCGTGAAGGGTAACCAAACAGGCAGGATTCTGCCCCTGATGAACCGAATCAAAGTTTGGACTGCGGTCCTATTCGTCATCTGCGGAGGAGCGGTCGCCTGGGCAGATGATTTCGATGATGGAGTGATCGCCTGCAATAGAAAAGACTATACGGCTGCGGTGGTGGCTTTCAGCAAGGCGATTCTTGCTAACCCAGACAATGTTCCGGCCTACGTGAATCGTGGAAACGCCTACTCCTATCTAGGTGAGCTCGATAAGGCCGTAGCCGATTATAACGCGGCGCTTACAAAGAGGGCTAAGCTCTTGGGGCCTGACACCGCGGAGGTCGCGCCGATTTATTACAACCGGGCTTACGCGTACCAGCGCGCGGGAAAGTACAAGGAGGCAATCGCGGATTACCAGACGACGATTCGCCTGGATGATACGTACCAAGACGCCCATGGAAATTATGCCTGGATCTGTGGCACGGCTCCCGCCCCAGAGGTGCATGATCAATTTAAGGCGGTCGATTTGGCCTTGATGGAGGTGAAGATTGCAGAGACCCCTTCGGCTCTGGACACGCTGGCTGCTGGGTACGCTTCCAGGAGTGACTTCGATAAAGCGGTGGAGACCGAGGAGAAGGCGCTGGAGAAAGAGACAGACGAAGCGCTTAAGAGCGACTATCGAAGCCGCCTGGAGCTCTACAAACAAAAGAAGCCGTACACCTCGAAATAAACGAAGATTTAACCGATCGGGATGCGGTTTCGGGACGTGAAAAGTGTAATGTTAGCGCGTCACCACAATTGCTCTCCAGCAATTTAAGACTTAGGACGGCTTATTGATATATATATCTATAAGACCCTTATGTAGAAAGCGTTACGCGTATTTTGAGTTCTTTTTGGCGCAAACGGGCTGTCGAAAAAGGGGCTCGCAATATTTCTTCCCTGTAATGTTAAGAAAAGTATTGACCGAAAACGGGGTTCGGATTATTCCGGGAAAAGATAAACGTCAGTCACAACCCAACAACCAATCAAAACAAGAAAGAAATAAACCTATGTTAACTCATGCAATGTTCCTCGGTACGGCCTCGACAATCACGGCCTCGTTCAGCTACGTCCTCTTCATCATCATGCTCGTCGCATTTTTGTGGGGAACGATCAAAGTCATTCAAGGTGCAGCCAACATCTCCCGCGGTGACGCAGGCGTAATGGACATCATCGGCGGCGTGCTCATCGCTGCTGCTCCTATGATCCTTTATAACGTGTTCAGCGGTTTCGGTTACACCGGTGTCAACCTCTCTCCTGACACGGTTTCTGACTTCTCCAGCCACTAAAGTACAGCTGGCAGAACTCCAAAAACTCGCAGCTCTATCGGGCTGCGAGTTTTTGTTTTTTACGGGTGTATTACCAGACAAAGGAAGGGGACTCTTCATCCACGAAAAGGGCTCTCGCAGAATCAATCTCATCAAACATCCACAGCCAACGAACCGCGACCATCCGGGCGTGAAACTCGGGAGCAAGACCATAGTTCACCATCCCCAGAGGATCATTCACTTCGACCAGCAATGTTTGACCAACCGAATCGATTCCTACATCCAGTACGTACGAAGGCGGTGCATTGTGGAACGAGCGAATCATGGATTGGATCGTCGCCGGCTCTGCTTGAACCGACCAACTGCCTCCGTAACGCGCGACGTTCATTACTAATCCCGCCAACACGTAGACACGATATTCCGCTGCTAAATTCACCCGCTCAGCACAAAAAACGGGTGTCGAGTCCGACCATTTTTGTCGAATGCGGGCTGCTTCCGCTTCCGATTCGATGACACATCCGGTAAACAGTTTTTGTTGCACGGGTTTTACGAAAACGGGAAGGGAGCGCAACGCTTGTTCCAGGGTGGTTTGTCGGATTTCTCGCTTCAGAAAAGGAAGAAGTTCTTTCGGGTAATCGGGAATGGAGTCGTAATCCACTCCCCGGAACTCCGCTATTTTAAGGTTCGTTTCCACTCCCGCGACGTAGGCGTGGCCGGAAAGTATATCTTTCTCCCAGCCCATCTGGTCGGTTGAAAACGCTCCGGTTGACCAACCGAGCTTCTGAAAGCCCCGCTCCAAGATCCAGGCACTCGCCGAGAAGGGCGCTCCGTTCTTGTATTGAATCCAGCAATGCATCGGTAAAACAAAGCCGAAAGCGTCGCAACTTGCAAGGAGAGGGCATCGCGCTATTCTGTGGGATGAGTGAGAAACCACCCATTCCCTTTCTTTTTAACGGGAATCAGCCCGCATTGGATCTGGCCAATACCTTGATTTTAAACAAGGACGGTCCGTTTGAACTCCTCACGGGCTTGGCCGTTTTCGCGACCTGGATGGGTGAGGCGAAGCAGGCGACTCCAGATCAGCTCGAGCGCCTGTGCCATTGGAGCGAGGAGGCGAAGCTCCAGTTTTTAGCGGAACTCAAAGAGTACCGTCAGGCCATTAAGAGCTGCGTGGCTTCCATTGAATCGAGCGGTTCGGCTCCAGAAACGTTTTTGACGGTAACAAATCGTCTGTTAAAACGCGCTGAGGCTGTGATTCAGGTCGAGAAATCGAGCGGCACGAGGTGTCATCGAATGTGGTGTGTTAATTGGAACGACCCAAATTCCGTTCTCGGTGTGGTGGGCGAGATGGGATTGAAGCTCGTGTGCGATTGCGATCCGAAGTTGATCCGTAAATGCGAGAATGATAAGTGTGTTTTGGTTTTTCTGGATACGACCAAAAACCACCAGAGACGCTGGTGCAGCATGGAAGAGTGCGGAAATCGAAACAAGGCCACTCTCCATCGCCGACGGAAAAAGGAATCAACCCCGACTCATCTCGAGTAAAGAATCGACCGTCATGCGCCGGGTGCCTTCCGGGTTCAGACGCAGGTAGCTCTGGAAGCACTCACGGGCGTAGGAGTCATGGTTGGCCCGTCCGTAGGTGATTCCAAGATCGAGCCACGGTTCAGGGTCGCGCGGTGCGAGCTGACAGGCGCTTTGGAAGCAGGTGACCGCTCGGTTGGTTTCATTTTGCTCACGCCAACTGCGTCCCACCGCTTTCCAGGAGGCGACGGCTAAATCGGGGTCGACATTGCCGGTCTCTAGCGCCGATTTGAGAAGGTCTTCCGCATCTTGCGTCTGCATGAGTCCAGAAAGGGCCTGAGCGAGGTAACATTCTGCATCGATTTGCAGTTCGGGGCTGACCGTGGCCATGGTGAGGCAATCGACCGCGACTTCTAGATCACCATGATTCAAAGCGAGCACGCCCTTTTTCATGGCCGCTTCCGGATGGCCGGGGCTGAGTTCCAAAACCTTTTCACACAGTTCGAGCGATTCTTGCAATCGATTCATCGAACCGAGAGCGGAGCTGAGCGTATTGAGGGCGCGCACGTAATCGGGCCGGATTTTAATCGTTTCACGTAAAATCTCTTCAGCCAGCTCGTACTCATCCTGCAGAAAGTAGGTCGCACCCACATTGCAGAGCACTTTCGGCTCGAAGCTTTGGATATCGTCAGCTTTTTGGAAACAAGCCAGAGCTCCGGCAAAGTCGCGCGTCAGGAGCTTGGCTGTTCCCAGATTAAACTGCGAAACCATGCGTTCAGGAAAGATTTCGCACGCCTGTGAATAGGCGGAACGGGCGTCGAGAAATTGACCTTTATCGTAGTGAGCGGTGCCGAGTTCCGTCCACAGCTCCCAGTACCGTTCCGGACGCGATTCAGACATGCCTTTCTTCAGTGCACGGCGCGCGCTCACCAAATCTCCGGAGATCAAACAGGCAGCCGCTTGCTCGGTAAAGTCTTCAATCTTAATTGAATCGAGCGGGACGGTGGCTCGGGAGCGCATCTCATCGGCGTCATCTACTGAAGCTTTTGGAGAGGGCAGCAGCGACAGCTTACCCGTTCGACGAATCGATTTGGCCGCATCCTCGTTCGAGATGTTGATGAGTTGGGCACCGCGACGACGGAGTTCTGCCTCGGCTTGAGTCAGCAATTGAGCGGTTTCGCTATCGTTTAGGCCAAGTTGCTTGGCGTGAACGAGGTAATCGCGCGCAACGTCCGGGAGATTCAACTCCATCAAAAAGTGCTTCGCAGCAGCTCTGATGACGACAGGATTATTGTAGGAGCGAACAAGTCGGCAAAAGGTATCGCGTATCGGCCGCGAATCGGGGTTCTTACCGTGCAGCGAAGAAATTCCTTTGATGAGAATCTCAAGAGTCTTAAGGCTGAAGGGGTCCCCTTGCTGGCGAACGCAGTCTCTAAGAACTTCCCATTGCTTGGCATCAAACGGTTTCAACTCGAGAGCACGTATGCAGTCGGATAGTTTGGGAGCTTGCGTCTGAGACATATTCTTCCGGGTCGTGAAGACCAAAAAACTAAGAGCTATCGAGGAAATTACAAGGTAGAAAAGGTTCGGTCAATGTAACTTAGGGGGCGGCATGTCCGTCAAATTGTTTATGCGTCTCAAATTGGCTCTTCTATTGTTCATTTTAGTAGCTCTTCTCCAGGTAAGCGCGAGCTCTGCGTCGGATGAACTCGATCTTCGTCCGTTCATTAAACCGGGACTGCATACGGCTGTTCAAAGCATCGGTGGATACGTACGGCAGGTAGTGATTTACTCGCCTGGCCTAATCAAAAAGGGCGAGCTGCTTCCGGTCGTTTTCGTCTTGCACGGTGCCGGCGGAAACGGGACAGAGGCCATTCGACGTTATGGATGGGAGCAGGAGGCTGTGACGGGCCATTTCTTTGTGGTCGCCCTGCAGGGATTACCTGTTCGCCCCTCAGAGCCCTCCAGCTTTTTGGTGAATCCTAACATCTGGCGCGACCATCGCCCGGGCCTGGCCAATAACCAAGTGGATGACATGGCCTATTTTGAGACGGTGTTAAATGAGATTGAGCAAGGATTGCCGGTCGATCCGAAGCGGGTCTACGTGACTGGGTTTTCGAATGGCGCGGGAATGACCTTCTTGCTGGGTGCGGCTTACGCTGACCGAATTGCGGCGATTGCCCCTCTTTCAAGTCACAACCCGCAGACCGCCATTCTCCCGAGTCGCCCCATGAACCTCCTCTACATGACCGGTACGGAAGATCCGCTAAACCCAATCGCGGGCGGCGAGGTGAAGCTTCCCTGGGGGAACATCTCTCAACGGGCTCCCCTTCAGGAATCGATCAATACGTGGCTGGAGTGGGACGGCTGTTCCAGAGAAGGAACGGTTCTCAGCGATCTGGACGGCGTGAAAAAAGTCATGTACGGGCCGGGCCGAGATAACGTGGAAGTGATCGTCTACACCATTGACGGCATGGGGCATCATTGGCCGGGAAGCAGAGAGGCACTGCCTCAATCGATCGTGGGGCCGTCCCGTGATCCGATTCGTGCCACGGATGTCATCTGGGATTTCTTTACGTATCACCCTATGGGTGCACCGGTTTCTCATTAGGTGGCTGATATTTGATGTGATTCAGTTCGTGGTCATCCTTCGTGGGGCGGGTCAGTTGGTTGAACGATTCCACCGTGAATTTGTCTGGAAAGATGAATACAATTCCGCTGATGCCATCTTCATTAGTCCAAGGAAATTCCTTCGCAGCTCCGGTGCCGATGAGGTGGTCTTCGATCCATTTCGGCAGCCCCACCAAATGCGCTCGCGTGTATTGATTTTCGCTTTCGAAGTTACAGGCGAGCGCACCCGCATCGACGAGAACGTTTTGCCGAAGTCGGTCCCGTGAATCAAAGGCTTGGCCGACTTCGAAAGGAGGCTTAAGACCGGCGCTGAGATAGGGAGCATTCAGATACCAATCCATCGGAGCGCAATCGAGGTGCAGGGCTCGACTGGAGACGGCGATTTTCGTTCCGCTCGGGAACGAGCTGAGGATGATGTTTTGAGCGGCGGGCATCTCTGTGGCATTGGCGACCGAACCCCAGCTGCTGGGAAAGCGGAATGTGATGTCTCTCCCAATCGAGTAGCTCTTGGGCGCGACAAATGCGTTATAGTCCCATCCATAACGAGCCTGCGAAGTCACAGCGACTGCCCAGCAGCAGGCTAGCACCAGCAGCGTTTTAGGCGGATAATAAAAGCAACTGAGTAGCGGGAACACGAGCAGCAGAACGAGCGGCGCGGTAAAAATCATGGGAGCGACACCCAACGGCTGAAAGAAGAGGGAGAGCTGAAATAACGAAAAGAGAATCAGGCAGGAGAGATTGATCGCGCCGAGCGAGAGCAAGTTTGTTCGTGAAAGCCCCACGGGAAACGGTGGCGACAGAATAATTCGATCCCGGCGATGATGGGACGGTGTAAGCGCGGCGATTCCCAGGGGAAGCACGACCGCGAGAACGGAAAGGATCTCGAAGTTGTAGAAGTAACTGAGGCACAGCGGGTAGTAGAGGGCATCGACGTAGGGGTTAAAGTTGGTAAATGGCGCCGCGGAGTAGACGTCAAAGATGTCCTGCATGAGCCCAGATTTCAGCGAATCGGCGTAGGGTAGAAACGTCAGAATAGGCAAGGCGATGACGTACAAGAGGGGGATTTTCTTAGGCTTCAGCTGCAAGTTCGAAATATTCCCCGCATGAATAACCAGGGCGCGGAAGAAATGCGCGACGATAAAAGAGAGCGTTGTAAAAAAGCCGACCCATGGATTGATCCAAAAGATGAAACTGAGCAGTAAACACGTTTTCAGCCCAGGCATGTCACCTCGACTCCATGCACGGCAAACCGATGCGAAGAAGCAGATGGAGAACGCCGCCGCCTGCATGTAAAGCTGAAACAGATTCGGCAGATCAAACGAGTAGTTGTTTACTGCGATAAACAGAAACAGCGTGGGAGCCCACTCCCGGTGTTTAATCGATGAACAGAGCTTGTAGCACCCATAGGCGAGCGGGATGTAAGTGCACGCAACCAAAAGAAAACCGT
>CAVURW010000141.1:0-6530 GCA_963743595.1 uncultured Verrucomicrobiae bacterium
TGTATTGCTAGCCGTTTTCTTCGCAGCCGAAGTCGATTTTTTGATTACCTTTTTGGGTTCGCTCATTACGATTACAGATCCTCGAAAATCTCGTCCTTCTTCTCGATCGGCTTGGCGTCGGAGAGTTCGGAAGAGCGGTTGGCTAGCGATTGCAGAGCGCGTGTCAGGAACTTATCGGCGCGCTTGTTCGACATGCCCTCGCGCTCCTCGTCATCGTCCACGGATGCTGCCTCGCTAAAGAGCGAAAGCACCTCGCTGCGAAGGGAATCGAAGGAAGTCGGAACCAGATCCCGAATGCGCATGTAGAGCTCCTGCCAGGTCCCGACCTGCGCAGTAGCCCAATCGCGTTCGGCTAAAAATTCCGGACAGCCCGGTTCATACAGCGGCATCATCACCAATACATCTTCCACAATTGAGTCATCCAAGACGGCCTCAAGAAACTTCTTCTGACCGGCATCATCGCCGTGAAGCAAGGTCGAGAGCATGAAATCGCTCACCTGCTCTTTGATCGGGATCAAAACGGAGATTTCGACACCTTTCAGACTGCCCCACTTAGCACCCAGCCGATGCAGCGCCCCAACAAACTGCTCTGCCGTAATGAAATGCGCCACCACGGAGGGTTTTGTGTAATCGCCCTCCGCGAGTAATTGCGTTACTTCCGCAGGTCGCAGTTCGCGCACCAGGAGCGCCAGTTGGTCGTCGCCGTGGTTATTCCCCAGAATGGCCAGTTGCCGCTCCGCCGCTTGCGGTCCGCCGTTTGTCAGTGCCTGTCGTATTGCTAATAAATCCATAGTTACGTCTCCTCAGTTAAATAAAATTAGGGATGCCGCGGAAGCTTAAGCGCTTTCGAGAGCTCTGCAAATGCGCAGAGGGAAAGCACTTTCGTTAGTTCCGGGCGTTTCTTAAGCGCGGCGATAAGTGGCCGTACGGAGAGCGCCACCTCCACGCATTTAGCGGCTTGGAGATCCTCCAGAGTGACGCTCGTGTAATCCTTCATCAGCTTGTCGACAATCGGGTCCTCCTTGAACTTCACCTTTCGAAAGCAGGCGATCGCCACATAGTGCGGCACCGTTTCGATCATCGTGACCAGCGCGGCTTCATCAGCCAGCATCTGGACTTGCATATCGGCCTGCTCCTTTTCGAAGATTGCCCAGAGCTGGGCGGGCGTTTTCGGCCTCTCGAAGTAGCTGGAGAGCGTCTCGACCAAACTATCGACCGACTCTTTTAAAATCGCGGGAACTGCGGGTGCTTTCTTACTCATAATTATCGTAATCTCAACTGCGGGCAAATTGCCGAAAATACTCGTCCACAACGGCACTAGCGCCTTCGTTCACATCTTCTACGAGCGCATTGGCCCGTTCTTTATCGTAGCCGGAGCGTTTTTCGTCGTCGGCCAGGATGCCGTGAGCCTCATTGACCTCCTTGAATTTAACGGCATCGCCCGCTTTATCTGGGTGATGTAACCGGGCCAAGCTGCGAAAAGCGGCTTTGATCTCTTCCCTAGTGGCGCTGGATGTTACGCCGAGTATGGAATAGTAATCGGGTCGTTTTGCCATCCCATCACTTTAGCGAGCTGCAACCGCATGTACAACTATTTGGTCTCAATAGAGGTCGGCCTGCCGGGAGAAATCGCATTTTCTTGAACTTTTCCATGGGTATTTTCCTGACCAATCAGTACACTCAGGCCATCCTCCGAAGGGCAATTCTATGAACGTGCTTCTCACCTGCGGACCGAGTTTCGAGCCGATTGATCCGAATCGTCGGCTGGCCAGCGCGTCGACGGGTGAGCTCGGCACACTTTTGGCAGAAACGCTTTCAGAAGTAGGTCATCGCGTGACCTGTTTTCGCAGCATCATAGCCTCGTATCCCGCACCGCTCTACCCCGTGCGTGTGGTGCCGTTTACCACGAATGCCGATCTAGAGAAACAGCTGCGCGCTTTGGCGGATCGGATCACCTATTCTGTGGTTCTCCATGGCGCCGCGCTCTCGGAATTTCGAATCGGCCTCGTGGAAACAGAGACGGGGCAGCCCCTGCCGCCCGGCACGCCGATTACCGGAAAAGTACGGATCACCCTGGAGCCTGTCCCCAGCTTGGTCGCCTCTCTGCGTCAAATTTTCCCTGGCAGCGTTCTCATCTGCTGGAATCACCAAGCCACCGGCACGCTCAATGAGCTCATGAACCGTGGGCGCGATCAAATGGAGACCTGCCTCACCGACTCGGCCGTGTTGCTCGGCGCCGCGTACGGTCGCGGGTATGGTGTGCTCAGCCGTGCAGGCGAGCGCGTTCATCTTCCGGACAAAGTGGCGCTGTGCAATTTCATTAAGGATCTTCTCGATAAAATCCCGCATGTCGGCTCGATGCAAGGACAGGAGAGCTTCCACGCGCTGGCTTCATTGATGCCGCTGGCACCGTTCATTTAGTCGTGGCGAAGACGCCCTATCGCTTGGATGAGCGATTGCAGATTTACCCAATCGTTGGTCTGCTCGGCACGTTTCATTTGCTCTATGATTCCGATAACCGCGAAGCCGTGCTCATCGATGCCGGACTGATCGGGGAAATTCGGCACCTCCGCAAACTCCTCGCCGAGTTGCGACTGGAGTGGACCGATATCCGCGCGATTCTCCTGACACACGGGCACCTGGACCACACGGGAAACCTAGCGGAAATCAAGCGCCTGTCCGGCGCGCCTGTGCTCGCGCATGCACTGGAACAACCGCATATTTCCGGTGTCTACCCCTACCGTGGACTCAGCCTGTGGTGCGGCGCTTTGGAAGCGTTCGGGCGCACGGTCATCCGGTACAAACCGGTGCAGATCGATCAACCGCTGGTGGATCAACAGGAGCTGCCTTATTGGGGCGGCCTACGCGTCGTTCACACGCCGGGACACACGGCGGGGCATTGTGGCTTTTACAGTGAGCGCCTGAACCTTCTCTTCTCTGGCGACTTCTTTGCGAGCTACTGGTTCAGCGTGCACACCCCGCCCTCGGTTCTGAACGCGTGCCCGGATCAATTTCCCGACTCGTTCCAAAAGCTGGCGAAGTTAAAGCCGAAATATGTGATTCCGAACCATTACAGCGCGTTCGATGCGGAGCTGCATCGTGATCGACTGGAGCGGATTTTGACTGAGCCAAATAGCCAAGGATGAACTGCAAGCACTGTAAACTTCCACGATCAACAACGCTATGTCGAGACACCGACTTCGCAAGCGACGTGATTCGTGAGGATGAACCGCGCCTAGTGCAAATTGTTCACTCTCAACACGTTTCCATGTCGACCTTGTGGAGACATCAGTAAAGATTAGAACGGGAGCTGGCGGATTACCGTTCCGTTGGAACTCTAACGAATCGGGTGTTAGTGTGTCTTTTGGCTTTAGGCCCATCGGGCCGGCGTCAACGTAGCCTGGGTCGGAGGTCGGGCGGAGACCGACCTAAAGGCCCAGGTTAATGCCCATACGAAGCGGGCTGGAGGCACGCGTCTCGTTTTTACTGAGGCGATTCGGGAGTTTCCGCAAATCAATCGTGTTCGAAAAAAAAGGTTCGCTATCAAACAGTTTTGCGCGAGCTTACAGGAGGCAGCAATCCGATCGTTGTTTACCTAACTTGTTACAGGCTAACGCTTTATGGCCTATAATGCCAGAGAAAAAGTGTAGATTTGAGTACATTTTGGCAAGTGACTGCTATGCGTCCGTGGAGGATTGTTATGGTGCGTCCTGAAGAAGTCGCAGACGTAAATCAAATGGAACCGTGTTCAGAACTTTCCGCGACAAGATTCCGTAACCACGGCGAACCAAGTCCGCTCGGCATAGCGAGCGAGAAAAGTTTCTTCGAGGCTGATAAGAAGATGAGAGCCTTGTCCAACCAACAAAGTCTGTTTCAGATAAGTTTAGAATGCTCGGTTACTGCCTGACCTGATAGAAGGTAGTCATTCCTAAGGTTTTCGGGGTGAAGCCATCGCTTAGCCCAACCACGCTTTCTGAGCTGCCAAGAACCAGGTAGCCACCAGGCCGAAGTGTTTTGCAGACTTTAATCTCACCCGGTGCTGTGCCTACAGACTACGATGAATATGTTTTAATTTCTCTTCCAAGCGAAGTTGATTAAATCTCAACTTCTCTTCTTGGCTAAACAAAGCCCATTCGTTCTCACTTTGATCGCCCTCCTGGAGCCAAGTATTGTGGAGTTGCTTATGATCAGTCGTAACCGCTTCTTTGTTTCCGACTACCAAGCGCCTGCCTAACTTCGGCTCGCCTAAATTCTTACGCCGAATGATACAAATAGAATCGAACCACGTGACCGACCAGATTCCGGCAAGACTATTTTCATTCACTTCCACCTGGTAGTGCTTTAGGAAGTCTTTAATCACGTGCGTTCGCTTTTTGGGAATTCCCCAGTGGTCAAAATTGACCATGTCCGTCAGCGTTTTCAAAAACGACACGGCCGAAAATGGATGAAATAAACCACCATCAAATTCCTTCCAGTAACTGCAACTGAGATCTTCCACAATGTAGATGCCTCCTGAATTCAGCCGATCGAAATAACGCAAAAAATTTTTGACGATGTTCTCAGATGTATGAGCCGCATCATCAATGATGACATCGTAAAATTCTGACTTTTCCACGATTTTATCGAAGGTTTCCTGAGATGTGGAGTCGCCTAAGATCAACTGAATTCGCGGATCATCGAACTCTATTCGTGCACAGCGCTCGTTCACATCGCATCCTAAAATGATCTGGGCTTGCGTAAAATACTTAGCCCATACGTCAAGAGACCCGCCGTTTTGAATTCCAATTTCGAGCAATCGAATTTCCTGGTTTTTGTAAGGAGTGAATAGCTCGTCGTAGATGTCCAAGTAGCTCGACCATTTGTCTGAAACGTTACCTGTGTGGCTTTTATATAGGCTTTTAAGTTCGTTCGAATTCATTTTATTTTGGGTTCCGTTGGAGCTTCTTAATCGTCGCACGCAGCGCCTCAATCTCTTTGTTCTTGATCAAGACCTGTTCCTCACAAGCTTGAGCAAAGTAGTTGATCCGTTCGAAATCGAGTGCTGCGGTTGCTAAATCTCGGACAAGCTCGATGTCCATTTGAGTCTGCGGCCTCGATGGGCGTTGAACCGCAGCTGCTTTTAAACATTCTACAAACACGTCTAGCATCGTTTCTAAGCTAAAATTTTCTCTGACCCGATTGCGAGCAGACCGTCCCATCTGTATTCGTAGAGAGGGCTTCTCGATCAACTCTTTAAGCACTCGAACATACTCCGCCATTTCCGCACGAGTGTCTGTCTGTTTAGGGATGACAAAGCCACATTCTTTTGTGACCAATTCCCTCTGGCCGCCAACGTCTGAAATCACGGGAACGCTTTCCATGCCCATCGCTTCAAAAAGCGCCAGTGAAATTCCTTCGATTTCCGACGGCAATAGAAAGATATCACTGGCATCGTGAAGCGTTACCATATCGGAAATGGGAACGCTTCCGATGCAGCGAAGTACCGATTGGAGATTGTGCTCCCCAATAAATTGGTCGACGGTGTTCTGAAGCAACCCTTTCCCGGCGATGAGTACGACAAATGGCTGCTTCACTACTCGATTCAATGCTAAGACCAGATTGCAAAGAAATGCGGGGCGCTTTTGCGGCACTAAACGGCACGGATAGAGGATGCAGGTGGTCTCGTTTGAAATTCCCAGCTCCTGCCGCTTGCCCTTCCGCTGGTCTGGGTTCGGTTTCCAAGCGTCGCAATTAATGTTTGTGTAGCACACACGAACCTGCTCCGTCGGCGCTCCGTGTTTCACCATCCAGTTTTTTAAGTGTTGCGAGCTGACCATGGACAAATCGATCAGACTATGGCGCTTCGCCGAGACGATGGCATATCCACCTTTTGGCCACTCGGACTCAAACTCGATGTGTGTGTAATCTAAAAAAGCGCACTGCGGAAGCAGCTCTCGTAAGTAGGGCAGCAACTGATAGGCAAGCATCGTGTGACTCGCCACGATGTAACGATGGCGACGGGACCGAGCTAAATATTGAATCAACCGTGGAAAATCGCTCGGTCTTACTAAATTCGTCAGCAAAAAGACGTCATGGGTTACTTTTAAAAACTCAGTGTACCACGGATTATCGCGAAATCCCAAAACCGCAATTGAGACCACGTAGCCTGACTTGTGCAGTTGGGTCACAATATCGAGGAGAAACTTACACGCGCCGCCCATAGGCATCGAGTGTACGAGGAAAAGGACGCTTTTCTCGTTCGTTACCTCGTCCTGGACTGTTGACCAGATCGGCTCATTAGCCACCTGTTCATAAGGTTGGAACTGGGGCAACGAGGCACGCTTGGCCTGCGGCTTTGCACTTAGAGACAAACTCTCTGCTAGGAAATGCACCTGATTTACTTCGTTAATCCGTTCTCGTTTTACCCACTTATTAAGGATGTGTTCGGCGTCGCCGCGATTCCGAACCAGCCATGGGGATCCTTCATCGACACCGCTAGTTGCTGCGATTTTTTCAGGCTGTAAGCAGAGAGTAAGAGCGAGTTTTTCGAT
>CAVURW010000142.1:0-37052 GCA_963743595.1 uncultured Verrucomicrobiae bacterium
GAAATAATCGTCCAGCAGCAAATTCGTCAGCTTCGGATTGTTGTCGTAGGCTTCCTTGATCTTGCCGAGGAAGCGCGAGCGGATGATGCAGCCGCCGCGCCACATCAGCGCGATGCCGCCGTAGTTCAGGTTCCAGCTGTATTCCTTCGCCGCCGCGCGCATGAGCATGTAGCCCTGCGCGTAGCTGACGATTTTCGAGGCGTAAAGCGCGTCGCGGATGTCGGCGATGAACTGCTTTTTCTTTTCGCGGATTCGCGGCGATGCTCGTGAGCGCCGGGCGCGGGCCTTTCAATTTCTTCGCGGCCTTCACGCGCTCGTCCTTCAACGCGGAAACGCAGCGGGAATAAACCGCCTCGGCAATCAGCGTGATCGGGATGCCGAGGTCCTGCGAATTGATGACCGTCCATTTGCCGGTGCCTTTCTGGCCGGCGGTGTCGAGAATCTTGTCCACGAGCGGCGAGCCGTCCGTGTCCTTGAAGCCGAGGATGTCGCGGGTGATTTCGATCAGATAGGAATCGAGTTCGCCCTTGTTCCATTCGGCGAAAACCTCGTGCATTTCGTCGGCGCGGACATGCCGAGGCCGTTCTTCATGATGTTGTAGGCCTCGCAGATCAACTGCATGTCGCCGTATTCGATGCCGTTGTGGACCATCTTCACGTAATGGCCCGCGCCGCCTTCGCCCACCCAGTCGCAGCACGGCACATTGCCTTCCACCTTCGCGGAGACGCCCTGGAAAATGTCCTTCACGTGCGGCCACGCGGCGGGCGAACCGCCGGGCATGATGCTCGGGCCGTGACGCGCGCCTTCTTCGCCGCCGCTCACGCCGGTGCCGATGTAAAGCAGGCCCTTGCTCTCGACATATTTCGACGCGGCGGATGGTGTCCTCGAACAGCGAGTTGCCGCCGTCAATGATGATGTCGCCCGGTTCGAGATGCGGCACGAGCTGCTCGATGAATTCGTCCACGGCCTTGCCGGCCTTGACGAGCATCATCACGCGGCGCGGCTTCTTGAGCTTGGAGACCATTTCCTCGATGCGAATGCGCGCCGAGGACCTTGGTGCCCTTGGCTTCGTTGGCGAGGAAGTGGTCCACTTTCTCGACGGTGCGGTTGTAGGCCACGACGGTGAAGCCGTGGTCGTTCATGTTCAGAATGAGATTCTGGCCCATGACGGCCAGACCGATCAGTGCGATGTCAGCTTGTGGTTCCATAAAAAGTTAAAAAATAAATCAGTGAACGAATACGATACAAAATCGCCCGCCGTCTGCCAGCAGTTTTTTGCGCGGAAACCAACCCTCGTTTGCCACGGAAAATAACACACGCCGGCGATTTCTTTTATCCCGCCAGGACGCCAGGCGCGCAAAGTAATCCTTGTTACCTGGCGTTCACGCCTCAACCGCGTTTTTTCTTCGTCTTCGGCTTGTTGTCCGTGGAACGCTCCCCGGCAGGCTCGTGAAGAATTGCCCGGAGCACCTGAAGCAGGGTTTCGGCGGTGAAGGGCTTGGAGACAAAGCGCCCGCACCCGAGGCGGAAGGCCTCGGCCTCGGCGCCTTTCATTTCCAGGCCGCTGAAACCGACGATCTTGACTTTCGGATTGACGGCCTGAAGCGCGGCGATGGTGGCCGGGCCATCCATGACCGGCATGGCCATGTCGGTGATGACCGTGGCGATTTCATCCTGGCGGGTGGTGTAAATCTTGACGGCGTCGGCGCCGTTGGCGGCCAGCAGGACGCGGTAGCCGAAATCGTTCCAGCATGTGTTTGCGCGATCTCGCGAATGGGTTCCTCGTCGTCCACGACCAGCACCAGTTCGTCATGGCCGCGCGGCAGCTGGGATTGTTCCTGCCGGCGCATTTTCCGCGGCCGCCGCGCCGGCGCTGGCGGGAAGATAAACCTTGAAGACGGTGCCCTTGCCCGGCTCGCTGTAGCAGGTGATGAAGCCGCCGTGGCTCTTGACGATGGCCAGGGTGGTGGACAGGCCCAGCCCGGTGCCCTTGCCCAGCTCCTTGGTGGTGAAGAACGGCTCGAAAATCCGCTCCTGGATTTCCCGGGACATTCCCGTCCCGGTGTCCTCCACGCTGATGACGACATAGGGCCGGGCCTGGCATCCAGATTCGCGGCGGCGTAGGCTGCGTCGAGCGTGATGTTTTCCAGGCGGAGTGGACAATTTGCCGCCGCCGGGCATGGCGTCGCGCGCGTTGACGCAGAGGTTCAGCAGCACCTGGTGGATTTGCGTGGGGTCGCCGGAAACCGTCCAGAGGTCGGTGGCGACTGCAGTTCGAAACTCGCACGGATTTGGGGAAGGTTTCCTGGACGATCTGCTTGATTTCACGCGCAGATGTGCCTGGGCTGGACGGGATGCGGTCGCCCTTGACTCCGCGGCCAAAGGCCAGCACCTGCTTGACCAGGCCGCGCGCCGCGCTTGACGTTGGTCTCCAGGCTGTCCAGCATTTGCTGGCCTTCGGCGTCGGCAATTTTTTCCTTCAACAACTGGACCGAGATGAGGAGCGGCGTCAGCACGTTGTTGAGGTCGTGCGCGATGCCGCCGGCGAGCGTGCCGATGCTTTCCATGCGCTGGGCGCGCAGGAACTGGGTTTCCAGCTTTTTCTTTTCGGTGACGTCGCTGAAAATCATGCAGCAGGTGGGGTTCGCCGTTCTGGACGAAATGGCTGAAGTGGCTCACGAGCCAGACCTCCTTGCCAAACGAGCTGATGAAATGGGCCTCGCACTGCCGCGGCTCTTTCGTGGCCAGACTTCTTCCGCGATCTGGAACATGCCCGAGGCGCGCCAGGATGCGATGTGCCGGAAATTCTGCTCCAAAAGCCGGGGCACCGTGCCGTTGAGTATCTTCGCGGCGGTTTCGTTCGCCAGCACGCAGGGGCCGGACGCCTTGAAGGCGACGATGCCCACCGCCGCGTCCGAAATGATGGTCCGGTTGAAGTCGAGCGCCTCCTTCATCTGCTGCTCCACCAGCTTGCGTCCGGTGATGTCGCGCGAAATGCCCATGATGCCGATGATCTTCCCGGCGCCGTCGAGCCACGGCATTTTCGTGCTGGACACCCACGTGACGTGCCCGGTCCTTCCACTCTTCCCGCTCTTCCTTGTCAATCATCGGCTGGCCGGTGCGGATGATTTCCTGTTCGTCCTCAAATCGCGGGGCGGGCGTGCGGCTCCCCGAAGAAGTCAAAATCCGTCTTGCCCAGCCAGTTCATCCGGGGATTTCACGCCAAATTGGGCGGCCAGGGCCTGGCTGCATTTGACAAAGCGGGACTGGATGTCCTTGAAATAAATGTTGTCCGGCGAATTATCCAGCAGCACCCGCCACAAATCCCGTTCGCGCGCTGGCATGGGCGAGCTGCACCTCGCCGTCATTCAGGAACGAATCCAGACCCGTTACCGCGTCAACACCACCTTTGGTGAACCACAGATCGCGTATCGGGAAACGATACCGTCCCTGCGGTGGGCGAAGGCAAGCAGATCAAGCGCAGCGGTGGTCCCGGCCAACACGGCCACGTCATCGTTTCGATTCGACCTGCCGCACGCGACTCCGGTCTTGTCATTACCGACTGCATTGTCGGTGCGACCATTCCGAAGCAGTTCATCGGCTCGGTACGAAAAGGCATTGAGCAGGCGACCAAATCAGGTCCGCTGGCCGGTGCACCGCTTGTCGATTTCGAAGTCGATATCGTCGGCGGGTCGTACCATGACGTTGACTCGAACGATCTCGCGTTTCAAATCGCGGGCAGTTTCGCGTTGAAGGATGCGGTAGCGAAAGCGCGACCGATCATTCTGGAGCCGATCATGGCGGTGGAATGCTACACGCCCACGGACGGGCAAGGTGACATCATCGGCGATCTGAATCGTCGGCGCGGTCGCATAAAGGAACTCGTTCCGAAGGGTGAATTGGTGCTCATCGTCGCGGAGGTCCCGCTCTCTGAGATGTTCGGATATGCTAACGCGATTCGGTCGCTCTCGAAAGGCCGAGCGACGTATGACATGACGCCGTCGCACTTCGAGCCTGTGCCCCGGGATATTGGCCTGCAAATTCAGGTTAAATCGAAGGGCTGAGCCATCGGTTAAGTAAGGAAAGCCGGGTGAATTTCGAATGAATTTCATCCGGCTTTCTCATGTCTACTTTCTACAACTCAGGCGTGTTTTCAGACGTCTTCCGGATTGTGCATCTTTCCTACACGACTCTCCTCACCACCGCGATCCATTGCGGTTTTAAACGCAGCAGCATGAACGGTCCCAACTGCCTATTTGTAATTTGGGATCAGTGGGCAGATCGTTCGATCTTCGTAACCCTTTTTGACGAAAACATCTATTTCATCACATTTGCCCCCCAAATTTACCACCTGCGGGAGGCCGCGCAGTTTGGCGATTTCCTGCGTGTACTGAATAAAACACGGTACGGAGGCGACGTCCTGCCCGATACCATAATCGAACAATTTCAGCTCACCCAACCGGACAAAAAACTGTGGGTGAGTATTTATCGCTCTTCGTCAGACCAGGTGCAGAACAGCTGGACTCAGCAGGAGCTGGACGACGAAAACTCGATCATCGCTCAGCTCAAAGAAATCAAGACCCGCCTGAAAACGGCAAAGGGCGCGGAGAAGAAATTCCTCACCTCACACCTCAATGCACTGGCCTACATCTACCTGAAAAATCATCAGGTCGATTTTCTGGAGTTCGCAAGAACCGGAGCGGCGAGGAAGAGTAAGTTGTTCTAAAAAGAACGATTTATGGGATTCAACATCACTGTCGCTGCCCGTCGATCAATGGTCTGGCGATTCACGGGTCTCACGATAATCGGGCGTCTCTCGACGGCGATGGAGAGCCCACACGTCTTCAGGGCTTCATGCAAATGTTGACTGCCGATCGGCTTATGAAGAACCAATTGCGCTCCTGCAGCGAGTGCCAGTTCGATGTTCGCCTGGTCCGCGAAACCCGTGAACAGGAACGCAACGGGATCGGTAGGACCGCAAATCTTTCGGATTTGTCGAATCAACGCCACGCCATCCATTTCTGGCATTCTCAAGTCGGTAAGGACTAAATCGAACTCTTGTTCAACTAAAGCTCGCAGGGCAGCTTTACCACTGTTGACTTGGTGGGTCTCCCACCCGAAAGACTTAAATAAAAGGGAGAGCGTGAGCAGGGCGGTCTGCTGATCATCCACGAGAAGAACCCGGTTACGTGAGGGAGTCATAATTAGGAACACCTACCGTGTTACACCGTGAGGCAAACAGAAGGATTTATCGCGTCAGCAATGTTACAGTTATGTGAACTTTTCATGGTGCAAAAGGGAGCTTAGAACCGATTGTAACATTACCATCGCAAGATCCCCTGCCCGTATTTCGTTGCTCTACGTCTGCTCAAACCCTGCTCTTCCCAGTGACAACCCTTTCATGGCATGTTGTTTCTGTGGATTACCGCCTTCACGTCTTTCGACACGTCGCTGAGAACCTCAACTTTACCCGAGCCTCAAAACTCCTTCACATTTCGCAACCTGCCGTCACGCAACACATCAAATTACTGGAAGAAGAGATCGGGCTGCCGCTCTTTAAGCGCTCCGGACGATCGATTCGGCTCTCGAATGCCGGTTGCCTGTTACTCGAGCACGCCCGGATGATTGAGAAGCTTGCTCGCGAAATTACCCAGGAAATCCATGCGCAGGAAGGCCTGATGCAGGGAGAACTTCACCTCGGGGCGACCTCCACAATCGCGCAGTACTTGCTTCCGAAGTGGCTCGTGGCTTCGCGTCATCGCTGGCCGAATTTGCGCCTTCAAATCACCGAGGGCAATACGCAGGAGGTGGTCAACGCGCTCGTCGAAAACCGTGTGCAATTCAGCCTTATTGAGGGTCGCTACAAGAACCCCGGTTTGAAATCGGAACGACTGCTGCAGGACGAGATTCTCTGCGTCGCCTCGCCGCGACATCATCTCGCCTCGTGCCGCAACATCTCTCTCAAACAACTGAGCACCACACCCATTCTCTTTCGCGAAAAAGGTTCAGGCACACGCGATCATGTTGAGGCCGCCCTCGCGCAAAAGGGCCTCGCGCCCGCCGATATGAACATTGACTTGGAGCTCCGGACCAGCGAAGCGATTAAAGCGGTGATCACCACTGGCCACGGGATCGCGTTTCTGTCAAAGATCGCTATCCAAAAGGAACTGCTCTCCGGCGAACTCGTGCCGATACAGGTCGCGGGGATGCGGATTGAGCGACCGATTGAGGTGCTCTTTCCGGCAGGCCCGAAACCGACCGGCCCCGCGCAATCGTTCTTGCAACTGGTTCGCGAGATGCTTCCGAGACCGGTAACGCAACGATAACTTAAAGTTATCTACTCCAAGTAACCGATATTTTTAAGTTCGCGCAGTCTCGCGTATCCATGAGGCATGCACAATACGCACTTCAGAACAGGTGTCGCCCTCACCGCACTCCTCGCCATCGCGGCACTCATGCTCGCGAAGAACCCGTTTCTCGCCACGATCGGGCCACTCTCCATTGCGCTGATTTTGGGAATCGCGTGGCGCGCGGCGCTTCACGTGAACCACGAGCAGTTTCCCGGAATCGCTTATTCGGCCCGCGACCTACTCCGGTTGGGCATCGTCCTGCTCGGCGTTCGGCTCGATTTCGTCCTGTTACGCCATGTTGGAATCGAGCTGGTTGTCCTGGATCTCTCGATTATCACAGTCGGTTTGCTGCTCATCTCGTACTTGGGTCGAAGGTTCGGTTTGACCGGCGATTTGCCGCTTCTCATCGCCGTGGGCAGTTCGATTTGCGGAGCATCGGCGATCGCTGCAGTTGCACCAGTGATTCAAGCAAAAGACCGCGACACAAACATTGCCATTCCCATCTGCACACTACTCGGCACCGTCGCTGCACTGCTCTTCACGTTCGCCCAAACCATAGTTCACCTTCCGCCGCAAACCTACGGCTTGATCACAGGTGCCACGTTACACGAGGTGGCCCAAGTCGCAGCTGCTACCGCCTCGGTACCTGACTCGATTTTGACCGGTACCGTCGCGAAACTGTTGCGTGTGGTGCTCCTCATTCCTGTCGTAGCGATTATCGGCTCGCTCCGCGTGACGCACCGACTCAATCACACCACGACCGCGCTGCCGAAACCGTGGTTTGTGCTGGGGTTCGTGATCATGGGAATTCTGACCACCACCCTGCGCCACCTCTTCCCCAGCTACGCCTTGATAACGGAGCCGGTCATCGCACAAATCCTGACACTGGCAAACTTCCTGATGGCGATGGCCATGGCAGGGCTGGGACTTCAGGCCGATCTGCACACGCTGTCGCGAAATGGGACAGCCGTGGTAGCCGTAGCGACCATTGGCTGGCTCGCTCTACTCGCAGTCGCAGTCGTCATCCTCTGCATCATGTAAGGAGCTCGCTACTGAGGCCCGGCTCCATCCCCGAGCAGGAAGTTGGCTCCGATCACCACCTTCTGCCCCTCACGAACGCCGGAAAGAATTTGATAATAGTCGCCGGACTGAACACCCACCTCCACCTGTCGCGTCTCCAGCTGCCCGCCTTCCCGCTCCACAAAAACCATGAGCTTCCCGGCCATCGGCATCACCGCACCGGAGGGAACGACCAGGCAATCGCCCAGACTCACTTCACAGGAGAGCTGGGTGAAAACGCCGGGACTGAGCTCACGCTTTTCGTTGTTCATTACCAGCCGCACGCGCAAACCCTTTCGCTCGTCCGATTCATCCACCGGCTCGAGATAACGCACCGGGCAGATGGCAAAGTACTTCGGCAACGACGGCACCCGCACCTGCAATTCCACGCCGACATTGATGTAGCGCGCCCTGTCTTCCGGAAAATCGGCGACAATCCAAACCTGATCGAGATTCGCGAGTGTCAAGAGCGCTTGGCCAGCTTCAAAACGGGCACCTTCTACCGCCTTCTTTTCGACCACATACCCATCAAACGGCGCTACGATTTCCAGGCTTTGCGGAAGGCCATCGTCCAGATCGATATCTTCATCGTTTGCCAATGCTTCCAGCTCAGCGATTTGCGATGGAGTCACATCCCAGATGCGCAGTCGCTCGCGCAAGATGCTCGGCGGGTTCCCGTCCGGCTTTCCGGTGCGGGTCATGTTCTTCTTACGCCACGAGCGGTACGCCTTAATGTAGCTCTCCTGCGCAGTCGCCCAATCTTCACACAAGATTCGTAAAAGCGGCTCGCCCTTCTGCACGGCTTTGCCCTTGAAATTCGCATAGAGCCGATCGATAAACCCCTCGCCCGCGCGAACGTTTATTTCCCGCAGGGCGGTTTCGTCCACCTGCACACGGCCCGTGACGCTAATCATCATGGAGATCGGTTGATATTCCACGGGCTTCGAAACGACGCCAATTGGTGGACGTGCAGATCGCGGTGCTGACTCCTCGACGGTCGGCTCTGCTTTGCGGTCATCCATCACTACGGTTACAGGAATCTCCTTGGTCACCTGCGGCAGATCGTTCACGGGCATTGTTCGCACGGGAGGCTTGTCTTCCACGACGGAAACCGGAATCGCATGGACAACGGGCGGCTTTTCTTCCACGGCAGGCGGCGTCACCACGGGCTTTTCCTCAATCACCGGTGCTACCGTGACAGGCGCGGGCCTCTCTTCAACGGTGGGTGCTTGAACGACTTGAGCCGCGATCTCTTTCTCTACAACGACCGGTGCAATTGCGGGAGCCGCTAGGGGTTTCTCCACAACCGCAGGCTTTGGCTCAACAACTGGGGTCGATGCCACTGCTGGCTTCACATCGGCAACAACTTCGGGAACAGGTGTGGCGACCGCTTTCTCAGTCGATTCTGTCTCGGATGTCGCGAGCGCGGCTGTTTCCGTACGACCGCTGGGCAAAACACCCTTCTTTCGGGGAGTAGTCTCGGCCGGTTCAGGAAGGAAAAGCGCCAGCACGTTTTGGCCGATCGAAAAGCAAAAAGCGATCAGCAGACTGATCAGGGCGGCTTCGAACAAATAGACGGATGCGAACTCGGGACCGCTACTCTTTGTCAGCGTCCAGACCGAATAGACAATTCCCAAGGCACCGATCAACCAACAGCCGGGGTACCACCGTGATGCCAAAAAGTAGATGGCAAAGGCGAAAAAGTAGGCCAGCGGAATTGCTGCCGCACCGAACGAATAGAGATCACTTTGGCCATCAACGCTCTCCGTTCCGAAGAACCATGTGATGATCGTTGCCCGAAACATGATGAGAACTGTAGCGGCTGCCGTCATCAAAACGCAATATCCACCGAGAAGCGCGACCGTTCGCCCTTTCGCTTCATCAAGCATCAGTCGATGAGTAAAAATTCCACTTAAACCAAACAGGCCCAAGCAGAGGAGCGCGCGCATCCACAGTCCCGCTGCGAGATAGTTATCGATGGAGTCCAGAGTCGTAGTCGAATAGGTGCCCCCGCCCGCACCGCTTTGCCACTGCCACGAAGGTGACGGAATTACGTCCATCTGAATGAAGGCGAAGATCCCCCCGTAAACACATAAACCGGCCAACAGGGCCCGCCAGAAATTCCATGAACTGGCGATCTGCCGTGCTGCGCGTCGCCGCTGTTTTTCTAATCGCACGGCTTCCTCAGAATCCGAATTCAGCGGAATACACAGCACCAGATTCCCGAGCGCCAGTGAGAGCAAGCCGAGCTCCGCGTAAGGGCTCGTGTGAACCAACCCGTTCACCAGCCAGAGATGGACCGCGCTTCCGATAACGACCAACCCAGCCCATAACAGTAATTTTCGTCTGAACAGGCAGAACATACCGCTGGCAAACGCCGGCTGCGCACAAACCACCAAACCGGCCGTCGCGACGATCATCACGGTTCGTGTCGAGAAAATCGAATCGAGCGCCATGATGATGAACATGGACAAAAGCATCCAGACGCCGCAAAACCACCCGACCAGCGTGTCGTGGCAATCGACCAGCCGGGTCATGCCTGCCTCATCATCCTTCTCCTGAAGCTCCCGGAACAAAATTGAGATGGTGGTGCTTAGTGCAAACATCGGCACCAGGAAGAATGTTGCACCCGATAAAAGCGCCTCCATTGCGATAAATTCGCCGGGTTGAAACTGCGTCTTCATGATCGATTGAGCCAGCATCAGCAGGGCTACAGAAATCAATACAGCGACGATATAAACGCCATAGCTAAACCATCGAGTAGAAGCCTTCATAAATTTTAATATAACTTGTAGGGAAGTTGGTTTGTTGAAAACAAAATCGAGTAATAGAAACAACACCCTCCACAAAACGCAACCAGATTGACCCACATCAGCGTTTTCAACAAATCGCTTCTTCCGAAAACCGTCCAACCTCGGCAAAAGGCATACACCACCCATGGAAGGGTCGGGAACTGCAAGCGCGGGTCGGCATGGCACGTATGCGGGCACTCGATCACCAGGCAAACGTTCATTGCGTACATCGCCAAAAACAGGGCGCAGACCACCTTATTGAAGAATGAAAATCGCGTGTCAATAGCGAAGGGATATCCGAGAAGCGAGATCGCTAAAAACAGCATCAGTCCCAGTGGAATCATGAGTCCGACCAGGAATAAAAAACGATTCGCCATTAGTATTTCTGGGCACGTCTTGTAGTTCCATGTGCCGACCAAGAAATTGGCGTAGAGGAATGTGTGGAACGAGAATCGAACGGAATCGGACGTCTCGCCTTGTAGCAAAGAGGCCTGTCCTTCAGCCATCAGTTTGCTCAATTCAAATGTGGAGAAGTAGGTGCCGTAATCGACGCGAATGTCTTGGGGCGGACAATCGAAATCAAACATGAACCGGTGCCGATCGCCCGTCCATGATCTCTGCTCGATAAACGCAAACCAGATCACACCCATCGCCATCAAAGTCGACACCCTCCACAACAGCAACCGATTGGTTCGATAGGTCCTGATGAAAATCCAGGGAAATGCCACCAGTAAACCGATCGTGTTTAACTTCGTGAAAAGTCCCACCATGAGCACCCACACCGCCCTCCAGTAATTGAGACGATTCGGCGAGCGATTGATGGCCAAAAGGCAATAGAAAAAGGCCGCGCCACAGAGACAATTGATGCAGTCATTACCAACGGTGGTGCTATGAACGACAAAGAACGGATCGATTGCCCAAAAGATCGTCATCCCATAACGGACCAACCACGAAGAGACAAAAAATGAGGCGCGATAGACGATGATCAAACTCGCCATCGAACAGAGCGTGCCGAACCACGACCACGCTTCCGTCGAACCTAATCCGGCAGCGATCACGTAATAGAGCGGCATTTGCGGGAATTCAAATCCACCCTGCACTCCATTATTTGTCACATCTGGCAATGCGCCGTCATGCGCCATGACATATTTAATATAGATCTCATGCGTTCCAATATCATTGACCCAACTGTATTGGTATTGACTGTAATGATACTCATAACGAAGAATCAGTCCCACGATCACAAATAAAAACAGTCCCAGTTTCAGTAAACCGCGCTTATTGAAAAAACGATGCGTCGGCTTTAGGTCCGATTTCGGTGGAGCGCTGGGAGCCGGGACGGGCACACGATCTTCCTCAGCCGTGATCAGTTCTGGAACCGATAGAACCTTCATCGCTCGATGACTGATGGCTCCCATGGCCCGCAGCATAGGAGTGACTCTTCTCTGGGTCAAGGCGTACGCTTCATAACTGCTCCAACGTCACCTCAACAGGTCCAGATCAATGTAAGCAAAGTTCCCCCCTTCTGGGTCCAGCGTCACCCCAACAGCTTCAGATCAACGAAAGAAAAGATCTCCCTATTGGGTCCAGCGTCACGCTGGTTAGATCCATTCTTTCATTTGATTGCCGAACCGGTGGTAGAGATAGCTCAGGCCCATGCAACCCATCGTCAGCGCCAGGAAAGTCATCACCTTGAGAACGCCGGGGAAATCCCAGAAATCATGAAGCCCCACGCGGACAATGGCTATGGCCAAAAGCCCGAGCCCGGACAACCGCAGCAGTCTCTCGTTGCCGATGAAACCGAGCAAGGTGATCAACACGGCATAGAGCGCCCACACCATCGTGGCGTAGTGCGGCCACGGGAAGGCGTTTGCGACAAAAAGCCACCCACAAATCGAGCCAAACATCACGAATGTACAGCGCTCCTCTTTTTGGACCAAGTCACCTGCGAGCATACGAAAGATGGTCGATTGAAACAGCAAACACGCGAATCCCAGGCCATCCAGAATTTCCACCGCTCCATCAAATTGAACTCGGTGCGCTACATAGAACACGACTCCGATGAACCCCAGACCCAGCCCGCAACGCATGCCAAAATTATTCTCGGCAAAGATGTTCCACATCGTCACTCCCACACCCAGTGCCATTAGCGTGAGGCACACTAGGTCATTCGGGAAGGCGTGGGTCACCCATATTGCGAGCAACAGCGCGCCAAGGCCCCGATAGACGTAGGTCGCATACGCCAGATCTTTCGCCCAGACGCGCCCATTCGCCTCATAGAGATCCTTAATCAACACAAACCGCGGGTGGATTAACCAGCCGATAGCGAACGCACTGAGCCAGGTCGACATGGTCGAAAGTGTCATCATCATCGAGAACGGCTCCACTCGACTTAAAAACGTAACGACGCCGAAAAACAGGAGCCCCTGGCCACAGATCAGGGGTTGCAACAATCGAAACCACAAGCCGATTGCGGTGAAGAGAACAGCGCCGATACAGAATATGGGAATCACGCGCTCGATACCTTGATTCGAGCAGCAATCGATGACATACGCGGTTGCGCACACCGAGGCGACGAAGTTGATTCCGATCAAACACACGGGCTTCGTCACCCGACTCGTTTTGAGAATCAGGACCTGTGCGACGACAAGGAACAGGCACGCGATGTCCCAAAGATTTCCGTATTCATCCATCTTTCCAAAAAACAGGAAGCCTCCGATGAGGTTTGCGGCGACCGCACAAATCGCAGCCACATCCAGGACCGCCACCGCTTCACCCAAAATAACTAGAAACAGACCCAGACCGAGCGTCGCGGGAATCATCTCGTAAGGTGGCAAATTGACGTAAAGCAATCGGGTGAAAAGGCACGTCGCAATGACACGGTAGAGCACGGAAGCTCCCCGCAAATTTTCGAGATCAAGCTTTCGTTTTACTTGTTGAATCGCCCGGTTAATCCACTCCTCCCCGAGCCAGCCGGTTCCCAGTAACACACAAATCGGCACAATCCCAGTCCACCACGGCCAGTTACTGGCGTCCTCAGAAAGGAAGAGCACACAACCCTGTCCAAGTAAAAGCTGCCCGGCGATCGCAAAGGGCGGCACCTTCAAAAGCATGCCGAACAAGAAAAAGCCCGCCGAAAGAAGGCTCATCGAGATCATTTCACCCGCTTTGTCCGTCGAGGGATGGAATCCCCAAAAAGCGGTCAGCGTCGTCATGATCGCGAAGACCGTGACGAGATGAACACGTAATTGCCCAGCTCGCCCCGAATTTTGCCAAGCGATGGAGGTGGCTGCCATGATTCCCGCGACAATCCCCTTGGCCAGCAGCGAATTATGATCATGGTTCGGATTGATTACGGTTAACCCGCTGCAAATGAGTAGAATGGGCCCACCGAACAGAAGCTCGCTGAAGGTGGTGAATCGTCCGCCGATGAACAGGGCCGAACCGACAACCGCCAGAAGCATTCCGCTATTCGCCAACTGGGCGGCCTCTTCCGAGTGCATGAGACTGCCAATGCAGAAGTAGATGCTGCCCAGGACGACATAAACGGCTGAGGGGACCGTGGGCTGCTCGGTTTTGCTATTCCACCGCGCGATGTAGCCATTGATCAACATCGCGACAAGCCCGCTAAACAGGAGCCCGTTCGCATTCGGATGCGCATCCACTTCAAAGAGTAGAAAACCGAGCGCAAGACACGAGACCACAAGGCAAAGCAGGCGCATCAGGAGATTGCCGGAATAGGCCGCTGCCGCCGCTAAAAAGACAGTCTCAATCACCAAGAGTAAGCCGCGAGTTTGCCCGGTGTAGTGCTCGACAATCGCAGCGGTGATCAGGCCGAGTCCTTGGAACATGAACCATTGGTCCAGGCGCTCCCGCGACGGCAGGAGCGATCCCGTCGCTGCCGCCATCGTTAAATTCAGGAAGCCGAGCGCGCACAAGATTTCTCCGTAGTGGCCGAAACCCGACTGCATGGCGCTCAAGAGCATCATGCCCACCAAGCCGCCATTATTCAAAAATTGATAGGCAATCCGGCGTTCCTCAGAAAGTGAAGGGCTTCCCGAAAATAACCCGGCGCAATGGATGATCCACGCCCCGGCCAAGTAGCCCACGCACGCCCAAAACGAAACCTCTGGCGCATGAAACACGCCCCAATCCGAGTAGCCCGCGAAGCTCCACAGCAATCCGACATAGGTCGTAACCAAGCAAAAGTACGACAATCCGAGCCATGAATTCCGGATTAACAACACCACCGAAGTCGCTGCCAGGAGCAGATTCGAAAACAACATGAAATCGCTATTCGGATTAATCGCCGAGCTGAAATAGGCCAGCGCGATTGAGAAAAACGAGAGCAGCTCCGATTTCTTCTGCTCACCCAGGCAAAGCACGAACGCCGACCACGCCAAAAGCAATAACCCGCCCAGAATTGGACTATCAATCACCCGCAACTGCTCCAGATTCGAGGCGCCGTAGAGCGTAAAGTAGAGACACGCCAGGCCACCGCCCGCCAAAGTTCGAGCAAAAACAACCACGGCCGGATCGCGCCGTTCCAGTTCCACGCCGCCCCAGAACATGCCGACGCTAACAATTGTAAGGATAAAGAGCTTCGCAACAGGGCCCAGCTCCGTGTAGAGCATGGCGCTAAAGGAAATCAGCGTGATTAAGGCAAACACAACCCCGATTCGAGCGAGCCATCGACCGAAATCGATCTCCATGCGCATCTCCTCGTGCGGAATCGTCTCTTGATGGGGAACCGGCGGGATCGGAGGCAAATTCGCAAAGTATGGGTCAGGTGCGACCGACTCAGGCGAGTTCACCTCCGGAGCAGTGGGTGTGAAGAGCTTGCTTTTGTACTTCGCCTTTAAGAGCGCGTCACCCAGTGCGTCAGCGGGAATGGGCGGCATCCCAGGAACTGTGGTCTCAGGAACTGTGGGAGCCGTGGTCCCCTGCAAATCCTCGATCAATTTTTCGACCCGGCTGTGCTCCGCCCAGAGCGAGGTCAATTCGCCCTCTTTCTGGGTAATCTGGCGTTTGATTTCCTTAAGCCGTTCGTAGGCGGCGCGTCGTGTATCGTTTAGGGGGTCGTTCATAGATTCCTCGCCTGTGTGCAGCATTACAATTTAGTCGCGCCTTTTACATTATGTCAAACTATTTTACATCGTACTATTTGAGTTCGTTCTCGTACACCCGGCGCTAAAAATGTGAGTCACCCCAGAAGGTGTTTGAAGCTTATCCCCTACAGCGGTTGGTAATCAAACCAATCGAAATAGGCTTTTGCCTCGCTTGTCTTGCCGTTGGCCGTGGCATACATCGCTATGATCACACCGGTATAACCACCAGCCACCTCCGTGGAAACGTATTTGACTTCGTGCTGACCTATTACCGTTATATCGCCACCCGCCTGTTGGAAAGCAAAGACGTATTCCTGCCGACCGGAGATTATTCGAAGTTGAATGGGATCGGTTCCCGGAACCGCGTGAACGCCGCTTTCCTGAACTAGCGTCCCGATTTTACGACGAAGCAAAACGACACGCACCGAGTTCCGCTGCGTCACCACGATCTCTGCGTGGTGCAGGTCATCGATAAGCACCGTCAATCCCGCTTCGTCGCTCTCAGAAAGCGGTGCGAAATCCAGTAACGTGTCGGCCTGACATTCAAAGTGTTGTTGTCGACGCCCGACAAACGAGGGGTTGGCGAGCTCATTCAGGTGCGCCTCGCCACAGCTGAGGCGGAGCCAACCGTGCCGTTCCGTCAGGGAAATATCCTCGGGATTCGGGTTGCGCAGGTGCACCCACGCAAGCCAGAGTTTCTCGCTGTCAAAGTCGTCCCGCTTGTGGAAACCGGATCGAGTCTCCATCGGCATGGTGCGATCCACATCCATTGAGAGGGTGATCCGCTCGCCTTCATTTACAATCGGCCAATCATCCGAGGTCCACGTCACCGGTGCTAAGAAGGTCTCGCGCCCAAGATTATGGTAGCCAAACTCGGCATAGCGAATTCCCAGAAACACCACCCACCAGCGCCCCACATGATCCTCAAAGAAATCGGCGTGCCCAGCCGCCTGAATGGGGCTCATGAGGCTGCGATGGCTAAGCACTGGATTGTGCGGACACGCTTCAAAGGGCCCAAACGGATTTTTCGACCGAGCGATCGTCGCCATGTGACACTCTGCTGTCCCGCCTTCCGCCACGGAAAGGTAGTAGTAACCGCCACGCTGAAACAGATGCGGTGCCTCTGGATAACTGCCCCCACTGCCCGACCAGATGAACTTCGGCTCCGTAAGCAACTCACCCGTGGTGATATTGATCTCCGATTGATATATGCCACGCACCTTTGCCCAAAACGTGCCATTCCCCGTCCAGTAGACCTTACCGTCGGAGGCAAAACAGAGTGAGGGATCGATCCCGCCCTGCTTCACATAAATCGGGTCGGACCACTCACCGTCCGGGTCCGTCGAGGTCACGTAAAAGTTCTTAAATCCTTCACCAGGCAAGGCGTTGGTCGTTGCCATATAAAATACACCCTCTTTATGGCGAATCGTCGGTGCATAAATTCCGTCCGAGCACTTGGTCTTGTGCAATTTGAGCTGGCTCTCCCGGTTTAAGCAGTTCCCGATTTGACGCCAAGTGATGAGATCGCGGCTGTGAAAAATGGGTACGCCGGGGAAGTACTCGAAACTGCTGTTAACCAAATAGTAATCAGAACCAACGCTACAAATGCTTGGATCAGGATAAAAACCGGGAATGATAGGGTTCTCGTATTGCATAAAAGGCTTACATCCAAGCAAAGCCCGGCTTAAATCACCACAACGGTTTACATGAAAAACGCAATTTTACAGAAAATACTCTCATTTTTCCATCGCCCACTTGTCCATAAAGTCGGAGCACTCCTCGCAATACTACCGTTTCTAGCTCCGCTGCTAAGCGTTGCAATCGGCCAGACCCTGCTAGCACCGCCTACTCCTGCGCCGACCCAAGTTTCCAGCCAAACCCCGCTCGATCCTGCTCATTTGGCGCTTCAGCAAGCCGCGCTCGCTCAAGTGGGCGTGACGACCGTGTACGATCCCGCCTACGTGAAGATCCCCTACCCGAATGGCGATGTGCCCATCGACCGCGGTGCCTGCACGGATGTAGTGATCCGCTCACTGCGCAAGTTGGGACTCGACCTCCAAGCGCGCGTGCATGAAGACATGGAGCACAACCCCTCCAACTATCCATGGAGTTGGGGGACACACGCCACGGATAGGAGCATCGATCACCGCCGCGTTCCGAATCTCATGGCCTATTACAAGCACCAGGGCTGGCAGCTCCCTGTCACGAAAGAGGCCAATGATTATCACGGCGGCGATATCGTGGTCTGGCGGCTGCCTTCCGGTGCTCTGCACACTGGCGTGGTGTTCGCCCGCGACGATGGTTCGCTACTCGTTGTCCACAATATCGGCGAAGGTACTCAGTGCGAAAACGTCCTGTTCGCCTGGACGCTCATCGGGCATTACCGGGTTCCTGAAGCGCTGCTTCACCCCATGGCAAACCCACCCAATTAGTTTTACTCCAAGTTATTCTTCCGACGCCACTCGGCCACCCGTTCCACCTGCCCAGGCTTCTCCACGCCTATGTCTTCGGGCAAACCGACCACCATGCTCTTCACCTTCGTTAAATCGATCTCGATCTGAGTGTGCACGTAGATGGAAGCATCCGGTAGAATCCCCACTTGGCCCGTCAAATCCCACCGCTTCGCGTAGCGATTTCGAAAAATAGAGATCGTTGTCTCCTCAGTCCCTATACCGGGCAGCACCGGACCGAACAAGTTCTCTATACTCGACAAAAGTGTCGAGACGCGTGAAGAGTTAAAAAGCTGGTCCATATCTCTAAATTGTCGCGCCGGGAAGACCATTGTAAATACCCAAAATCTAGCCACGCGAAACTAGCAAAACACTTGGTACGATACTCCTTCGAAAGATTCACAGGTTCCTCCCTATTGCTCAAACCACGTTTCATTTGTACTTTGAGTGGCTTGAGTATCTCACCGCTAGATTCTATTGCTTTAGACGAGTTAACCGGAATTGTGGGAGCGCAGGCATGCCTCACCCGGGAGGTGGATCTGGTGCCCTACGCATTCGATGGCACCGCAGCGCTTTATTCACTGCCGAAAGCGGTGGTGTTTCCTAAAAGCGCTCACGAGATTTCTCGCGTGTTTGAGTGGGCCGGAAAACATCGCGTGGCGGTGGTTACGCGCGGCTCGGGAACGGGCTTAAGCGGCGGCAGCGTTCCCTCGGTCGGTAGCATCGTCCTCTGTACAGTGCAGATGGACACGATTTTGGAGGTGGATGAACCGAACCTCACGGCCCGCGTTCAACCCGGCGTTACGACGATCACTCTGGCTCAGCGCGTGGAAGCTTTAGGGCTGATGTACCCGCCCGATCCCGGCTCAATGAAGATTTCCACACTGGGCGGTAATGTGGCCAACAACTCCGGCGGCCTGCGCGGGCTCAAATATGGCGTTACGCGCGATTATGTAATGGCCCTGGAAGTGGTTCTTGCGTCGGGAAAAGTCGTTCGAACAGGAAATGCCTGTGTGAAAAATGCCGCCGGTTACTCGATGAAGGACCTCTTTGTCGGTTCTGAAGGCACCCTGGGAATCATTACCGAGATTCTTTTGAAACTCGTCCCAAAACCCAAAGCTCGGCAAACATTGCTGGCGCTCTTCGATTCCCTAGAAGCAGCGGCGGAAACAGTCTCAGCGATCATCTCTGCCAAGGTGATTCCGTGCACTCTGGAATTCCTGGATAAAACAACCATCCGTTGCGTGGAAGACTACGCTAACATCGGTCTCCCTACCGAAGTGGAAGCAGTTCTCTTGATGGAGACGGATGGACACCCCGCTTCGGTGGCCGATGAAGCGGAACAAATGCGACAGTTAGCGATGCAACGTGGGGCACGCGAGGTTCGCTTGGCGAAAAATGCCGAGGAATCGACCCAGCTCGCCTCAGCCCGGCGCTACGCGTTTTCCGCACTCGCGCGTGTGGCTCCGACGACGATCCTGGAGGATGTAACCGTGAAACGTAGCGACCTGGCGAAGATGGTCCGGTTCTGCCAAGACGTCGCTGAGAAGCACAAATTGAAGATTGGTATCTTCGGCCACTTTGGCGATGGCAATTTGCACCCGACTTTTCTAACCGATGAACGCAACAAGGAAGAGATGCACCGCGTGGAGCTAGCGATGGCAGAGATTTTCGAAAAGACAATTGCGCTGGGGGGAACGATCACTGGTGAACATGGCGTGGGTCTCGCGAAAAAGAACTTCTTGCCGGGCCAATTGGGCGAAGAAACGCTCGAGTTATTGAAAGACTTTAAGCGCACGCTAGATCCGCACAATCTGCTGAATCCCGGGAAGATTTTCGATTTATGAGTGAGCCGAAAAGTGAAACGCCGAATCTCCTGAAAGGGCTCAATTACGAGGTGCTTCAGCAATGCATGCATTGCGGAATGTGCCTGCCCACCTGCCCTACTTACGTTGAGACCAAGCGCGAAAAAAACAGTCCGCGCGGTCGAATCGCGCTGATGCGCGCGATTGCCGATGAAAAAATCGAGGTGACACCCGATTTCGCCGATGAGATGTACTACTGCCTCGGCTGCCTGGCGTGCGAATCGACGTGCCCGGCGGGAGTCGATTACGCGCATCTCTTTGAAATGGCGCGTGCCGAATCCGAGCGCTCCGGTGTGGTGGCTCACCCCGCACGCAGCCTGCTTCGTGAGGTGAGTTTGCGCTGGTTGTTTCGCAGACAATGGCGCGTGCGGCTTCTGGGTCGCGGGCTTTGGTTGTACCAATTGACAGGAATGCAGGGGCTAGTCCGCGCAATGAAGCTCACGCGCGTCTTGCCAAAACGGATTCGTGATCTCGAAAAAAAGACTCCCCGTGCTGCCGGGCTGTTTTCGCCCCACCTCATCGCAGAGTGCGAGAGACCAAAAACCGAGAAGCGTTTCAAAGTGGGCCTGCTCACCGGTTGCGTGCAAGATATTCTCTATTCCGAGATCAATCGCGATACGGCGGATGTGCTTTTGGAAAACGGTTGTGAAGTGGTCACCCCACATGGCCAGGGCTGCTGCGGCTCGTTGCACAGTCACAACGGCGATCTCGAAACAGCCCGGCGCTTAGCCCGAGACATGATCGATGCGTTTCCGCTCAGCGAATGCGACGCGATCATTACAAACGCGGCTGGTTGTGGATCGCACCTGAAGCACTTCGATCGGTTGCTGGAGGAGGACCCGGCCTATCGCGAAAAGGCGAAAGAGTGGAGCGTGAAGGTGAAAGATGTTCATGAGTGGCTCTGCGAGAAGGGGTTTCGCAAGCCCACCGGCAAAGGCGATGTGAAGCAAACGGTCACTTATCACGAGGCCTGTCACTTGTGTCATGGCCAGAAAATCACTGCACAACCGCGCCACGTGCTGAAGTCGATTCCGGGTCTGGAATTGATCGAACTTCATGAATCAACGTGGTGTTGTGGAAGTGCCGGCATTTACAGCCTCACCCAGCCGGAGATGGCGCAAAAGCTCCTGGATCGAAAGGTCGAGAACATTGCGAAGTCCGGTGCCGATGTGGTCGCAACGGCAAATCCTGGTTGCTTACTACAAATCGAGCAAGGCGTTCGGAAGAAAAGGGTGTGTCATCCAGTCAGTCTGCTGGCGGAGGCGTACCGAGCGGAGAATGACGAACCTGTTTCCTAGGAGCAATCTTGCAACTTTTGTAATGATAACCCAATGCGACTTTGATAGTCTTTCACTAAAGTGAACGATTTAGAGACTAGAGCTCCGATGGACCCAGATGTCCTTGATCTCCATTTGATGTCGTTGAAGGGGTGTCGCGTCAAGATCTCCAAATACGAGATCCTCGGAAAAAAAATGTCGATTATTCTCTATAAAATGGGGGAACCGGAACTTCTCTTGGTCGTCGCGATGGGCTGCCGTTTGATGGCCGGACCCTTCTCGTGGAAAAACGCGGAGGTAACGATCAATCGCCCAGAGGAGCTCACTCCAGAGGCCACCTGTTGTATTCTGGATGTGGAAGCAGGCTTCGCTCTTCAGGCGACGGAAGTGACCGCTTACCGAATTCCGACCGGAGAATTCAAGCTTTAGCTGCGCCTATTCGACCGCCCTGCTGTCCAGATGGGTGGACATTAGCTGGGCGAATACTTGAATCAATCGCCGCAATACCGAAGTACTTTATGGGAAAACCTTCTATACCCATAAAATTATGCCGATGCTCATTTATCGTTTGCTAGTGCTGGCCTTGGGATTCTTCGCCGCGCGGGAAATTGTTCGTAAAATGGAAGAGGAAGAGCAGGCACGAATGCGGGATAAAGCGGCCGAGTCCGGCGATGACGTGCTGGAGCCTCTTCTCAAAGACGAGACCATCCATGAAATCATGGTGAATGGCCCTGGCTCCATTTTCATCGATCAACACGGCAAACTAATGCTCTACCCCAAGACCTTTCCCGACGCCAGCAGCTACCGGCGCGCCATCGACAAACTTCTCGCTAAAGCCGATGCGGAGGTCAACGAAGCCAACCCGATGTGTGATGTCCGGTTGCCCGACGGCACGCGTGTCAATGTGGTGATTCCGCCGATGGCCACCAATGGCGCGGTGTTGACGATTGCCAAAGCGAATCGGCCCAGTGTTACCATCGAAAAGATGGTCGGTTATCAAGTGCTCGGCCAAAGCATGGCGCAGTTTTTGAAAGCGTGTATTCAATGTCGCGTCAATATCATAATCTCCGGCGGATATGCTGCCGGACGTACTTCGGTCCTGAAAGTGCTCGCTGATTACATTCCCGCAGGCGACCGAATTGTCACGATTGATGCCGCACCGGGACTCGTGGATAACCACGAGAATGTGGTGCGTCTGGGAGCACCGTGATTAAGGGAGGGAGCACGCCGTCCGTCTCGGTTCGTGAATTGATCAAGAATTCCGTGAGGATGCGCCCGGATCGCGTCATTATTGGCGATTGCAATGGCGAAGAAGCGCTGGACATCATCCAAGTCATGAACTGCGGCCTCGGCGGCTTTCTGATGGCGATGCATGGGGAATCGCCAGCGAATGCTCTGGACCGCATGGAAACTCAAGCCATGATGACCGGTGTCCCGCAGCTCTCAATCCGCAAGCAACTCGCAGGTGGAGCGCAGATCGTGGTGCAAATGCTTCAGATGCCCGACGGCAGCCGCAAAATGGTTTCCATATCGGAAGTGCAAGGCCTTCAAGAGGGTCACCTGGTGCTTCAGGAACTCTGGAAATACGAGCAAACCGCCGTAGGCGAGCAGGGCAAGAACATCGGAAAGATCATTGGAAACGGCGTCATTCCAAAGTGCCACCAGAAATTCCTCGACGCCGGAATCGCCCTAGACCCGGAGGTCTACAGCAGCGTGCTGCACATCAATAACCCTGAGTTTCCGTAGTGGGGCAACGTGACGTTGCATCCAATACGAGCCAGTGGTTAGCCTGTGATTTTGAACTCCCTACTTGGCTACTGTTAGTTCGCACCGGCAGCCCATACGGGGCCGTTATCAGATATCGGAGGCACATCGGGCCCAGTGGGCATCGGGATCTTCGAGCCCACTTGGAAAAGAGGGAGGATCGGAGTGCCGTCTGAGGTCTTTTGGTAGTTCACGCCATCCACTTCGATCAACAAGAAGAACCCGCATAGACCGCCCCAGTCACCAATCAAAATATCAAGATCAATGGGATCGCCTTTACTTACGGTGATCCATTTCCCAATTCGAAGCTTAGCATTGTCGCCTGCCGATTGAGACCAAATATTCGGGTACGTCTCGTGCAAGGAGGGGTCGTCCAACATGAACTGCCAGCCAGCGTCTAAGACGTACTTCTGGTTGGCTCTGACAACCAATGTATCATCGCCGAAGCCGACGAACCGGAATTTCATATCTTCAGGTGCAATTGCTTTTCCGTGGTAAACGACCGCCCAAAGATTCGGCTGCACCTTATCTCCCAATCCAAACGCATCTGGAGCGTTCTCCGAAGCTTGCTCAGCAATTGCGAATGATCCCGTTGACCGAGGCTCTGGGCTTTTTAGGTACCGATCAAGAATATTCTCGTCTAAGTTAGCTGCCACCACCTTTAACATCTGTTCCTTCCATCCATCTTGAGTGATTTGAGAGGGTTGCGGATTCGCATCTGAGGTCTGTTTGAGGTCGTAAAAGTAGCCCACGAGAGCGGGCGTCACTCCATCGGAAAGGGCACCGCCGAACGGATTGGCGTGAGACATGCCACCTCCCGAGGAACCGGTAGCCATGCCACTACCCGAGGCCTGAATCGTAAAAGTAGGTAGGGCTGCTGTGAGTGTGGAGGAGTTTGAAGAGTGCATGCTAAAGGTAGCCAGCGGATTGGAGCTAATGACGATGCTTGGCGCAGCGACTGGCGGGGGAACCACCCGTGGCGTCGGGTCGGTCAACGCTTTTGCCGCTTCACCACCGTGGGAGGGTGCCGTGGGTGGCGGTGGCACTACTTTGATCTTGGCCATAACCATGGGCTCGACCGGTGTCGGAACGACAAAATGATAGATAACGGCAGAGCTCACCACGAGAAAGATGGCCAGATTGAGAATGAGCACAGCGATGAACGAACCTGATTTTTCTAACCGAGTCCGCCAAACGACATCAGGGTTTTGGCTCCGACTGAATGGGATTTCTTTGCGTGGCAGCATGATTTTTAAGCTCCTGGTATACGGGTTTTATAAAACCGAGTTACGTGACATCGATGTATATAGGATTCGATGGCTTTTTGGCAAGCGCAATATGAAGACAAATAGCGATTGCGAGGATCGTTCGTCTAAGGCTACTTTCCTATGCGCAAAACACGAAAGTGAAGCCCGTGACTTCGCTGAGCAGAGGTCTCGATCATAAAGCGGAGGCTGCGCGGAAAAATCGGAGGGAATCGCCGTTGGAATTGGTTTCTCGCGAGAGGGTGTCGATGCTGCATAACATCTACATCGATTTATATTGATTACCAAAAGACAATCGACTTCACTTTTGTGGCAAAGAATTGTGACTAACCTTACCAAGGACGGTCGGTAAGCGTTCCGCCGTCGCCGCAGAAGGATATTCATCATTTATGGCAACCGACATCTGTTCCTTAACAGACTCAATTTCATGAACAAGCCGGTGTAAGCCGACTGATGCTCCTATTGCAGGGAGGGGAAGTGGTCCTGCAACCAACTGGCGGCGTCTTTCGACCATTGGGCAGCCGGAACGCTTGCTTTTAGACGAAGACCGTAGCCGTGGCCTCCCTCAGCATAGACGCAATTTTTGAATGTGACGCCAGCTCGTGAAAGGGCTTCAGCGTACGGTAATATGTCGAAATAAGGATCATCCCGAGTTTGAGCCAGAAACATAATCGGCATTCCGGTGCTGGGCACTACCTCAGGTGCCAGCTTGTTTGTGCCCTTAGACACGGTCAGGTACGCCGGGTAGATCAGTAGGGCAAAATCGGGGCGACAGCTCTGCTTATCGATATCATCCATCGGCTCATAGGTCCTTTTGATACCTTCAACCGCCAGCCTTGCAGAAAGATGGCCTCCCGCAGAAAAGCCCATCACGCCCAGCCTCGCGGGATCGATTCCGTATTCCCCGGCATGTGCGCGCAAAAGCGAGAGTGCTCGTTGACCGTCCTGGAGAGCACCGTCTCGATTTTTGGGGACTCGATAGTAAAGAACGGCCGCTACGTATCCGAGCTTGTTCAGCCAGTGAGCAATCTCACTTCCCTCCAGGTCAGAAGCGAGGATTCCATAGCCGCCGCCCGGACAAATCATGATGGCAGGAGCGGCCACGTGCTTGGCCAGGGGATAAATATAGAGCTGCGGAGCGGTGACGTCGGTGATTCGGGTAACGCCACCAGAAGTATCACCGAGCTTTCCGGTGCTCGAGCTCTTCTCGTTTGGAGCCAGCTTAGGCCAAACCGCGATTTGAATTTGGCTGCCTTGTGGAGAAACGTCGACTCCGGCCTTGGGTACCTGTGCTTGAACGGAAGCACAAATCGACGTCATTAAAATGAATGTCGGAAGCAAGCAACGAACCTTTAACAGCGCGCGCGCTGATCCAAATACAAAAGGGGTTCGGAGGTGTCGTTTCATATTTACCTAGGGAAGTTTTGCGTAGGTATACATTAATGTCCATTACAATACATAGCGATTTAAAAGGCGATTCGACCCGATTCTTACGGTTGCCAAGAGGAACACGACCAGCCTTCCTGGGCAATAATTCGTACACATCGATTTATATTGACCACAAGAGACAACTTCTTTACCAACATTCGGACTCGTCTCCAAACAGGGAACCAAGACTTGTCGTTGAATGCTAATATTGACGTTATGAGAACAAACATTGCTGCCGTTTCGCTTCTATGTGTCGGTTTTATTTTTACTGGCGTTTTGAGTTCCGCTTACGGAGATGAATCGACTCCGCCGGGCAAAACTTTTATCGATTACTTTCAGCCCACCCCGATTATCAGCACGTTATCGAAGGACTGCTGGGGAACTGCCACGGTTGGTCCGCGTGATCAAAAAAACGGACTGGAAGATCCAACGTTGGCTCAATGGGATTACTGGGACGGCCACATCATTAAAGGTCCGGATGGGAAGTACAATCTGTTCTGCAGCCGCTGGGAACAGTCGAAGGGCCACAACGAGTGGTGGAATTCAAAAGCCATTCACGCTGTCAGTGACAATCTGTTGGGTCCTTACGAGGACAAGGGGTTACTCTGGCCCGAAAATCAAGGTGGTAAGGGACATAACGTGACGGCGCTAGTGATGCCGGATGGGACGTATGCCGTTGTGGTCAGCGAAACTCGGCCCGGGGATGTATTCACTTCCTCCTCGCTGGATGGTCCCTGGACCTACGCAGGTAAACTCCAGGTGGCCGATAACGAATACAAGAACCTGGGGAGAATGAGCAACGTCAGCATCATGGTTCGGCCAGACAATAACTTTGAAATCGTCGCTCGCTCGGGAGCCATTTGGATTAGTAAGAACGGCGTTCTCGGGCCCTACGTCGTGCAAGGTCCAAGTATCTACCCGAAGATCGACGGGATGCCTCAGCACAGCTTGGGAAACCTTGAAGACCCGGTGATTTGGTACAGTGGCGGCTTTTACCACATCACGGTCAATAACTGGTCGGACCGCAGGGCCTACCACCTCGTTTCAGCCGACGGGATCACCAATTGGAAATATGAAGGGTTAGCTTATGACCCAACCAAGGTCTTCATTCGCTATACTGACGGTACGATCAATAACTGGAACAAACTGGAGCGTCCCAGTGTCTATATCGAAAATGGCCATGTCGTAGCAGTTACTTTAGCGGTGATTGACGTGCCGAAAGATGACGAGAAAGGCAACGATGGCCACGGCAGTAAGATCGTGGTTATTCCGTTCGATGGGGCGGCGATGGACAAAGATATCCAAGCGCAAATGAATGCGGCTCCTTCTGCGACCTCGTCAACCCATTGATACGGATGAACAGACGTGCGCTCAAGACTGGCGTGCTGGATCGTTTGTAGCGTAAACTTAAACCAATATCACAATATGCGCTCAGAAAGTCGACCATCGCGTCTAGGAACTATTCGGCTCACGGTCCTCGTTTTTGGGTTGGCACCGTGGATCTGTATGGCTCAGGAACCCGGAGGCACAGCAATTACGGGGCTTTTCGTAGATGTCTCGCATCTTCACCACGATTCAAAATCGAACGGTGATACGTGGGATTACATATGGGCTGATGATGACAATATTTATTCGTTCGGCTGCGATGGTGCGGGCTACGGAGCTAAGGGACGGAATGTGAATTTCAATAAGTTGACGGGAAATCAGTGGGATATCCTTCAGGGGAGTTCGGTCAATACCATGGACGATTTCGGAAGGGACTGTCAGAAATGGCCCGATGGAGCGACTTGGAAAGTGACCGGTGGTGATTGTATTGATGGCGTGATTTACGCCTTCATTGCCGGAAACTGGTACGGCTGCGATCCCGCGTTCGGCGGCAAAGCGCGCGACACCCATTTGCGGCAAACCTCCAACAACATGAGCCTTATCAAATCAACGGATCACGGCGTCACTTGGGTACGGCCCATGAAAGAAGAGTACGACCATCCGATGTGGACGAACCCAAAATTCAGCACCGCTTTTTTCTTTAAATTCGGGCAGAATGGAGGATCAACCACACAGGACGCTCAGGACAAATATGTTTACGCGATTTCAAATAATGGTTACTGGAATTGCGGTTCGGCTTTCTATCTCGGGCGTGTGTCTCGGTCAAAAATTGGCGATTTGAATGTCGCCGACTGGGAATATCTTAGCGATGGGAGCTGGACCTCCGATCTCGACAAAGCGACACCTGTTCCAGGATTTCCCAATGGAGAAATGAAATGCACCTGCGGTAGCCCAATATGGCTGGCGGGTTTAAAAAAGTATGTGACGGTGACGTGGTACGATCCCGGCAACACGACAAAGTGGCACTATCCGGTGGATGTCTACTTCGCGTTTTATCAAGCAGATCATCCGTGGGGGCCTTGGTCTTACATTGGCCAAAAATCGGCAGATGAGTTTATCGGCGATCCGCGAGATCGTATCCATCGGTGGTATGGTCCGTCACTGAGCGCTAAGTTCATTACGAATAATCCGGATCGCAGCGTTTCAGCAATCTTGACCTTTTCCGGCCAGACCTGGGAGAACAAGCCAGACAGCCTCTATAAGAACAACTCGTGTCCGGTGACGTTTTACGTCAAACCTTCTCCAAGATATGTAGCGCTCTACAATGACACGGACGCCAAGTACTCGGATGGCTGGGTCCGCTCGGAAAATCGCGGCATGGGCGATATCCATGACGATGTCCACTCAACTGCCAAGCAGGGAAGCTCTTGCGACTTCACATTTACCGGGGAAGGCATCGAAATCATCTCTGAAAAATACCACGATATGGGCGATGTGGAGGTACTGCTGGATGGGGTTTCCCAAGGGACGTTCCACCTCTACCAAGACCCGATGCCCCGTCTCTATCAGATTCCATTCTATAGGAACATGTCACTGACTCCCGGTCAACACACAGTCCGGGTTGTAAACCAAGCGCCTGACGGCACCTTCTGTTTGATCGACGCGTTCAAAGTCTATCGCTCGAGAAACGATCCGTGATGAAGACGTGGTTTATAACTTTCTTTGGGTTGTCGTTTCTGACGACTCCGGGCTCCCAGTAGCCCTAAGAGACAAGCTCCTCCGATGATGGTGGAAGGCTCAGGCACGGCCCCGGGTTTAATTTCCACTCCACCGCCCACATAGGGCATTTCATTACCAGTTCCCAGAAAGTTAGTGCCATCACCACTGTAAAAGTCAATCTGACCCAGGAAACTAGCCTCTGCCCCTGCTCCAGCTGAAAGAACCAAGTGATCCTGGGAGGCGGAATTATTGTAATCATAGACATCCAGTACTGTCGTGGAACTGAGTCCACTTAAAGAAGTAAACGTGATTACCTCGTTAGCGCTGCCGGCACCAAAGTCGATCGTGGAAGTCGTCCCGCCGGTCAAGGTTACCGCACCGAAAGTCGTGCTGGTACCACCCGCGGTAATTCCAAGAGTTCCGCCGTTCAGATTAACAGGCGTGCCGGTGGAAACAGGGGTTGATGAACCGAAGAGTAGACTTCCGCCACTATTGACCGTTAAGCTGCTAGTGTTAGCTAATTTACCGGTGACGACTAGAGAGCCACCGTTCACCGTTGTGGACCCTGTATAGGTATTAACACCGGATAAGGTTTCCGTACCCGTACCGTTCTTAATGAAGTTCAACTGACCATATGATTCAGAGATGACTCCAGAGAACGTTCCCGAGCCATTTGCCACGCCAACCACAATACCAGGTCCCGGGTAATTTTGTGTAACTGAGCCACTGCCGGTTAAAGCATCTACAAAGACTTCATTTTCTTTAACCTGAAAGTTTCCACCACTTCCTACATTTAAAGATGCCTGATTGTTCGTCCAATATCCATTTCCGAAGCTCGAAGACTCCAGTGAGCCACCTTCAACATCGATTAAGGCTCCCGCGCTTAAGTTTACGTTAATCGTCTTAGTACCAGCCCCGAAGGTTAGTGTACCACTCCCGGTCTTTAGGAGTGTCCCAGTTCCGGTAAACGTTGTGCTGTTGAGAACGATATTACTGCCGTTGTCGATTTGCGCCGTCGCTCCGCTAGCTACGGAGATATTCCCGGTGCCAAAGGCTCCAGCGTTGTTCTCATCAACCAGGGTTCCCGCACTAACAGTCGTTCCACCGCTGTAGGTGTTGTTATTGGATAGCTCGAGCGTCCCTGTCCCATTTTTTGTTAGGCTACCTGCCCCATTCTCAGCAATAACCCCGGAAACATTCAGATCAATTCCGCTCGATGTCGTGCCTTGCGCCACATTGAATACCAGGTTGTTGCCACTTCGGATGTTTATTCCGACACTGATTAAAGAGGTCGTTGAACTGGCATTGGACGTGATTCCGTAACCAGTGGTAAAATTGTAGCTTCCACCTCCTGTAGAGGTTATCGTACCCCCGGTCAAAATGTAGTTGGTGTCATAGCTTTCATTCCCAGTCGTGCTATTGTCAAGAGTCCCTCCGTTAATATTCACGGTAGTAACCGACTGCCCCGCATTGTATCCTAAGGCATCGACCGCATTGAGCTCCACCGTTGCACCGCTATTGATCGTTAATCCTGCTCGAATAGCCCCCGCCCCTCCGCCGCTGTTAAGTTGCAAGGTGCCGTCATTAACGGTAGTGCCGCCGGTATAGGTATTAGTACCGGATAAGGTTTCCGTACCCGCTCCGTCCTTGATGAAGGTCAACTGATTAGTTCCATCAGAGATGACTCCAGAAAACGTTCCCGAGCCATCTGCCACGCCGACAACAATACCGGGCCCCGGGAAGGTTTGCGTAACTGAGCCACTGCCGGTCAAAGCATCTACAAAAACTTGATGTTCCTTAAGCTGGAAGGTACCAGCACTTCCTACATTTAGAGATGCCTGATTGTTCGTCCAATTTCCCTTTCCGTAGCTAGAAGACTCCAATGAGCCACCTTCCACGTCAATCAATGCTCCCGCACTTAGGTTTACGTTAACCGTCTGACTGGGGCCCCCGAAGGTTAGTGTGCCAGTCCCCGTCTTTAGGAGCGTCCCAGTCCCGGTAAACGTCCCGCTATTGAGAACAATATTACTGCTGTCGTCGATTTGCACCGTGGCTCCGCTAGCTACGGAGATAGTTCCATTATTGCCAAAGGCTCCAGCGTTGTTCTCACCAACCAAGGTGCCTGCGTACACTGTTGTCGATCCAGTATAGGTATTATTACCGGATAAGGTTTCCGTACCCGTACCGTCCTTGATGAAGTTCAACTGAGCAGATCCATTAGAGATAACTCCAGAGAACGTTCCCGAGCCATTTGCCACGCCAACCACAATACCGGGTCCCGTATAATTTTGCGTAACTGAGCCACTGCCGGTTAAAGCATCTACCAAGACTTGATTTTCCTTAACCTGGAAAGTTCCAGAACTTCCTACATTTAGAGATGCCTGATTGTTCGTCCAAAATCCATTTCCGGAGTTGGAAGACTCCAATGAGCCCCCTTCAACATCAATCAAGGCTCCCGCAGTTAGGTCTACGTCAATCGCCTGACTGCCGCTGCCGAAGGTTAGTGTACCATTCCCCGTCTTCAGGAGCGTCCCAGTTCCGGTAAAGGTCGCGCTATTGAGAACAATATGACTGCTGTTATCGATTTGCACCGTGGCTCCAGTAGCCACGGAGATAATCCCATTATTGCCAAACGCTCCAGCGTTGTTCTCACCAACTAAGGTGCCTGCGTTCACCGTTGTGCCGCCGCCGTAGGTATTTGTGCCACTCAACGTGAGCGTTCCCGGTCCGCCTAGGGTCAGGGAGCCGAATGCGCCGGTAATAGCGTTGGATATCGTAACTCCACCGTTCATGACATTAATCGTGCCGCCATTGCTGGTGAGCGTTACGGGTTGAGAGAGGGTGATTCCGCTGGTATTGGTTGTTTGCAAGATGCCGCCATCCAAGGTGATTCCGCTGGTTGAACCCAGATCCCCGCTTGCGCTAATTGAAAGGGTGCCTCCCGAAATAGTGGTTGTACCACTATAGCTGTTCGCAGCATTAGAAAGCGTCAGTACACCCGCGCCAGTTAGGTTAAGGCCATTCGATCCGGTGACAATGGCACCGATATTTGCAGTGCCACCGATATCGACATTGCCCGCAGATGCGAGGCTCAGCGTTAGTATGCTCGCCGTTCCAATTGAGAGATTGCTTCCATTATTAACAAAGAGAAGATCGTTCGATGCAGCAAGTGGAACTGAATTTGAACCCCCGTTTAACGTTATTGTAGCACCGCTGCCGCTGTCAATCGTGACGGCCACTGAGCTTTCATCATTTAAAGTACCTATGTTTAAACTGGACCCACTAAGCGTGAATGTGCTTGGAGAGTAGGTAATAGAGGTAAACGTAACGTCACTCGTTGGCACCGGAGAACCCGCCGAGTAGGTGGCTGCTGCCGACAAATCGGTGGAGCCATTTTTCACGTCATCCTCAGAGTTCGCATGGGCAGGGATTGCACCCGATAAAAGAAGAACGGAAAGAAACAGACGCAGCGCTAAATGTTTATTCATAAGAAATTGTGGTTTCATGGCTTTTTTGAAGTTCAAATGATTAGGGTCTACTGCGTCCGAGTGGAGTAACGCCGCGATAAGGTTAGAAAATCGATTCATCAGCTACTTGTTATTTAGCGTTTTGAGAGGCCAATCGTCCGTACGGAATGGGAGCGCTGGAAGATTGGCTGCGTTGTAAAGAGTACCGGGAGGATTATCACCCCAGTCATAGCGCACGGCTACGGGATTGGGAACCTGGGCAGAAGAGACAACGACCTCCGAGCCGTCGATTTTAGCGTCGGCCCACACGAATTTTTGATCTTCACCGGAAATAGCAAATCCATTGAGCACGCAAGCCGATGGCGGCGTAGTCACTTCGATTGGATTGAGAGGGGGAATCTCGTGAGAAGTGAGCCCGTCAGCGTGGGTAAATTTAATCCGGATCTCACTGCCCAGCACTTGCATGGACTCATAGATCGGTCCTGAATATTCAATCCTCTCGCCGTAAACCAAAGCTCGAGCTGTCAGCGCCAAGCGGCGACCGATCTCCTGCTTATTCTTGGGATGAATGTCGTCAGGATTGCCTATATCGATCGGTGTCACCAATGCGGCATTCGGTAACGCTTTCGCCGTAATCCATTGAGCTTCCCGTAGCTCAGCCCAATCCGAATCGCCGGGGTTCTTTTGTCTTTCGTGGAAATTAGCCAACTGAACGATTAGAAATGGGAAATTTCCCAGCTGCCATCGCGAGCGCCAGTCATTGATCATCGTCGGCAGTAGGGTTCGATACTGCCAAGCGCGACCGGCATTACTTTCGCCTTGGTACCAGACTACGCCCTTAATCGCGAAGGGAGTAAGGGGATTGATCATTCCGTTAAAGAGCTCGCTCGGAAGCTGGGAATTGTCCACGATTGCCGGGGGAAATGGTGGAGCGGATGCGAGAGGCGGCCCGACGAAGTACTTCCATTCTCCAGCCAGCGGAATCGTGGGCGCTTCATTGCCATCGAACGTGAGTGTTAGTTTGTCGGGATCTCCGTAAATGCCAGCATTGCCACCGGCCCGGTCGTAAGTTCGCATCGCGATGACATTCTTGCCTGCCTTGAGGAGGCCGGGACGTATCCAATAGGTGCGCTCCCCATTGGAACTGCTGCTGCCAACATCGACTCCATTGACGAGGACCTGATCACTGAACTTAACGTAGCCAAAGTGAACCCGGCTTGATTTGCCAACGTCACCTGAAGGGAGGTCAAACGTCTTCCGAAAAAAGACCACCCCGGTTCCTTCCGGCATTTTGGCCGGGCTATTCGCGTCCTGGGAAGCGGGAAGATTGAGCGCTTTCCATCCGCTGTCGTCAAACTCAGGTGCGGCCATCTCCAATGGAACGCCTGCTGCCGAATACCATTCTTCTTTGAGCTTATTGTAGTCGTATGTACCAGCCCTCATTTGCTGTCGAATGCCATCCATTTCCTCAATAGTCTTATCGAAGTCGTGAGTCGCTTTCTGTAGAGCAGTAACACTGGTCCACCCTTCAATCGGAGTGCCTCCCCAAGATGTATGAATTAAACCAACAGGTATCTTCAAATCAGCCTGAAGATCCCGTCCAAAGAAATAACCAGTAGCCGTGAAGCCCATTCCAGAATCGGAGATCACAGCGGGGGTGCAGACTCGCCAATTACTGGAGGTTTGGTCCGTAGGCTCCATCTTTAAGTCACCATTTTTGTCGTAGAATCGAAGACTCGGGTGGTCCGCTGCGGCAATCTCAGCTTTGCCGTTGTTGATCAACTTAACGCCAAGCGTCATGTTTGATTGGCCTGAGCAAATCCAAACATCGCCGACCATCACATTCTTGAAGTGCGCCTCCTGCGGGCCTGTAATATCCATTTGATAGGGCCCGCCCGTTGGTGGCGGTTGAATAGAAACCATCCACTTGCCAGCCGCGTCGGCGGTTCCAGAGACGCTCTGACCGTTGATTGAAACAGTCACGTTCTCGCCCGGCTTCGTCCAACCCCACACGGGATCATTTCGATCTCGCTGGAGCACCATATTGTCGGAGAAAAGCGGACAGACAAAAGGCTTTGCGTCGCTTGCATCTACTGGGGAAAGTGCCAAGAGAACGGCCAGCAAGGAGTAGATGATTTTACGCTTCATAAAAGTCGGTGGTTTTAAGGAAGTGTCGCGATTGCTTTCGGTTCGTACCGCAGGCGTATATCGATGTATATTGGATTAGCGATCGAGATGCAAGCCCATAAAGTGGGTTTGTTTCCAGGGGTTTCTTTTTAATATCCATGTATTTAGTATTTGCGTTCGACGCCTTTCTGGGGCACTCTCTCCTTTGTTTTCCGCCCCGTGACTCAAACCCTTAAACCTATGCGACCTGTTCACCTCTTTTTAGCATCTACCTTCTTTTCGATTCTCGTCTATCCGCTCGCCGCAACTCCGGAAGCCTCCGGAGATGCTGTTCTCACGATCACCCAATTCGGCGGAAAATGCGGAGATCACAGTGACACCACGCCGGCATTGCAAGCAGCCCTACAGGAAATTCAAAAGAGCCACGGACATAAATTGGTTTTTGCTCCGGGTAGATACGACTTCTGGCCGGATAGGGCCTTCGAGAAGTACGAGTATATTACGAATAACGATGGAGGCCTGAAGAGGATCGCTTTTCCTCTGAATGATGCCGAGAACTTGGAGATTGATGGACAGGGAGCACACTTTGTTTTTCACGGATATTTAAACCCCTTCTTCTTGGATCACACCGACCACGTGACGTTAAAACATTTCACGATCGACTTTGCGCGGACGTTTGACAGCGAGGCAAAAATCATGGCTGTCCACGATGACAGCGTCGATATCTCGATTTCTGAGCAATTTCCATACAAAATTGAACACGGTCTTTTAACTTTCGTTGGAGAAGGTAAAGACGCTGATACCGAATATCCTGTCGATTCGGTGCTTGAGTTTGATCCTCAGAAACGGGAGACCGCTTTTGAAGTCGTCGATTATTGGAATGGCCCGAATTTCCCGGTCACGGAAATTGGACCGCGCAAGTTAAACATGAAGCTCGATCATTTTAAAGCGACACCGGGCAACGTCTTTGTCTTTTCCGCTGCGCACAGGCAGGTCCCTGGGATCGTTATTTCTGACTCTAAGGATACCGTTCTCGATGGCGTTTCCATCTATCACGCCGGGGGTATGGCGGTTGTGGCCCAGCGCAGTGAAAACATCACTTTGGACCATGTCCAGGTGACCCCCGCTCCCAATAGCGGTCGGGTGCTCAGTGCGTCGGCAGACGCGACCCATTTCTCAAACTGTAGCGGCAAAATATTAATGACCAACTGTCTCTTTGAATGTCAGGATGACGACGCGACAAATATTCACGGCATTTACGAGCAAGTAACTCAAAAGCTTGGTCCGAACCAGATTGAAGTCAAACTGGTGCACCCGCAACAGTTTGGATTCAACTTTATCAAGCCAGGCATGAATCTGGAGTTTGTGCATAGCGATAGCTTGGTGACCTATGCCACGGGAACAGTTGAATCGATCGATTATATCAATGAGGAATACGGGCGGGTCACTTTTACGAAAGCGTTGCCAAGTGATTTGGTTTTGAAGGATGTTGTGGCCCAAATCGATGCTTACCCGGATGTCGAGATCAACCACTGTACGATTCGGGGCAATCGCGCTCGGGGATTTTTAATTGGCACGAGAGGTAAAGTGGTCATTGAAGACAATACGTTTCACACGGCTGGAGCCGCCATCTTGTTGGAAGGGGACGGACGGTATTGGTTTGAGCAATCGGGGGTTCGCGATGTGACCATTCGTCACAATATCTTTGATGATTGCAACTACGGGACGTGGGGCAATGCGACAATTGCGGTGGGTACGGGAATGGAAAAATCGGACGAAACCATAAGCCGATATCACCGGAACATCCTCATCGAAGGCAACACATTCCACCGGTTTGACCCCCGTCTGATTTACGCTTATTCGGTTGATGGCCTTACGTTTCAAGACAATACAATCTCTGATTCAAAGGATTACGTACCCGTAGATCCAAACGCAAAGCAGTTTGACATTTTTGCGTGCGACCACGTTTCGATTCAAACCAAATAGAAAGTTAAGCGATGATTAGCTCCTTCGGCAGATATGTAGGCGCGGCACTGTTTCTATCGCTGTCCACCTTTTTCAGTAACGGTCAGGTAGCGATACCAAGTTTACCGACCCCGGATAAAACCATCAATGTAAAGGACTGCGGTGCAAAAGGTGACGGGATTGCAGATGATGCAACTGCGGTAAATCACGCCATTGCTCGAGCCAAGGCTAAGGGACCGGGTGCCGCAGTCTATTTTCCCATCGGCTCTTACCTGCTGGCATCGAAGACGGTTGACATCAATGGTGCCGATAATCTCACGCTCTTCGGCGAGGGTGAATTTACCTCGCTCGTAGCCAAGGATCCTGAAGCACACGTCATCAACATCAACAACTCCAAGAATATAACCATCTCCAAATTAACCTTGGATCGGTCAGCATTTTATCTTACTCAGGCTTGGGTCGATTCGGTAAATAAGGCGGACAAAACCGTCGATATTCACATCGATGATGCATATCCCGAAGCGGATGTGCCACAACTTGCAAACGTCTATGACTTGCGTTGCTATACGCACCCTGAGTCCGGTGGTTACAGCGACGTTTACTCTATTTCCCAAAAGCAACCTCGTAAGAAGCTCGACGATCGTCGGTGGCGGTTATACATGGAGGGTGAGGTAAACGGGAATATTGCCGGGAAGAAATGCATCCTTTGGAAAGATCGTTACGATGGCCATGGCATCAGCATCTCCTCTTCTTCAGATTGCTTGGTTCAAGATGTGACCTATTACGGACGTGGCTCGAATGCAGGTCTGATTTTGTGGAATACGAGCGGGACGATGACGTTTCGACGCTTCAAGATTGGTGTGCCTCCAGGATCGGGTGGGCTGCTCTCGTGTTCTGGGGGAGGAATGGAAATCGATGTCCGCGGAAAACTTATTTATGACAATTGCGATTTCACAGCGATCGACGATGACGGTGCCGACGTGACGACACACTATACGCGGATTCTGGAACAGCCGGCTCCCAATCAATTGATCGTGCAAGAAAACACGAATTTCCAAATAGGTGATCGCATTGCCATTATGAGTTGGGC
>CAVURW010000143.1:0-3940 GCA_963743595.1 uncultured Verrucomicrobiae bacterium
TATGTATTGTCGGTGCCATTAGACGTAGACGTGGCATTTACAGGATTCGGTGGTTGAATTTCATGAAGTGCAGCGCTAACGTTATGAGACCACAAGGCCAGGCGAGGATAGATGGGATCGATTTCTAATTTATCAATGCCATTATTCGTTTCTTGATACTGACGTGCGGTGAGTATTGGGAGCGCGTTCACTCCAGATCCAGGAATACCGTATGTGCCTTGAGAACCAATGCCGTTATAGCCATACAATGGGTAGGCTGCATTCAGTAGCTGACAATTGCAGGGAGACGGCATTTGCACCTTGTAAAGGTTGTAATAGAGAAAGAAAGAATCCCAACGCAGTCCGTCTAAACAGATACCACTATTCGTTATCTGAGAGAAAGTTCCCCCGTTGATTGCGTTAACGCTATAAAGTTTCTCTGCTTGTTCTGTAGGATTGTAGGGAGCAGTTGGATTTTTCGTGAAGTTGGAGAAATTGCTCCACCACACATTCTGATTTTCGAGACCGGCTGTGAGATCTTTTCGAAGGCCGCCGTTAAAATTATCAGCAATAACGCCAAGGCTATCTACTGAGAAGTCCGAAACATAAGTGTTAGGGTTCGTCGCGAAGTCTCCCCAGCTTCCTGCCGCGTCGGCATAGGTGGCAGAGGCCAGCGTATCTACAATTGCCGATGAACTTCGGATATCGATCGCCGAGCTTGCGTTAAAGCCGCCGGGGCTATTAAACGCCAGGGCTTGATTCGCAGCGGAGCCTTGAGAAGTCTGCAGGTGCAGCTGGGCCGTTAAATAATTTGACGGGCTGGAGGGGGACACAGCTAGATACGGATCGGTGACATTGATTTTCGCTTTGACTCCTTCATCTGAGACCCAATAGGCATAAGCACCCACGGTGGCTGAGCTGGATGCTCCAGGAGCTTTAGCGAGTATCGGTACCAGAGGGGCGCTGACAGAGTTTGTCGAACCTGCACTGCTCAGGGAAGGATTTGCGGACGTTGTTGTGTTTAAATGTTGGATCAAGGGAACTAGGAGACTATTACCAGACAGCGTATTCGCGCTGTTGTTTGCCAGTGGAAAGGCGACATTACCCAGTTGGCCTGCCAGTGGTGCCGTGGGATCTGGAATGGGAGACGAAGCAGGCCATGAGATGAGCCAGGTGACGTTAGCCGGGTTGTATAATTGGGCTCTACTCGGCGGTTGTGTACTCGATAAAGCTGTGGAGCCTGACGTTGAATTCGGGCTCCCATTAGGAAAGTAGTCGTAATAGATAAAGGAACCGCCGGGACCAGGAACCTGTCCGGGCGCACTATCTGGATTAGAGGTCAGTCCATTGCCGGCACAGCCGGCGTAATCGTTACTCGTGTTTTTCCATACGCCGGTCCAATAGGACTGCCCATTGTCCGTCGCAGGCGAGTTCCCTGAATAACCAAACGCTGTTGGGTAGGTGGACGGGATAGAAAAAGTATTGGTCCCAATAATATCAGCGCGAGCCGTGGTTCTTCGATCTGAACCCGCAGCACATTGCAGTTGACCTAATGCTTGACTCAAGCCGAAAAGTGCGTTCTGCCGCGCCATCTCTGTCTTTACGGCTGAGTCATTAGATTGCAGCTCAATTTGAGCGAGCACCACCGCTGACACCAGGAGAACCGTCAGGAGGCTCACGACCAGGAGTACGGAGATAAGTATAAACCCCTTATTAGAATCAATGTCGAACGCGAGTTGATTTTCATGAGTAATCGCTGCGGTGAAGTGTATAGCATGCCCAAACAATTAAGCACTGCTTAAGTCTCATTAGTAGCGAATGCTGCACGGGTTTCCTATGAGATCTTTCCTATACAACTGGAGTTTTTTCACCACGATCGAAAATTGAAGGTGATTACAGTCGAAATGCTAATCATCGGGGATTCGACAACTCCCCATTTTCGTGAGCCATTTCACGCTGGCCCAAGAAATTTATCCAATCCTAGGCAGCATGCGTTAAAAACTCAAAAAAGATGAGAGAACTCTCATTTTGAGGCGACCCTCAACATTTTGGAAAGGGTTGTTTTGCCGTTTGAACTTGCATAACAAATATGAGATTCATGTCGGCCTTAGTCGAAAACAAGGCGACTGAAAGACTCTCGCAAGTGTGTCGCTCGGTCGAGTTGCTCACTCCGTCTTCATAACATTAGGCGATTCCTCCAGGTGATCTGCCCTAAGAGGTTGGAGTCCTATGGACGGATCCAGCGGGTCATTGTTCATGGTCGCAAGCGCTGCAGGATCGGGGGCTTGGCCTGTCAAGCCTGTAGTCTACAACCGCAGATTTGTATAGGTTGGATAGTGCGCCTAAACATTGACAAAGGCGTTCACTTCGATAACTTCCCAAGATGATTTGGAAGCCCAGGCGTCGGGTTGCCCTGTTGATCGAGACCTCGAACGCCTACGGACGCGGCCTCTTGTCGGGAGTGGTCGGTTACATGCGGGAACATGAAAAGTGGTCCGTTCATCTACCGGATCAAGGCTGGGGCGAAAAACCGGGCTTGGAGATGTCTAAATTTACCGGCGACGGAATTATTGCACGAATCGAAACACCCACGATTGCCGCTGCTTTAGCTGGTACGAAAGTACCTCTTGTCGATGTGAGTTCTTCCAGATTAATGCCGGAGGTTCCCTGGGTAGAGAACGATTACGGCGCAATTGCCCAATTGGCTTTTGACCATTTTCGTAGCCGTGGTTTCAAGCGATTTGGATTTTGCGGGGATAGTCGATATACGTGGGCTAAGTGGCTGGGAGACCACTTTGCGCAGACCGTTCGCAAAGGCGGATTTCGTTGTGACGTTTGCATTCCAGGGAAGCCCACAGGATTTGGGCGGGAAGAAGAGATTAATGAACTCAAGGATTGGTTATCCAAACTGGAAAAGCCAGTCGCAGTAATGGGTTGTAATGATTTCCGAGGTCGCCAGATTGTTGAAGCGGCTAAATCCTTGGAAATCGCCGTCCCTGACGAGATTGCGGTGTTAGGGGAAGATAATGATCAGATTTTTTGTGAATTATCGGATCCTCCACTCTCTTCGGTAGCGCAAAATAGCAGTAGAATCGGCTTTGAAGCGGCCGTCTGTTTATCCAAGCTCATGAATGGAGAGCAAGTCACGAATCAGGGAATTTTTATTCCACCGATAGGAGTAGTAACCCGTCAATCGACCGACGTTTTGGCCATCGAGGACAAGAATGTTACTAAATCCATTCGCTTTATTCGAGAGCATGCCTGCGACGGAATAAATGTGAAGGACGTGCTTAAGGCGGTGCCTCAATCCCGGCGAATGTTAGAGAGTCGCTTTCAGAAGCTTGTTGGACGTACTCCTCATGAAGAGATTCTTCATGTTCAATTGACAAAGATTAAAGAGCTTCTTATCGAAACAGATCTGACGATGGAAGTCATCGCCGAGAAATGTGGATTTGCCTACGTAGAATATATGAGTGTCGCTTTTAAGCGAATCATCGGTGTGCCGCCAAGTGAGTATCGACGCTTTCATCAGTTGAAGCGGTCCTAAGAGGCCGTCGACCGTTTTAAGTCGCAGTGTAAAAAAGCTCCATTGCTTCGATAAAGAACTCATGGGAAGTGAGCGACTGGATTGCGATTATCGTCATCGTCGGGGGGCTGAATTTTCCGTCCCCTAAGCTCATACCCTGAAAGGATATTCCAATGACTCAAGTGCCCAAGTTCTCTGCGTTAGTCCGAAAAAATAGGGACGGCTGGGGCTGGCACGGGGTGTTCTCCGCGGCCTACGCCCTGGCGCTGGTCGTCGTGAACTTCCTGATCGCTGCCTGGTTGCTGCAGGTCGGCGGCCGCATCTCGTTCTCGGCCATGGCCGGGGCGGCGATGTTCGGCTACATCCTGCGTCTCGGCCTCATCGGGCCGCCGTCGCCGCCGTGCAGGGCCGGTCGTGGTTCTGGCGCTGCCGTTC
>CAVURW010000144.1:0-12543 GCA_963743595.1 uncultured Verrucomicrobiae bacterium
CCTGCATCCCGTGCAGACCCCGACGAAGAATATTCACGCGCTCCAGTATCCTGGGGGGTAGGAGCAGTTCTTCGCGGCGCGTTCCCGATTTCGTGATATCGATCGCGGGATAGACACGCGATTCGGCCATTCGACGATCCAGTACGATTTCCATGTTTCCAGTGCCTTTAAATTCCTGGAAAATCACTTCGTCCATCTTGGAACCGGTGTCAATGAGCGCCGTGGCGATAATCGTCAGTGCGCCGGCTTCTTCCGTCTGCCGCGCTGAAGCGAAAAACTTGCGCGGAATTTCCAGTGCTCGCGTGCTGAGGCCACCAGTACCTGTTTGGCCCTTGGCCCCGTAATTGAAAGCGCGGCCCAATCGAGTGATCGAGTCCATCAGCATGAACACATCTTTGCCGCTTTCGACAAGCCTGCGGGCGCGTTCGATGACCAATTTCGAGAGCCGCACATGGCTGGCGTTCTCCTGATCGTTCGAGGACGACCAAAGCTCGCCGCGACCTGCTAGAAACTGACGGAAATCGGTGACCTCTTCCGGGCGCTCGTCCACCAAAACGACCATCACAAAAGTGTCCGGCGAATTGGTCAGTACCGATTCCGCGATGGCCTGCATCAGCATCGTCTTACCGGAACGGGGTGAAGCGACGATCAGCCCGCGTTGGCCGTGGCCGATGGGAGTCATCAGATCGATAATTCGAGCCGACATCTTCTCGGCTCCCATCTCCAGCGGAATCCACCGGTTGGGGTTGACCGTCGTCAGTTCTTCAAAAGGGATCAATTCGCGGTAATCAGCCAGCGCACGGGTATTCACCTCATGAAGCTCCACCAACTGCGGTCCGCGACCGTTCGCCACGCTCAATCCCGAGAGGAAAACGCCGTCGCGCAGGTTATTGCGTTTGATGGTATCGGGAGGGACGAAGACGTCTTGGTTTGTGGGCGCACTCCCCCGGTCGGGCCTGCGCAGAAAACCGTAACCCTTATCGTGAATCTCTAATATGCCCGTAACGGGCGCCGCGTCTGACATGAAGTTGTGAAAAATGGAATCGCCTACTACGTCCTAAACACGTCCTAAAAAGTACGTCCCAAAAAGACCGTAAACCAGGCTCTTAAACCTCCTAAAATGTGTTCGATCTCTGGCGAATAGGCAAGAGTTAATTTCTCGGGGAGAACGAAATACGCCGATTTATTAGCATGACCTATTTTACAAGCAGCTTCAACAAAACATATTCCGCTTTACCGCAATTGCCTTCGCTGCTACTTTAACGGCCTTCCCTTTATGGATCAAAATCACGACTACAACACGACGAACGCTTCAACAGAGGAGATCGGTAAATTCTTCCAAGAAAACGATAAATTCATCGTCATGGCGCATGCTCGCCCAGACGGTGATGCGTATGGTTCCACCCTGGGCCTTGGCCTCGCTCTCCAGGCGATGGGTAAGCAAGTGATTATGATGAATCAAGACGGTATGGAGCGCGGTTTCTCGTTCATGCCCGGTTCGGATCATGTTCAAAAGACGCCCACAGAGATGCCCGGTGACGACTGGAAAGTGATCACGGTGGATGTCGCTCGGCCAAACTTGATCGGCAAGAACTTCGAAGGTTGGGCACACCCCGTCGACCTGAATATCGATCACCATTTGGAAAATCCGAACGCGGCTGGTCTGAACTTGGTGCATCCCGAAGCCTCTTCAGCAGCCGAAATCACGTACGGCCTGCTCCGCGACCTGCACATGCCGATCACCCCGGATGTGGCGTCGAACCTCTACACTGGAATCTCCACAGATACTGGGTCGTTCATGTACTCCGCCACGACTCCCGAGACCTTTAAAGCGGCTGCCGAGCTCGCCGAAGCGGGAGCGGATGTGGCAGGTATCGCGACCAGCGTCTATGCGAGCAAAACCAAGGCGCAATTGAATTTGCAAAAAGAGGTGCTGAACGCCGCGACTTTTGAAGAAGATGACCGCCTCGTTCATGTGCATTTGAACAAGGACATGTACGCGCGGTCCGGTGCCACCTACCGGGATAGCGATGCCGTCCTGGAGCCACTCCGCACGCTGGAAACGACCGAGGTTGCATTCTTGGTCGATAGCACACAAGTCGATGGCGAGGGCAACCCGATGACTCGTGCAAGCATTCGGTCGCGTGGCAAGGTGGACGTGCAGGCCATCGCCCGTGAGCTGGGTGGCGGCGGTCACAAACTCGCAGCGGGGATTAAAACGAGCATGCCTGCTGAAGAGCTCGAAGCGAAGATCGCCGAAGGTGTTCGGTCGCAGCTTCACGCCATTGACCAGGCTAAATCGGAAGCGCATTCGCAGCCGCAAACAGAAGGCGCGTTGGTGATGCCGACCGAGCATGTCGAACGGGGCGAGACCGCTGCGGCGACAACATCAGCGAAGGTTTAGCCGGTTACTACCCGTTTTTGCTTCGTTTTTGGAAAAATGCTTCGCTAGTGTTCCGAAAACGGAGGCACTGATGGAACATTTGATCGACGAACTAAAGCAGGATTTTTTTGAGGGGAAACTGCATAAACTGGTGCAGCGGCCCTGCCCTAAATGTGGAGAGACGGGCACCCTTTTGCATTCGATGACAAAGGAAATGGCCCATCCCGCACCGGATGGACGCCACCGAGCGATCATCTCCATACGCTGCGGCGGCACCTGCTCGGCGGATCTGGTTCGGCAAGATACGCTGGCTCCCTATTGGTCGGAAAACGTGGATGATTGGTATCACTTTTCCCGCCTGCTCGATGAGGGGCACATTCCTCATGTGGGCAATGTTTTGGCGCTCTATTTCGATCTGCTCTTGCGCGTGGATGAGACCGAAAAGACGGTTTGTCTGCGCTTGATGGAGGAGATTACGGAGGATTTAAAGACGCATGGATTGCATGTGCACAAAGCGGTAGCGCATACGGCAGATCACAGCGCTACCGGCGGTTGTAAAGCGGAGCACGACCAAGAGATCGGTTTTGTCCTGAGACCCGGCGGCAAGAAGGGGTTGCATGTCACGTGCTTGCTGGACTTTAAGCAATCGGTCGGTTTTTTTGCCGGGGCGTTTAAAGGCGTTAGGCCAGAGGCAGACACACTGCATGCCGTGCGCAAGCAAGTGTACATCTTTTTGATGGCTCAGCATGGAGTGACGAACCTGGTGCTTTTGGATAAAGTGGTCGGTGAAGAGATGCTGGAGAAGTCGAAAAAAGTGACGGAGTAACCGTTTGTTGCGTCACACTGCTTGTTCTTTATTTAAGGAATCGGTAATGTAACCGAATGCCAAATGCCGCAGCACGGGAAACGTTAGAAGCAATTCTGGGACACTTGGGATTCGTTTTTGAGTTGGAAGAATCGGAAGAGTCAGGACGGTTGGTCCTTAACGTGAAGACACGCGAGTCCAGTCGATTGATCGGTCGTGAGGGTCAGACCTTGGATGATCTTCAATATCTGGTGAATCGCCTGCTCAATAAGGCCGAAGACGGTGGCACGCATGTCACCGTGGACATCGAAGGATTTCGTCTGCGCGAGCAGCAAGATTTTCTCGGCGAAGTACGGGACTATGCCAAGCGCGTACGCGAAACCGGAGAGCCGTTTGTTCTCAATCCGATGAACTCGTTCGATCGGCGTTTGGTCCATCAAGAATTCGCGGAAGATCCTGAGATCGCAACCGTAAGTGAAGAGGGAACGGCGCGGCTGAAGTCGATTACGTTGGTGAAGCGGAAGCCGGCTTCTTAGCGCCCGATGCACTGTTAGCGAGCTCAGACACCGGTGAAATGTATGATCCGGCGACAGGGCAATGGGGTCTGCTGGGGCTCTAATTACACATTTGGGCGGTATCGCTCAAACCCATGTTAATCGTTTACACTACAGAGAGTTCCGTATAGAACAGAAGTTCAGAAAGGTACGCGGCACAGGATTAGCTGGTAGAGGATAGTTTACCGAATATATTCTACCCTGAAGAACCCTTTCGCGCTCGAATCACATGGCACTCGATGTTGAAAACCTAGTTCCGCAATCGAAGGTTGGCCATTATGTCATCCATTCCCGAATTGCTGCGGGTGGCATGGGCATTGTCTACAAAGCGTTTGAGCCCTATCTCTCGCGCTTTGTTGCCATTAAAGTCCTACGACCTGAGTACGCGTGCAATCCCCAGCACGTCACCTACTTTCAGGAGGAAGCCCGCGCTGTCGCAGCGCTGCGCCACCCGAATATTGTTCCCATTCACTTCATTGGCGAAGAGCAAGATGTGGTCTTCTTCAGCATGTCGTTTATCAACGGCGAGACGTTCGATGAATGGATCGAGCGTAAACAGCTCTTTAAGCCCAGGGATGCGGTTTGGTTCTTAAATCAGGCAACGACAGCTCTGGAAGTTGCTTTGAAGGCGGGAATCATTCACCACGACATCAAGCCCGCAAACTTCTTAATCGATCAATCCAACACCATTATCCTCACCGATTTCGGTCTGGCGGAGCGGCTGCGTGGCGCAGCTTCTGAGGCAGGGACGCACCGATGCTACGGCACGCCGGATTACAGTGCTCCGGAGCAGATGTTTGATGGGCCGACGGATCAACGAGCCGATATCTACGCGCTGGGCGGCACGCTGTTTCATCTGATGGTCGGCTCCACGCCGTACCCAGGCGAGACCCCCCAAGAAATCATGATGGGCCATTTGCAAAAGCCGTTTCCTATCGATCGTGCCTTGGCGGCAAACGTCCCTCGAGGCTGGATTTCCCTGATGCAGCGGATGATGGAGCGCGAGCCGGAAAACCGCATCTCCAGTTACCCGGAAATTCGCGCAGCAGTGGAAGCGCTGAGCAAGAGCGAGGAACAGCTCACGGTCAATCTGCCGGGCGGCCATAGGATCACCTCAGTCGTAGCGCTCATTGAGGCAGTTGCTCCAGGGCCGGACCAGGAGGACGTGCAAACGCTCCGCCAAATTCAGAAGCATCTGGAGCAGGTTTTGCTCAAGTTCGAGGCCTTGGGTGCTCGCTCCATTAAGACCTTGCCTCGCAGCATCCTGCTCTCGTTCCCCACAGGTTCCGGGGCTCTCGGCAGTTGCGTGCAATTCCAGGAAGAATGTCTTCGATTGAACGCCACGCGTTTGCCAGCAGATCAGATTCAACATCGCATTGGCATTCATTACGGTGAACTCTTCATCACGGGCCATCACGTCTTGGGTGAGTGCATCAATATCGCCGTTAAGCTTCAGTCACTGGCGGCGACAGGCAGCATTTGTATCTCCTCCAGCATCATGCGAATGATCGAAAAACCGCATCCCTATCAGTTCACGCAGATCGCGGCACTCGCCTCAGAAGCCGATCCTAAAGCAGTGGCGTATCTCGTCTCGCATGCCGGTTTAGGCGGGGCTGCCGCTGGCTCCACCACCCCAATCTTTGCGGAATCGACCCCCGGCGATGTTATTCTGACGGGTTCCGCAGCCGCACGGCCCGATTACCTGAAGTTCGCCACGTGGTTCGTCGTGATTGCTGCTGTGGCTGCATGCGGACTCATCGCGCTGTTCAGTGTTTCGGGAAACCTTTTTGGGGTGTTTCACCTGCTATGGGATTTGATGACGCAAAAGTAGGGATTTACCTAAATCTCTACGCATCAACCACATCGCTACAATCGTGCGGCTCGCCGCATTTTCTTCCCACTTCAGCTAGTCGAATGGTACAACGCGTGGTAGGTTGAGGTTGTGAAAATCCTCACTCTCGGATCGCTTTCACTCATTCTCACTGGATCTGTGGCTTTTGCCCTGCCCAACCTCGTTCCTCCCGTGGACGTGGCACCCACCGTCGCGCCGACCGCAGTGGCTCCAGCAATTCCCGCCCAGGCACGCCCAGGTCAGCCGGTCGTGAGTTCGGTGCCCAACCAAGGCGAGGAGATCGCTCCGGAGTTGCAAGAACCGGGTGTTCTTTACATCCATAACTCCACCACACAACCCATTCAGGGTAAGGTGAGCGTCATCACATATATCTACGGTCGCCGCACGTTCACAACTTTGGTGGGAACAGCTCTTCCGGGTCAAGTGATCGAGATCGTCGCCATGGCACCGGAAGGTTACATGGTTCGTGTGGCCTCGAATAACGGCGGTGTTCTGGGATGGATACGTCCCGATGAACTGCCAAATACCGTTGATATTAACCAACTCGGCCAACTGCAAGCGCTTTATCAACATCAGCAAGAAGTGAACGTGGCAATCGCCAACAAGACGGTCATCCGGGGCATGTCTGAGCCAGAAGTGCAGATGGCACTGGGCAAGCCGGGCCGAACCGTCAAACAAACGCTCTCCCAAGGCGTATTTGAAACGTGGGAATACACCACTTACAAGCAGACTCCGCAAAACGATTTTACAGTCGATTCCACCGGCCAACCGGTGAACCGTACCTACTACGAGCGCGTTCCGATCGGCTCGCTCTCCGTGAGCTTCACCAACGGACTTGTCTCCAGTGTCCAAGAGGTGCGCACCGATCCCGAGAGCCCCGGTGTCTATGCTTCCAACCCGCCCACAACGCCCCCTCAAGTCATCGACCCTCAGCAACAGCAGCCACCGGTTGTTTACCAAGATGCCCCTCAACCTGTCTATGTGCAGCCTGACACCTCGTATTACCAACAGCCCGCCGCGAACGTCTATTACCCCACCTGGGGTGGATATGGTTACAACGGCAGGGGCGGTAATTATGGCAACAGCGGGAATACTGGAAATAGCAATGGTGCTTACGCCGCGCATGGCCCAATGACGCCTGGGCCGAACCCGAATACGCAGACGCAGACCCAGAATTACGTTCAGCAACACGGTCAGGGCATCGTTTACATTCACCATTGAAGCCTCTCTTCATTCTCGGGGCCACGGCCACCGGGAAGTCTGCTCTTGCCTTAGCGCTCGCCCGAATTCTCAATCCCAGGCGAGTCGCAATTCTCTCGCTCGACGCGATGCAGGTCTATCGTGGGGCCGATATTGGCACAAGCAAGGCCACTCCTGCTGAGCAAGCGGAATTCCCTCACGGCGGCATCGATCTCGTCCCCCTCGGCCAAGCGTTTTCCGTGGCCGATTATCTCAAGCACGCCGGGCAATTCATTGCCTCACACGCGGACCGACACATTCTCATCGTCGGTGGCACCGGGCTCTACTACCGTGCGCTCACACGCGGGCTTTGCCTGGCTCCGGAAGCACCGGCGGAACTCCGTGCTGAGCTGAATTCACTCACGATCTCGGAGCTACAAACGCGCCTTCGAGAAAAGGACCCCACCATCTATGCCAAGCTCGATAGCCACAACCCCCGTCGCCTCGCTCGCGCCTTGGAAGTGATCGAGTTCACCGGTAAATCACTGCTGCAATGGCAGGCTGAGACGCCCAAGCCACTCATAGTCGATGGCGTGGCAGTCCATGTTACCCGACCGAAAGCTGAGCTTCGCAGGCGTATCGTGAGCCGGGTGAGGTCGATGTTCGAGAGCGGTTGGATCGCTGAGGTCCGGGAGCTTTTGGCCATTCACAGCGCCGAGACGCTCACTCGCTTCGCGGCCATTGGTTACCCAGCCATCGCGCAGTCACTCGCCTCAAATCCGAAGCTCGCTCATCCATCGGACGCGCTCATCGAAGCCATCGCCTTGGAGACCCAGCATTACGCGAAGCGCCAGCTCACGTGGTTCAATCGCGAGCCCGACTTGAAGACGTGCGAAATTTCACTGGACAATTCGCCCAGTGCGGACCAAGTTCTTATCACAATCTCCCGCCTTCTTGAAGTTAGTATCCCCTAAACTTGAAACCCATCTCCACCCGCCCCCCGGCCACTGCTGAACGCGCACTCCTCGTGGGATTGTTGCGACCCGAACACGACAAATGGGCTTACGAAGAATCGCTCCAGGAACTGGGTGAACTCGTGAAAAGTGCTGGCGCCGATGTGGGTGATAGTGTGGTCCAACGCCTCATCCACCCTACGGCCGCCTGCTATATTGGGAAGGGAAAAGCGGAAGAGTGGGCCACTCTCTGCGCTAAGAATCATTTTTCCACAGTCATTTTCAACGACGAGCTCTCTCCGGCGCAAAGCCGAAACCTGGAACGCATTTTCAAACTCAAGGTGCTCGATCGAACTCAATTGATCCTCGATATCTTTGCGCAACGGGCCAAGTCGCGTGAAGGCAAGCTGCAAATCGAGCTGGCGCAACTTCAGTATCTTCTCCCACGACTCACCGGCATGTGGACCCACCTCTCTCGCCAATCCGGCGGCATCGGTACACGAGGCCCTGGTGAAACGCAGCTGGAAGTGGACCGTCGCCGGGTCCAGGAAAAGATCGCCCGCCTGAGCCGTGAGCTCGATGACGTACGCCAGCAACGCAGCACGCAACGCGCCGGTCGCTTGCGCCAGCACTGGCCGATCTGCGCATTTGTGGGCTACACGAACGCCGGTAAATCGACGCTGCTCAACCGCTTGACCGACGCGAATGTCTACGCTGCCGATCAGCTCTTCGCAACGCTCGACCCAACGACACGCCAATTCATTTTACCGAATAAGCAGAAGCTCTTGCTCACCGACACGGTCGGATTTCTGAAACAGCTGCCGCACCATCTCATTGAGTCGTTTAAAGCCACGCTGGAAGAGGTCGCGCAGGCCGATCTTCTGCTCCATGTCGTCGATCTCAGCCACCCGCTTTATGAACAGCAAATGGAGGCTGTAAAGCAGGTTCTGGAAGAGCTGAACGCGTGGGGTAAACAGATGATCATCGTCTTCAATAAAGTCGATGCCGTCACCGCGCCGGCCCTCGTCGATCACGTTCTCTTAAAGTACCCGAACAGCGTCGCCATTTCGGCTATGACAGGGCAGGGCATGAACACGCTCCTCTCGGAGATCGAAGAACAGGTCAAATCGTGGCGTCTTCGCGTGAAGCTTCAACTGCCCCTGGATGCGACTGCCCTCCTGGCCACCATTCACCGCGTCGGCCGCGTTTTGGACCTCAGCTATGGCGACGATCATGTCTCGCTCACCGCGCACATCCCCCCGCAGTTGCAAGCTCGCGTAAATCCCTATATCGTCCCCTTCGATGACCGCCTTGCCCATGCGGGAGCTTCCACCAGCGGAGAGGCCCCGAGAACGCTTGCTCCAGCTGGGTCCTAGCGCCCTCTCCACCGCTGAGCTGCTCGCCATTCTGCTGCGCACCGGAACGAGCGAGCGCCCCGTGATGGAACTTGCGCATTTCTTACTCCACCACTTCGGTTCGATCGAAGCGCTCAGCCGGGCCAGCGTCGACGAGCTGTCGAACGTCAAAGGCGTCGGTAAAGCCAAGGCGATCGGCCTGAAAGCCGCATTTGCAATCGCCGCGCGCCTGGCCCGATCCGAAGCGGAATCGCGGTCCATCGATCAACCGGAAGATGTTGCGCGATTGCTTGGAGACGAAATGCGGGTGCTCGATTACGAAAGCGTCCGCGTGATTTGCCTGAACACGAAGCACAAGGTGCTCGCCATCGAAGAGGTGAGCAAGGGCCTGCTGAACCAGAGCCTGTTTCATCCACGAGAGGCCTTTCGCCCGGCAATCGCCCGCCAGGCTCACGCGATCATCCTCGTCCACAATCACCCCTCCGGTGATCCGACGCCCTCATCGGCAGATGTCGAGGTCACCCGCACCCTCGTTCGCGCTGGTGACATCCTCCGCATCGAAGTACTGGATCACGTCATTCTTGGCGCTCCACGCCCCGGCCGATCAGAAGCGTTTTTTAGTTTCAAGAACGCTGGAATGATGACCTCGAAATAAAGAAATGAACTCCAAGGTTGATTCCTATCTAAGTAAGTCTCAGTGGCGACAAGAGATGACGGAATTGAGGGCCATTCTTCTTGATTCACAGCTCGTTGAAGAGCTGAAGTGGGGTTTCCCGTGTTACACGTTTCGAGATAGTAACGTCGTCGGAATCAATGGATTAAAAGGGTACTGTGCGCTTGGGTTCTTCAAGGGTTCTCTTCTAATGGATACCCACAAGATTCTCATCAGCCCTGGGGAAAACTCCCAAGCAATGCGGCAGATTCGATTCACTAATCTTAGCGAAATCGTTGAGAAAAGAGCGGTCTTGAAAGCCTATGTTCTTGCAGCGATTGAAGTCGAACTCGCGGGATTAAAAGTACCTTTTAACAACAATACTGAACTCAAGTTTCCTCAAGAACTTCAAACGAAATTAGATGAATGCCCTGCGTTAAAAACGACGTTTCACGCGTTGACTCCTGGTCGACAACGCGCCTACGTCCTGCATTTTTCAGCGCCTAAACAGTCCAAGACCCGGGAGTCCAGAGTCGAGAAATGTATGCAGCGGATCCTGAGTGGGAAGGGACTAACCGATTGCACGTGTGGTCACTCCAAAAAGCCGCCGCAATGCGACGGTTCCCACAAGTATTTTCAAAGTGCCGTCCATTGACCGGTCGCTGGATCATAGATTTCGCAGGTATTCAGCGACTCTCCAAAGCCTCCTCCGACCCCAGTAAAACCCTCGCCAGCGACTCCCCCGACCACGAGCACTCGCCCGTCCTGGAGAAGTGTCGCGGTGTGAAACTTTCTCGCTTCGTGCATTGTACCTGTGAGTGACCATGTATTGGTTCGGGCATCGAAGATCTCGCAGGCCGCCGTTCCGCCGCCCGCTGCGAGGACCTTGCCATTGGGCAATTCCGTTAGGGTCGCGCCCACCCGCGGCTTTTTCATTAGCGGTAAATCGACCCACGCCGCTTTCGTCTTTAGATCGAGCATTCCGGCGTCGTCCCGAATTCTCTCTTCGTCCAGTCCGCCGGCCCGAAGCATCTCTCCATTCTTCAGCACCACCACGCTATAAAAAGGCAGGTCAATTTGCTCGATTCGTGTCCATTGATGAAGTTTGGCGTCGTACAACTCCGTGGAGATCGACTCCACAATTACCTGGCCCGTTGGCAAGACATACCCGACAGGATTGTCGTCAAATCCATCGGTGCAATCGTACTCCGGATGACGTGACCACGTCTGCGCCGTTAAGTCATAGATCAATGCTTCAGTGCTCTCGTCGACATTCCCCGATTGCAGCTTCAATATCTGCGTCTTGGAGAGACGTGCGATGACCGATTTTCCGACGTCGGCCGTGGATGGACAGGGCGTCCATTTCTCCGTGACCGGATCATAGATTTCCGACGGAGTGCTGGGCTCTACCTTACCGTTCGAATCGTTGTCCGAAGCGGTAAATCCACCGCCGAAAAAGACCCGTCCGTCCGGCAAGAGGAAAGCGGAAGGGAGTGCTCTCGCGTTATTAATCGGGCTACTTCGGCTCCAACTTAACGCTTTCGGATCGAAAATCTCGCAATCAAGAACGGGTGTTTGCTTACTCCCATCGCTGAGCTTCAATTTGTCCACCAGCCAAGGGAACGTCTCCAGCAGCTCCGCGTAAACCGTAGAGGGTTTACTCTGAGCGTCACCCCCAGCGATCAACACCTTCCCATCTCGAAGCAGAACGGCCACATGAGAATCTCTAGCCACGTGGAGCTGGCCCGGTCGGTTCGAATTCAAATACGCCAGCAACATCACAACGACGCACGCGCCAAGAATCGCCGTGAGCAATCTGCGATAGGTTTTCATTTTCGGGGAGATAGCCCCGATGACCTTACACCAATCACCTCACCAATACGAACCAATGACCACCGCAGCAAGAACGAGCGGCAACCAGAGGATCGAGCCGAAAAACAGACGGCGTGCCGCGCTTCTGCTTGGATTAAGCCAAAACAACACGGCCAGTCCGACAAATATCCCGTTCAATATCGTTGCCAAAACCGCGTAGTAGACGCTGACGCCGAACCAGCATGGTGCCAGGCTCACGGGAACCAGCGCTAACGCCCAGAACAGCGCGTGGCCCGAACTGCGGTGACCCTCCGCATCATTCACCGAAAGCATACGCATGCCGCCCCGGATGTAATCGTCCCGGTACATGAAAGCGATCGCATAAAAGTGCGGCAATTGCCACAGCGCGAGAATTCCGAAGAGACTGAGGCCGATTCCGTTGAGATGTCCGCAGGCGGCGACGCTGCCCATCAGCGGGGGAAGCGCACCGGGAATCGCCCCGATAATCGTGTTGAATTCGGAAACGCGTTTCATCGGCGTGTAGACCAGAACGTAAAGCCCGAGGGTGAGGACGCCGAGCCAAGCCGTCAGCGCGTTGACCTGCGTGGCGAGTTCCCACGTGCCGACCGCACCAGGAATCCAATGGCGCCAGCAAATTAGTGTGTTCCGCTGTCAGATGGAAATTATCAAAAGGCGAAATTTCCAAACGGGCATTCGCGTGATCGCTTTCTGAAACCACGTAGAGCGGCGACTCTATACGCCGAACCGCGCACTTGCCGTAGCGTAGTTGCCGTGGAAGATCACTCGTTTGCTATCTAGGTTCAATCCCGCAGCAGCGTAGGGGGAGTTCGAGCCTATCCCCCCGGACAATGCTGCTTTCAACGTTGGCGAGAATGCGTAGCTCAACGACTGAATAGCGGTCTGGCGCGACTCGAAAACTTCGTGAGACTCAAAGATCCATTTATTCGTGAGCGCCAGCTTGTAAAAAATCAGCGCGG
>CAVURW010000145.1:0-32566 GCA_963743595.1 uncultured Verrucomicrobiae bacterium
TGCGCTCAGCATCGTGCCCAGCAGATTGCCGGCGGCATCGTACTTCCACGTCTCGATCGGGCGCACAGCAGTTGTCGAGCCCGCCGTCGGCACCGCAGGCTCCAGCTCCTGCACCTTCCGGTTTAAGGCGTCGAAGACGTAATCCCATTTGTTACCCAGGGGATTCACGGTTTCCAGGGCGTTGCCGTCCCTGTCGTAGGTGGTGCTGGAGGTGGCGGCCGCACTGGTGCCGTAACCCTGCGTCATGGAGAGCATGCGCCCGGCGTTATCGTAGATCGATTGCGAAACATTGCCATTGGCATCCACCGTTTGCCACTTGAATCCTGTGGAACTGTAGGACATGGAGCTCGTGGAATTATCGGCCAGGGTGATCAATATGGGTCGATTGAGCGCATCAAACTGCGTTTTTGTCTGGTGACCCAAGGGATCGGTAACCACAAGCGGATTACCCACGGCATCGTACTGGGTGGAGGTCGTTGCTGCCGGGGCTGAGAAGCTGTACTGAGCCGATTTGTTGGTCGGGCGGTACAACGCGTCATAGACGACATCGGCCGAATAACCCCGGGGATCGACGGTGTGCGTGGGTTTAAAGCTGGAGACATCGAATACATTACCGCCGGAATTGGCGCCATAGGCGAATTGAGTCAGATGATTCAACGCATCGGTCATCGTCGTGACACGCTGTAAATTATCGTAGGTCATCGAGGTCGTGTGACCGTTCGGATCGGTGCTCGATAACTTACAGTTCACCGTGCTGTACGTGGAGCTGCTTACCAGATCCGTCCCATCGATAACGCCATTGCCGTTCATATCGCGCGCTTGTTTGATCACTCGATTGAGCGGATCGTATTGATAAAGCGTGGCAATTCCGTCTTGGTCAATATCAGATATCTTGTTGCCGCGTGCGTCATAGTTCATCTGCTTCCTGGAACCATCCGCAAAGGTGGTCACTATGAGACGATTGCGCGAATCGTACGTGAACCGAGTGGTCAGGCCGCGTGGATCAGTTGCGGAGAGCTTGTTGCCATTTGAATCGTACGTGTAAGCGGTGGTCAGTTGCAGGCCGCTCGGATCAACGATTTGTTGGGCGACGCGTCCGTTGGAATCGGGGACAAATTGCGTTACCAGAGGCTGGCTCATACCACACAAGATCAGGCCGCTTAAAGAACCCATTAAATAAGCCATAGATGTTGTGGTTCTCAGAATATGAGCGTATCAAACTGCGTTCTGCTCTTGAAGCTATTACACTTTCACTTGTCTCGATATCAGAGACCATCTGGCCTTTGTCCCTGGCCCGGCATAGAAAGAAATCTGGAATTCACTTTAGGATTAATGCAATAATAAATCAGTAGTGTTGGTCTATCCAATTGGAACGCGGAAAGCAGCACTTCAATCTTTCCGAAATCGCCGTTTGGAAGTTTAATATAGTAGTATCTATCAAGGCTTCTGCGCCACTTAGTCGATGAGCTATCAATAGAGTATGTTAACGATTCTGAGTAACCACTCTCAGGTGCTTGTTGTGAATAGGGATCGGTCATTTCCAAAATGCCACCTTTCGGTATGCTTATCGAGCAAGACCAATTGTAGTGAGCAACCCAAGCTTGATCGACTGGGACTCTATCCATAGTCAAGTTGCAAGAAATAAATCCAGCGTAGTTTTTGTAAGACAAGGATAAAGGTAGTGATAAGTCTTCAAATCTTCCGTTAACTTGATAAATTCTCCACTTACGCGATTTACGATCACAGGTTCGCTCGATAGCTTAGCCTTCAATCGAAAAATGTGCGGATTGGCGGGGTCAGTTGAAGCTGGAGATGTACCAGGAGTAGAGAATCCGTAGGCAAACGTCTCAGAGGAATTGCTAATATAGCCAACTTTTTGAACAAACACGTTAAGCTGCGAACCACGAAGATTGGAGATCGAAAAACACCCATCAGAATCCGATTTGGTTGTCGATGAGGGACCTCTTATTCCTCAAGACTCATCAAAGGTATCTTCAGCACCGGTGGCTTCTGCTGACACAGATGCATCCGAAACAGGTCGGTTTTTGTCGTCTACGACCTTTCCATAGAATACGATAGGAGTTCGGAATGCCAAAGCGATGGCAGCTTCAACAGAATTGGGACGGCTTGGTGCCGTAGGTGAGATCCGGGGCTTTGGGCCACTTGCGGCCAACGAAGGTGCTGGCGATGGTGATGGTACACCCGATGTCAGCGTTGCGATGCTTGGAGTTTGCGAAGATTTCCAAAACAAATAGACAAGCAAGGTAATCACAATAGCTAGTATGACAACTATTCTCATCATAGACAACCTCAATTACCAAGTTGCTTAGAAATCTGTTCGTAGAAATTCCAAGTATATTGGATGCTTTCATTAAACTCTGCACTATGCTCTGCATTAAATTTTAGAGTAGGTCCATCCATATCGAACCAGTCATCTACATAACCCCTTGTCAGGGGTCCAGCACCTGCGGCTCGTGTCAAGGACTTACAGCCATAGGCTCTAGTCTCTGCGGTGTCTGTAACCGATTTCACATAATTCAGACTGCCATCCTTATTAATCGTGATCTCATACACACCCGGGTACCTGCTCAATCCAGTAGCAGAGTACTGAACAAGCTTCCCTAAATTGAGCTGTTGAACTAATCCAAAGTCAGAAAATTGAGGCTTTGTTAGCTCATTATTTAGCACCCAGGCCTGAGAAGTTGCCGCATCATTCTGGAGAAAGTAATTATGAATCACAATGTTTTGACCGTTGTTTACGTAGTAATTCGCTAATGCATTTCTATATCCTCCGCTTGCTATGGTTGGATTTAAGTCGAGATCTAGTGAGGCACTGGATGTAAACGGCAGTAAGCGGGCACTCTGAGCAATAGTATTTGGAATAACTGTATTTACCACACTGTTATTGATGAAATCATTGCTCAGTCCTATGTTAATAGCTGTAGGAAGAGTAGATTCGTTATTGGGACGAATGGCTTCTCTTCCATCGTAGAACTCAGCAGGCATGGCCGCATTTAGCATGATGTAATCAGTGACGTTCGGGACCTTGTCAAGCCCGGCAAGTAAAGATGCTCCAGCGACGACGTTTCCCATGCTGTGAGCGATGATAAACTTGCGATAACTTTGCGGCAACTTAGTTGCCGCATCGACCACCGAACTTCCCGCTCCCCACCCATTGTACTCGCTGTCATCGTATTTCGCCATAAAGCTGTCAATCGTAGCTAACCCCGGAATTGCACCTTCGAATTCAAATCCATAACTCCAGATGGTATTCCAGTGGAAAGCTTCCAAGCGGCCGTGATAACCTTGCCACCAGAGTCGTTTAAACATCGCTTCCGCGTTTGACGTGGCGTAATCGCGGGAGGTATCCCAACCATGAATCAAGAGAATTGCTGTAGGTGTTTCATCTGGATCTTGAGAAAAGTCTGTATCCGGCAACGCTACCCAAGCCTTCGCTGCTGCTGGATCTGTAGTATCGGAATCATACCGCTGATACATGGTTTTGATATTGCGGAGATCTATCCAGACCGGAGTTCCAACCGATATAGCCTTTTGAGAGACTGTATCATAGACGTACGGGACACAATGGGCGAGACCTATTCCAGCTCCTTCAAACAGATAATCGATATTTTGACCGTTCGAAAAATCAATTGGTTTATTATTTGAGTCAACTTCGGCAGATGGAGTGAGAAGTGCAACAGAGTTATTTATATTTAAAAGGGAGGGGTCTGGAGGAAAAAATAAACTAAAGAATGTTGATGGATTATCTACGGTTAGAAAGGGTTGCTTGGACTGTTTCACGGCAAGCGGGTTGGGTTGACCTATATTTTGAGGGTCCCCTTGAAGATACGCCAGAGAGTCGTACTGCACAGCTCGCATCAATTTCATTTGGGAATTGCCTGAGCTGGTAGTCAATTCAAGGCAGATTTTATATCGAGTATTACTAGGTCCTTGATAACGAAGTCTGAGGCGAGTCCAATCTTGCAGGTCTGCAGGACTGGCCATTGTATCCGCATCATAGTCGTGAGTGGCAGGGGGAACGGTTATAGGCTCTGTGACTGTTGATGTTGGATCCAGGAGCCACTGATCGGTACTTTGACTAAAGTGGAAGTATGTTTGTCCTATCGACCACGTTCGCGGTACGTCTTCATTATCATTGATCCAAAAGCGATAGGGATGCAGCTGACTTGTAAGATCATTGCCAGCTGGGAGTGGGGATTTGTAGTCCCCAGAACAATTAATTGACTGATCTCTGTTGCCATCCACACCAAGTTCAAGATCAATAACCGTCATCTTCAGAAAATCGGAAGAAACACCTGCGTTGGTACTCTTGACTTGGAGCCCTGTAGTGCCTTGCTTCAAACCCTGGACGTATATATCTATAGGTGAGGTCGCCTTAGACATATCCCAGGAAAGATTAGACGCAATTAAATTATTTGAGGAGTCGAGCTCCCAAACAGATATTAGGGTTGGAGTATCTATCGAAAGACTTACTGTGCCGGACTTCTGATCGGTAGTAATCTGTACTTGAGTCAATCCATTTTTCGTTACTCCAGAGAAGCCAGTTATTTTATCAACTGGTTCGTCCTTGTCGAATATGTCTCTATTAATATCAGTATTATAATCAATAGCCGTCAGTCCTCCAGGATTGCTCTGTTTATCCATATCGCTCAACCCTTCTGTGTAGATATTTACCGAATTAACGGGCGGAGGTGGGCATTTTGGCGTAGGTGGCCCGGGAGGGAATTGTATTACGGCAAGAACTGCGCTGGGTGCCGCGCCTTGTGATTGGGACTGCACTTCGGATTGCGCCTGTGAGTAGGCGGCAGTAATCGCAGTACCCACTGCCTCTTGGACTTGTTGGGACACTATTGTTACTGTCGCACTGATGATCTGGGAGGCTGCAGAATAAAAGGTGGTTCCGTTTGCACACTTAGCGTTTGCAGTCGCAGTAATAGCACTAATGAATTGGGACGTGGAGGTCGTTTGTCCGATTAAATTAGATATAGAAAATGGATTTGTAGGAATATCGGTTGTAGCAACCGAACTCAGTGCTTGGATACAGTGGACCCTGTAGAGAACAGGAATCGTGGAATTGGCAGGAACGGTAGTGGGGACAGTACCAACGAGCTCGAAGTGGAAGTTGGCGGTATCTGAAGGTAGGTTAAATACAAAGTTATCCGCATTAATCAAGCCATAGTTCGAAACGTTAGCCTGAACGTTATAGACATCTCCAGCGTTCATCACCGGTAGATTTACAGCGCCGGGATCAATTACCAGGACAGGCACGGGAACGTTGGTAGCAAATGTTGTATTTACGACCAAATTATATTGATCTTGAATGGTTGTCGGGACGACCGACCAAGTGATGGTAACGGGTTGGTACTGGAGCACGACCAGCTGGGAGGGGTCGGTGTTCGCTTGAATGGTTACGGTGCCCGTGTAGGTGGCGTGTCCTGCGGCGGTGACCTGATAATTATAGGTGCCGGTGGGAATATTACTGAAATTGACAAGGCCGAACTGATCGGCGGTTAGAGAAAACACTGAGCTGGTGAGAGACTGGTTTTGAAGAAGGACGGAAGCGCCTTGGACGCCAGAGGTGAATCCGGTAGAGACCGAGCCGGTTGAGAGGCCATCAACGACCTGGAACTGCGCCGAGCCGGTCGTGCTCGTGTTGGACGAAACGTGAATGGGGACGGTGTAGGCAGGATGGTTTTGCGCGGTAATGACGAGGTTGAAGTCGTACTCGTTGACATCTGGCGGCGTGAACGACACGACGATCGGGACGGAGCTGTTTGTGGCGAGTGACGCCAAACTCGCTACGGATTGCAAAGTGGCCCAAGAAGGTGCCATGGCCCCGGTTGTGGTTTGTAGGGCGAACGTGGCGTTCATGAGCGGGATTGCGCCGGAATTGGTCAACGTCACGGTTTGTGACACAGTGTTTCCTGGATTAGTACCGAGCGAAAGGAAACTCTGGTCGGTAGAAAGGATCGGTGTGGCTGGGACAACGGTGTAATCGACCTCAATGAGTTGCCAAGAAGGGTTTTCTGCGCTGCTGACCCGGAGGTAAAGAGTACCCAAGTTCGACGCAGTATTATCGGCACTCAGCGTAGGGCTGAGCGTGATCGACGCTCCTGAGCCGAGGGTAGAAATGGTTGGGGACGCGGCGAACGTAAATCCGGTGGGCAGCGCGCCGCCCGGTTGATCGGCAGCAAGCAGACTGATGGCCAAATTCGTAAGCGGACCGCTCTGGCCGTTGCTTAGGGTGATCGGTAAGGCTTGGGAATAGTTGGCGGCGACCTGGAGGTTGATCCGCGTTGGGATGACCTGGAGCGATTGAAGGGTGAAAGTCGCCTGCGGTGTGGTGTCGGTCAGGGCGGGGTTCAAGGCGAAGACGTTGTAGGTTCCTCCGGGGAGGTTCGGCATTGGAGTAAAGGTCGTGGTGAAATTGCCGTTGGCATCGGTTGTAACCTGCGACGAGAAATCGAAGCCTTGGGTCGTGATGTGCACCGTCAGAGACGCGTTAGGGACTGGTGAGGCGGGGGAACTGGTAAAGGGAGGCTTAGGGCCGGAAGTCAGGTAGGCGACGCCGGAAACGACGATGGGTGTTGTGCCGTTGGAGGAGGACGGAGTTACGCTTGTGACATAGCGCTCTGCGCGCTTAGATAGACCTTTGCCATCGCGAGATTAAGGCACGGCTGCTCTGTAGCCTGATTCTTGGCGCCTAGAAGCCGAGTGGTTTCCTTTGCATCTGAGGTTGCCAGACTAAAGGACTTACCCGTCTTACGATGCTTGGCGTAAAAGCTTCCGCCGTTCCGTTGATACCGTTCCTGCATGAATTGCTCTCCTAGATTCATAGGATAAAACGGCTTTAACCGCTCCCGTTAGGGAGTACTCGGAGGATTAGTCCGAGTTGTGACTGAGTTAGCTCGAGCTACTCAGTTGGTGTCAATTCTGGTGTCATTTGACACCAAAAGACCCCTCAAACGTGCGTAAGTCGTTGAACATCAACAGTTCAAAACATGCGGACAGGGTGGGAGTCGAACCCACGGTACCTTTAGAGTACGCTCGATTTCGAGTCGAGTGCCTTAAACCACTCAGCCACCTGTCCTGGACTTGACTTGCAACGGCTCGAAAACCACGCAGTCAGCTAGCATCGGGAATTCGTACACTCAATTTCTGCGCATAGCAAGTTTTTATGCCGAAGCAGTCGTCGCCAATTGCGGAAAGCTGGGAAAGACCAATCGGTAACTGAGAGATCGCTTTCATTTAAATTGATCCAGACGAAAGCGTATGCCTATCGAGTGATTGAATGATGGCCCGCAGGGATTCCATCCAAAAACAGCGTGTTCGAAACCACAGTGCCGATGACGGGATGTCCATCCAAAGTGGCATTGGCCGGTCCATCGGCTAACGAGACGGGCAGGCCGATTCGAGCCGTAACGCCCTGCGGAATCTCCACAGTCAAGGTTGGGTTTGCCAAGCTGGGTGAAGCGCCACGCTGCTCGTAACGAACGTAGACACTGCCTCGGATGGTTGGCATGCGCATTTCGGCCCATTTCAAGGAGCTGGCTCGGGGTTGAATCAGAATTCTTGTAAAGCCCGGCTCAAGGGGCTCAATTCCCAGCAGTTTACGCGGGAGGAGATTGGCAGCAGCCGCTCCCCAAGCATGATTCCAGTCTTGGTTCGGCTTGTACTTTGCGTCCCAGGCTTCCCAGGTCATGGTCGAGCCCTCAGCGAGCATGTGCGTCCAACTTCGGTCGGTATCCGCTGTCATGAGCGCAAGCGCGTCGGTGGCGTGGCCGTGATCGAAGAGCGCCTCCAGAAAGAACTGAGCCCCGTACACACTGCACGGCATTCCTTTCCCGGAGAGAAACGCCACGATCTTTCCCTGTCGCTCCGCAGGCACCAGTCCAAATGCCAAGGGAAAGAAATTTGCATGGGCGGAACTGTGGTGGCTTCCTTCGCCATCGACGTAGAGGCCGGTGGTCGAATCGAAAAGCTTGTCGTTCACGCTCGCAATTGTCCGTTTTGCCGCCGCTTCAAACTCGCTGGCGTCGTCGGGGTGATTCAGGGCTCGGGCCAGTTGCGCCATGCGCTGGAGTGCAATGGCGTGGAAGGTGTTGACTACGGTATTGAACGGGCACATTTCGTTGCCATCGCGTTCACCGGGTGGCCAATCGACCAGATCGCGGATCTTGTCGATGTGAATGGAGGCGGACAGATTTCCAGGCAGAGGCTGGACGGTGCTGATCAACCCATCGGGCCGCTCGAGCTGGAGCAGCGTTTTCGCTTTCAGGTCGTTGTAATAATGGGCGATCCCCACGGTGTCGCCGGTGAACTGATAATCGTTCCAAGCCAGCAGAACGGAGAAGAGAATCCACTCGGTGGGCCACGTCGGATTTTTGATCAAATACTGCCAACTGATCCGGGGCAACGTCAGATCTGTCGTACAGCAATACCACCCGAGTTGATCGATGTAGGCGTCCGCCTCGTACGGCTTGCGCTCGCGGTCTCCATCGATAAATAGGCCACCGAAACTTGTCGCCTTGATCGTGTGCTGGCACAGGTTCCAAACCGCGTTCAACTTGGGGTCGGAACACTCAAAGTGCGCGGCACCGTCGTCAAACGGATAGTGCGCAACGAGCTGAGCGAAGTTGTTTTTTTCCAGGCCGGTCGGCGCACCCTGAATCTGCACATATCGAAAAGGCATCACCCCGCCGAGTTCCTCCGGAGCACGCCGTTTATCGCGTGAGGCTAAATCTATACGATAAACCTGCTGTCCTTGTTTCAAAACCAGCTCGGTGGAATAGAACCGCACGGAGCCACCCGGCTTACTCTCGATCGTTCCCGGAGCCGAGAGCTTCTCACCAAGCATTATAGTGAGCTTTTGGCCCTCCGCAGGATTGGGTATAGTCATCTCCAAACCTGCAAATGAGTCTTCACCAAAATCGATAAATAAATCGTTTCCATTTTTTGTAACGGAAACGGCGTGCACATGATCAACGACCACTTGAAGCGGGGTGACCGTGTAAGCACTCTGACCAACGACCATATTAAGACCGAATAAACCCGAGCAGGTGAAGGTAAGGACGAAAATGCTTTGCGGTTTCATGTTGAATTGTCGCCCCATCGCTCGGATGGAGAGGCTGCTTTTAGTGTTTAGCTTGGTCGTCAAGCGTGCTTCCCATTCAGATACCCAACCCGTTTGAAACTCGAACGAATAACTGGTGAACATTACAAGAAAAATATGGTCGGAAAAGCCACATCCTGCTTGCTCTCGTACCCTTAGTGGGAGATCATTACAATCATGCCGGAGTTTTCCACTGTGTCTAACGATCCTGTTATTGCACCCTTCGCAGACGCTAGCGTCTCACTTCGCCCTAGGAAGAGCGGGCCGGGTCTTGTTGTTTATCTCCTCGTAGCGATTCTCATCATTATCGCCATTGCCGTCGCCTCCTACCTGGCGCTGGCTAAGTTTGTTGACGATCCATACCGCACGCTGGAACCATTCCCCGTCGCCAAATACCTGGCGAATTACCACGGCCTCGCGGGCTCCAAGTTTCGCGCCACGGTTCACGTTGAAGCCGATTTGGGGTGGAAAGAAGCTGCCGGGCGGCTGATGTTGTTCTCGGCTGACGGTGATGCCCGGCCCTTTGTCGTGCTAGTACCAACCGAGGTGGCGAAGCCGATCTATTTTACGAAAGATCAAACCTACAAAATTGAACTCGAAGTCAAAGAAGGGGGCCTTATTTATGCTAACTCATGCCAAAAAGACTAGTCTACTGGCGGTTCTAACCGCTGCCAGCATCTTCACATTTACTCAGGATAATTCGGCCAAACCCCGCGCCTCCAATTCACAGAATTCACAGTCCCAGCAAGATTCGCAGCCGCAGCAGAACAACCAATCCCAAAACCAGTCAGCTCCCACAAACAATTCCGGTAATTCAGACTCAGGTAATGGTGGAGACTCCGGCGGCGGCAACGATTCGTTAACGAACGCAATTTTTGATAAGAAACCCGGTACAGGGACATTCGGGAGTGATGCGATGGGCGCAGAACAGGAGGTTAAAGCAAGCGCGATAGCCGATAAGGCACTGGGTCGTCGGCTCCCAACACCCGAGTTTCTCAATTTCCTGGCTATGGATGCGGTAGCGCCTGAGCAAGTGAAGGCCTACAACGACGAGATCCAAAATGTCGTCGCGTTATTAAAGGAAAATCGCTTAACGGACGGCTGGAATGAACTCCAAAAGCTTTCTCAGTTTGATACGATTGACGGAGGCGTTTCTGACACGGTTGCCCACGAGATCGAGGCGGTCTCGAACACTAACCGCACGGCTGCCGACCTGAAACGACAAACGGAAAATCTGACCCAAACCGCAGCGACGGATGCACGCAACTCGGATCTTGATGCGACGCGTAACAAAGAAAACGATCTGGCGTTCGAACAGAAAGCCCAAGCCGCTCTGGGAAACGGTCATCAGAGTAACAATCAAAATAATCAGGGCAACAATAACAACCAAGCAAACCAAAGCAATCAGAGCAATCAGTCGAACCAAACCAGTACGAATACTGTTCCCAATTATCAACCGCCAGACTTCTCCACTGCCTCACAAATCTCCACCCCCGGAGACAACACCTTCGGTAAAGTGGAATTGACCACTCAATATTTCAAGGTGATGGAGGATGAGGGTAAGATTAAGTATAACCAATATCATACGGCAGCTTTGCAGGCGGGTGCGAAATCGCAATTTGCCGATTTCATTAGCGAGTTGACGAAGACTCAGCGGTATCAAGATGTTGTCATCGCTGCCGACTTCTGGCGGAAGATTTTTAACGAAGGCGATTATCCTGTCTCGATGGCTCAGCAGGTTACCAACAGTCTTGAAATCCAATCCAAGGTCCGGGATGACCTGGATGTTGTCGCGAACAACCTCTCTCAGCAAAACGTTGCGGCGGCTTCAGACGCTTTACAGGATGCATTTGAGCAAAGCCCTCACGACCCGAATCTTCTTTCTGTGCCGCTCAAGGATAAGGCCGTAATTTCTTCATTTCTAAAGAAACTTGTCCTGATCAAATCCTCTTTGGAAGCCCGGGACTTCGATGGTCTCGGAAAGCTGTTGACGGATATCAAGCAAATCGCCCCGGATTACGACGGAATCAAGGCAACAGCGTTGGTGACCGACATGCAATTGGCCAGCGATCTCCTGCTCGGTAAAGCGAAGATGTTCGCCCAGCAAGACGATCTCAAGACCGCCATGGACGATTTCAAAGAGGCTGCCCAACTTTGGCCCGGCAACCCAAATCTTCGCGCAATGGCTAAGACCTTCTTTGCCGCTCACGACGTCGAGAACAGCGCGACCGATGACTTTGACCGACTGGCGGACCAGAACAATTATCGCGGGATTGCAGAGAAACAGTATGTCTTCGCCCCGGCGATCGCCGACGACAAAGATCGCCTTGCAAAATTCAAGGACGCGATGAAAAAGTACGAGCTTTCGGAGACCGCTTTAGCAAAGGCTCAAGCGATGGTGGCTGCGGGTGACCCGAGTGGTGCTTGGGAAACGGTGGAAGTCGCGATTAAGCAACTTCCGGATGACAACAAGCTCAATTCATTGAGAGGTGATCTCTCCGCTCAAGCCGCCGAATTTGTATCAGCGATTAATAAGGCCGAGAATGCGGAATCTCGCCAAGACTTGGGCTACAGCCTCACTTGGTACGCGATCGCTCAGCAGCAGTATCCTGCTAGCCAAATTGCAAACGAGGCAATCAAACGCCTTTCCACCAAGATCCTCGATAAGTCGTCTCTGGCAGACCAAGAACCCAGCAACGACTCGTCTTCCTCCGACGACAAAGGCAGTTCGGACAAGAGCGACAAAGATTCGGATAAATCGGCTCCGCAGACCAATTAAATGCTTCATAACGACTCCTCGGAGCCTGAGGAATACCACGCGGAAGGGGATGTGTCCGCATCTGCTTCCGATTCAGAAAGCTCCTCGTTAGACCCCGTGGTGCCTGAAGCGATTCAGCAGGACACGCCGCCTGTAGCTGAGCCAGCGGCTCCGATTGCCATCTCTGTCACCAATCTATCCCTGCTCGTCACGAGAGGAAGACAGCAGCGTCTCTTGCTTCACGGCCTCTCCTTTAATGTACAAAAAGGCCATTTCGTCGCTGTTGTGGGTTCCTCCGGATGCGGAAAGAGTACTCTGATTAAGACGCTTTCCGGTGAATTGAAACCGACTCGAGGTAAAATCCTTTTAGGCGGTCATCCTGTCGCCGACCTGCATGACGCTTTTCCGCTCTCGATCGGTTACCTGCCGCAGTTTGGGACGTTCCATCGCTCGCTCACGGTCTGGGAAACGCTCAGTGCCACGCTATCATTGCGGTTGCCCCGCTCGGTGCCTTCTGAGACTCGGCAGAAATGGCTCGATCACTTGGTAAGGCTTGCGCGGTTGGAGAAGATTCTACATCAACCAATTTCCACTCTCTCGGGCGGGCAAATTCGGCGGCTCGCTCTCGTGGAGGAGCTCATTGGAGATCCACCCTTCTTGTTATTGGACGAGCTCACCTCCGGCTTGGATGCATTTGCCGACCGGGAGATGATGCTTTGGCTCCGGCACCTCGCCCACAACTACGGCAAAACGATCATTCTAGTGACACACGCCACGGAACAGCTTGGGCTTTGCGATTCGGTCGTGTTCTTGCATCAAGGCATTCTCGTTCAATACGCGCCGATCTCGGAGATCCTCGCTTCGCACGAGGTCGGTTCTGTTGCCGATCTCTTCGGTCTCTATCACAACCACACGCGCACGCTTCCCCGTCCAAAATCGGTGACGCCCGAGCCCATTCCGCCGCAAAGCCTAAAAACCGCCCGGCCGCCCATGGGTCTGTTTCAATTTCCGGCGGTGCTCCTGCGGCATTTCAGTCTTTTGGCCCGCGATCTCACCCAGCTCGGCCTTCATTTCACTCTACTGGTTAGTTTCCCGATACTCGTGGCGGTTTTCGCGCAGAATGGCCTGCCCCAAGTGACCCAGCTCACGCTACACCTGCAGGATAATGTGATTCAATCACTTGCCGATCAACTCACGCATCTCAGTGAAACGATTAAGGCGGCCTCGCTCATCTCCGGAATGACGCTGTTCCAGGTCATTTTGCTCACGCTGCTTGGATCTAGCAATGGAGCTCGGGAGATTGCACGAGAACGAAATGTGCTGGTGAAAGAGCGCCGTGCTGGACTCTCGCCGATCGCCTATGTTGCCACTAAGTTTCTCCACATTCTGCTTCTCTCCACGCTTCAGGCGCTTTGGATGGCGTGGTTTGTAAAGACCTCTTGCGGCTTTCCCGGGTCGCTTTGGCAGCAATTCGGCGTTCTGGAGTTAACCACGTTGGCGATGAGCACCTTCTGCCTGGCCATCTCAGCCGCTTCTGGATCGGCCGAACGCGCTTCGCTCCTCTGCATCTACCTGGTCGGAGTTCAATTACCGCTTTCCGGGGCGACGCTCGCTCTTCCGGATTACCTAGCCAATACCTGCCGCCCCTTTATCGCCGCCTACTGGGGCTGGAGCGGATACCTCAAGACGCTGGAATCTACCCCTTACTATGACACCGTTCGCGAGTCTCGAACCACGTCAATCGCCGAGTACAGTACATGCATGTATGTGCTCACAGCTCACGTCATCGTCGGGCTCCTGCTCACCTGGTGGTTTGTGCGCTCAGCCAAGCAGAATCTCAGTTCAGATTAGAGACGCCCTGTCGTTACAAAAGCTCTAAAACTTCATCTTAGCGCCTTCGTCTTGAGCGGGCGCATTCGTGTTTTCCGATTCAACGTAAAGGTGGGCATCTGCGGACTCTTTTGTCTCCGGCATCACCAGTGGCGCCTCTTTCTTGCCCTCGGCTAGGTGCGGCTTGATCACCTTGCCATCGGGCCCCACGGCCAGTCCCTGTTGCGCCATCTTCTGCATGGCGGCTTGTTTGATGCGCATCTTATCCTGAAGAGCTTTTTGAAGAACCTGCATATTCGCGCGGACGTTGTTGATCGCCGTCAGACGCACCTTATTTCGGGGATCTTTCATCGCGGTCTTCAGCAGCTCCGGCGAGACATTTGGGTTTTGCATGACCAGATCCCGAATTTCCGAGCATTGATAGACCTCCTGACGCATTTGGGAGTCCATTTGATGAAGCTTCCCTTTTTCCTGGAAAATCTCCCGTTCGACCTTCAAGTTACGCTCGTAAATCTCTTCCAGCATCTCCGGTGTCGCGCGAGGACTCTGGGCCACGATCTTCTCCAAGTGCTTGGGATCGCTCCGTATTCCATTGAAAAGCACTTCGGCACTGGCATTCGGATTCGAGACGGCCGACATCCGCACTTCCGCCTCCGGCTGAGCCAGTGCTTTGTTCAGCGAGTTGGTCGTCGCTGCGGGGTTCATCGCCGCGATACACTTCAGATCGGTCTCATTCGACTCCATCACCGTCATCATGACCCGTTCCGAGCAACGCTTGTTCTGCAGAGCGCCCTCGATCACAGCGCGCTCGCGTTCGAATTGCAGGTAGAGATGATCCTGCTGCGCCACGATCTTTTGTTGCTCCGCCAGACGCTGCTGCTGTTCCAGCGCCTTCATTGCCTCGGCTTCCTGTCGTTCCCGCGCCTCGTCCTCGCTCGTTTTCAGCACATCGGTCAACTGAGAGCCCGGAGCAATTTTCACCCCACTCTCGTCCATCTGTTCACCTAGCACCTGCGGCATCTGATGCGGTTTGGCCTTCCGCTCCACGGTGGACATCTCCAGCTCAGCCAGCGCCTCTTCTTCGGCGATTCGCGCCTGCGCCATGAACAGCAGGGAATGCTTTACGGCAACATCCATCGCCGGTTCTGGAACGCCTAAGTTACGGGCGGCAGCACGTCGCACGTCCGGGGAAGGGTCGGTCAGCCCTTCGATTAATAGGTAGACTGGGCACATCGGGTTGGCCGCCACGCCAGCACGCGCCAGGGTCGACTCATTCCAGAGCTTTGGAAGCTGATCCTGCGGCAAGTTCGCATTCTCCGCGACATCCTGCTTGAGGTCCTCCCGATCCAACAAACCGACCAGGGTCTCGGGATTCGTATTTGGATTCAGCACCACCGCCTGGAGCACCTCTTGGTCTTGATCCTTGGCCAATTCATCCAGGAGCCAGGGTGGCGCATTGTGACTTGTGGCGGCAGCGGCACGCACGAGCGGGCAGGTGTCTTGGATCGCCTCCTTGATTTCGTCCTCGGTGACATTGGGATTACAAAAACTCGCACTGCGCACCCACTCACTGGAGTCGTGCAACATCTCGGTCAACATTTCATGCGGAAGCTGAGGTAAAGTGGCGATGTAGGCACGCTCATGTTCCGAGCTTAGGTGGGTCAAAATGTCATCCACCGACATGTCTAACGGCATCCGCATCCGATCTGACTCCGGACGGAAAACCGCCAGGTGATCCTCTAATGTGTGTCGAATTTGATTCAAAGCTAATCCTTGCTACTTGGGTTGGTCTGAAACTAGCACTCTCCTCTTGGATTGTCAGCGATTCTATGGAAAAACCGCCATTGAAAATCATAGGAACATCCCGTCGTAAAAGCTTGCTCCCGATTTAAAACAAGCGCACCCTAATCGAGCGATGGATACCAGTAGTCCGCAGGTTTTTTCCGGTAATGCGAATCCGGATCTCGCTAAGGAAATCGCCCATTATACGGGTGTTTCTCTTGGTGAGGCAACGGTCAATTCTTTCCCCGACGGCGAGACGTTCGTCAAAATTAACGAGAACATTCGTGGGCGCGATGTGTTCATCGTTCAGCCCACGGCTCCGCCCACGAATCAAAATCTGATGGAGCTGCTCATCATGATCGATGCAGCACGCCGAGCCAGTGCCTCTCGAATCACCGCCGTCATGCCTTTTTACGGTTATGCGCGACAGGACCGTAAAGACCAGCCGCGCGTGCCCATCACGGCTAAGCTCGTCGCGAATCTCCTCGTAGCTGCTGGGGCCAATCGCGTACTCACCCTCGATCTACACGCCCAGCAGATCCAAGGCTTTTTCGATATTCCCGTCGATCACCTCTACGCAGCACCGATCATTTACCGTTATCTCGCGTCTCTTCATCTCAATAACCCCATTATTGTGTCGCCAGATGTGGGTGGGATGAAAATGGCTGCTGCTTATTCGCAAATGTTGAACACCGGCCTAGCCATTGTCGCCAAGCGCCGGACCAGCGCCACCTCCGTGGAATCGCAATATCTCGTCGGTGAAGTCGAAGGCCGCGACGTGATTCTCGTCGATGACCTGACCGAAACGGCGGGCACGCTCACCGCCGCCTCGCGCCTTCTGCGTCAGCACGGTGCCAAGCGGATCATCGCTGCCGTCTCGCACGCCGTTCTCACGGAACTGGGTCAACGTCGTCTTGCTGACCAGGATTTGATTGACGAACTCGTCACAACCAACAGCGTCATCGTGCCGCCCATCTCGAATTTTAAGCTCACCGTCCTCAGTGTCGCACCGCTCTTGGGAGAAGCGATCAAGCGGGTTCACGGCGGGGAATCGGTTTCCTCTCTCTTTCTATAGGGTTGAGGCCGTTCGCACCCATCACTTCAATTGGAGAGCTTGCGTTTTATTTCTAGGGCTGACAGGCTGCAACTCTTATGCACGGTAGGTATTTAAGTTTTTTGGGAGCACTGTGCGTGATGGGGGCGAGTGCATTTTTCCAGGGGGCACAAGGCCAGACAGCTTCTGAAGATCCGACTGCCACGGCTGCCCCTGTCGTCTGGCCGACGAAAGGGATTTTTTCGTTTAAGAATTACCTTGGGGCGAATCGAATCCCTATGGGCCCATCGCCGAATCCCTGGATCGAAATTGAGCCGTATCAAGGCACAATCACCCGTGAGGAATTCGAGCATAAATTACACGCACTCTACGATCCCTTCGGCGCCTATTTGCCTTACCTGGATATCAATGATGATCGAGTCATCGTTTACCCGTCACCCACCGAGCGCCGGGAACCGCAATTCATCCTGAACTTCGCACCACCGAACTCGATGCCAAAAGCTGCACCGCGCTGGTTCCGCTCACCTTCAGAATATCGCGCGGAAGGCAAGGCGACACCGGAACAGCCGTTGCTGGGGTTGCGCATTGCCATCGATCCCGGCCATATCGGCGGGCCGTGGGGGCAAATCGAGAACCGCAGCACGCATTACCATAATGGTCCGCCCATTCAAGAGGGCGATTTGAATTTGATCACGGCGCGGCTGCTCAAGGCGCGACTGCTGCATCTGGGTGCCGATGTGTTTACGGTGCGCGAGAGCACGGAACCGGTAACGCCGTACCGCCCCATGGATCTGCTTCCTCAAGCCCGCGAAACGTTGATCGAGCAAGCCAGTCATCCGGACGAAATTCGCGCCATGACTACTGATATGATCACTTCGCGGTATCGCGCCAAGCTCTTGGACTTGGCCGAGTTTCTGTTTTATCGCTCGTCTGAAATACGCGAGCGCGGTAATCGCATTCGTAACAATTTCATGCCCGATCTCACCATCACGATCTACATCAATGCGACGCCTTCCAGTGGGCACGGGCACTTGGTGGACGACGATAACAACATCTTCTTTGTGCACGGCTGTTACCTAAAGGATGAGCTGAAGGAGCCGGAAATGCGGATGCGTTGCCTCTATAAATTGGTCGAGCACAGCTCCGATATCGAGCGCGAGGTGGCTGCGAATATCGCCAATGCCTTCACCGAAAACACGCATCTGCAGCCGGTAAAATATGGCGACTCTGCTACCACGCGAATGGTGATTCCCGGGAATCTCTATGTGGTGGCGCGGAATCTCGTGGCGAATCGTGAGTACGATGGCCCGGTGGTCTGTACCGAGCCCTATTTTATGAACAACAAGGTCATTTACGAGCGGCTGATTCAAGGCGATTACGAAGGCGAACGGCTGATTCAAGGCAAGATGTACGGCAGCTTTTTTCGCGAGTATGCCGATAATGTGGCAGCGGGTTTGGTGAAGGCGTACGGTCCACCGGCTCTGGCCTCAACAATCGATAATCATTGAACGGCTAATCAACCGGAAAGCCTCATTTATCAACGGATAAACGAAACTAAGTTAAGGATCTTGCGCATCCGGTTGATAGCAAAGTGGTTAAATCGCTGAGTAAACTTTTGCCTTAATGAAAATTACATTCGCATCTAACCGGTAAAGGGTTTAGAAAAGATGAGTTCCGACTATGACTGGCGAAAAGACATCGGTGGAGACGAAAAAGCCTAAGCTGGGTTTTTTGGGCCTGAATGACGAAGCGCGGATGCGAATGGAGGCCCTGTTAAAGGCGGGTACTGCTGAAGTTGTCGCGGTGAGCGACGATAATTCCGATGCCGTGGAGGAGGCACTCTCGATGTCGCCCAAAGCGATCAATTGCCCTCGCTGGGACTCGATGCTCGATATGGAGCTGGATGGCGTGGTGATTTCAACCCCCACCGTTTGGCATACGGACCAAGCCCTTCAATCGATGAAGGCGGGCCTTCCTGTATTTTGTCAACGTCCCCTGGGGCGAAATTTAACCGAAGTCTCTTCTCTTCTGGAGACATCACATCGGACAAATCGCCTGTTAACCGTCGATCTGCCTTACCGTTACTTGACCGCAGTGGAGCGCATTCGTGAGCTGATTTTAGCCGGTGATTTGGGTGAACTCTATGCGGTGGATATGCGTTTCTTTACCGCACTGAGCCCGGTGGAACCGTGGTGCCATGATGTGCGTTCTGCAGGCGGCGGTTGCGTGGTCGATCTTGGCATTCATCTCATCGATGCCCTCTTGTGGATGACGGGATCTTCTGTGGTGGAGGCGAATGCCCAGACGCTTCGGGCCGGTAAACGCTATGTGCGCGGGGACCGTGAAGTGGAAGATTATGCATCAGCGGCTCTGACCCTGGAATCGGGCGCGGTCGCGAACCTCTCCTGCGCGTGGAATTTGCATGTCGGTGCACCCACTCGCTTTGAATTGTCGTACTACGGGACGCACGGCGCGGCGGTGCTGAAGAATGTGCACGGCTCCCCGGTGAATTTCCACGCCGAGCATTGTGTCGCGACCCAACACAAAGTCATCTCGGATGCTCCGGATGATTGGCTGGGACGGAGCCTCCTGCACTGGGTTCACAAGGTGGCTACGGAAGGTCCATTTTACGATCCCGAGGTGGAGAATTTCATGCTCGTGGCAAGCGTGGTGGAATCGATTTACAATCAGCCGGTGGTGGTCTAGTGGCGAATGAGGCGGGGGGTGGAAGTCAGTTACCGATTTACAGTGTTCGCGAGCGATTGATTGAAGCACTGCGTTCGAGCAAACGCTTGATTTTGCAGGCTCCGACGGGCTCCGGTAAATCGACACAGGTCCCCCAGTTCATTTTGGATGCGGGATTGGCGGAAGTGAACGGTAAGCCTGGCCGAATCGTTGTACTCCAACCCAGGCGAATTGCCGCGCGACTCCTCGCTAAGCGTGTAGCCGACGAACGGCGCGTGAAGCTCGGAGAGGAAGTTGGCTATCAATATCGACTCGAAAATGTCTCCAGCGGGAGAACTCGCATTTTTTATGTCACGGAAGGCATTTTGCTGCGACAGATGCAGGAGGCTGGCGGGCTGGCGGGCGTGAGTGTGGTCGTTTTCGATGAGTTCCATGAACGCCACTTGGAAGGAGATGTCGCCTTAGCTCGTGCGCGGCAAATTCAAGAGGCGGGTCGGAGCGACTTGAAGATTATCGTGATGTCCGCCACGCTCGATACCGAGGTTTTAGAGACCTTCCTACATCCGTGCGAAGTTGTAAAATCGGAGGGCCGCACGTTTCCCGTATCGGTCGAATACCTGCCGAAACCGAGTGAAGCGCCCGTTTGGGAGCTCGCCGTCGATGCCCTGGAAAAGCGCGAGAAATCGGTCGCTGGCGATAGCGGTCACGTGCTGATTTTCATGCCCGGCGCGTACGAAATTCAGCGCACGATTCAGGCTCTGAACGGCAGCGATGTGGGTCGAAAATTTGCCGTCTGTCCCTTGCACGGTGAGCTCAGTGCGAGTGAGCAAGATCTTGCGGTGAGTCCCTCCGAACAACGGCGCGTCATTGTCTCAACGAACGTGGCTGAAACCTCGCTCACGATCGATGGTGTGCGCACGGTGATCGATAGCGGGCTGGCGCGTGTACCGAAATTCGACGCCAATCGCGGGATTAACACGCTATTGGTCGAAAAAATTAGTCGCGCTTCGGCGCAACAGCGGTTGGGACGTGCGGGTCGAACAGGGCCCGGCCATGGGATGCGTCTCTGGACACAGCTCGATCACGATCAACGCAGCGCGCAAACCAAGCCGGAGGTGAAGAGGTTGGAGCTGAGCGGCGCATTGCTCACACTGAAAGCCAGCGGCGTGGCTCAAGTACGAGACTTCCCATGGGTGGAAGCGCCCGATGAAAAGGCGCTCGAACGCGCGTTACTCCTGCTGCGGGATCTCGGTGCCATGGACAGCCACGAACGGCTCACCTCGCTCGGCGAGCGGATGGCCGAGTTTCCGATTCATCCCCGATACGCCCGCATGCTCCTGGAGGCGGATAAGCGCGGTTGCGTGCGAGCGGCGGCGTTGATCGCCAGTCTCTCTCAGAGTCGTGGGCTTTTCCTGAAAGCCGATAAACGTACCGAGGAGCAACGCGCCGACATTTTAGGTGACGAAGAGCAGTCCGATTTTTTCCTGATGATGCGCGCCTGGAAATTTGCCCAGCGCAGCCAGTACAACCCGCAACGCTGTGGAACGCTGGGCATTCACGCTGGGGCCGCACGGGAGGTCGGCGGCACATTCGACCAACTTCTGCGCGTTGCCGAGCGTGAGCGGCTCCGAGTCGAAAGCGACGCCGCTGCCGATGGCGATGCCCTGCAAAAATGTGTTCTGGCCGGGTTCTCCGATCAATTGGCAAAGCGGACCGATGGCGGCACGCTGCGGTGTCGTCTGGTGCACCAGCGCACCGGTGAATTGACTCGGGAAAGTGCGGTTCGAACGAGTCCATTGCTTGTTGCGGGCGAGATTCGCGAGATTTCGTCACGTGGCGATGAATTGCGGGTGGTTTTAAGCGATGCCACCGCCGTGAAAGAGGAGTGGCTCAGCGAGCTGTTTCCAGACGATTTTTCCACTGGCGAAGAGACCGTCTTCGATTCCGTAAACCGGCGTGTGGTCACGCGGAAAACGCGGCTGTTTCGCGACCTCATCTTGGATTATTCCGAGCAAGACTGTCGCGATGCGGCCAAGGCGGCTGAGGTGCTCAGCGAAGAGGTGATTGCGGGCCGGTGTCCGTTGAAGAATTGGGATGACGCGGTCGATCAATGGTTCTTCCGCGTGGCTTGCCTGCGGGAATGGATGCCGGAGCTGAATTTGCCCCTGATGGACGATGTGTTTAAGCGACTGGTGGTGGAGCGCATTTGCGAAGGTGCGTTTAATTACAAAGCAATCAAAGACGCGGAAGTTTGGCCGGCGCTGAAAGAGGCGCTTGGCGGGCAGGGGCAGCGTGCTTTGGAGCAGTACGCTCCCGAGCGCCTGGAATTGCCTGGCGGACGACGCGCGAAATTGGTCTACGCGCTGGGAACTCCGCCGACCATGGCCGCGCGAATTCAGGATCTCTACGGTGTGACGCAATTGGCCGTCGCTAAAGGCAGGATACCCGTGACAATCCAGATCCTCGCTCCGAACCAACGCCCCGTTCAGGTCACCACCGATCTCGGGAATTTCTGGAAAGAGAGCTATCCCAAGCTCAAGGTGGAACTCTCCCGAAAATATCCGAAACACGAGTGGAGGTAGATGTGGGAAAGTTTAGTGATGAAGAGATCAAACAGATTATCTTCCCGATCTTAGAAAGGGCATACGAAGAATTTCGATTTCGAGGAGAGGTTGAAACGGTTCTTTGTGACAAGTGCAATAACCTCATCGAATTGAAGTGGCTGGGAGCACTTCGATCAGCTGCCTTTGCGGAAGATTTAAAGATCAAATGAGGGGGATAATTGCTGGGAAAAATGGAAATCGATGGGAGCAGGAAGCTATCGGAGAGGGCGTCGTTCGGCTCATGCCGGAAGCACGGTACTCGTTCGAAGAGGCGCTGGCTTTATTCAGATCGGACCCTGCTTTCGGTCTTGCGTTCACACAGGAGCTGAGCCGATTTCCATCGCCAGGGTTCTTTTTCGAGATGCCGCCGATAACGGCAACATCAATGAAGGAAAAGCCATTCGAGTGCGTGATTCTCACGGGTCTAGAGTTTGCAGGAATGAAACCCGACCCCGCGCCGTTCGCAGATCAAATGAATCGCCCCGAGGTGCGAGACGTCGAGTTTATCGATTTTCCAAATCTCTCGGGCGACGCACGATTGATCGTGCCGCGATCCAAGTCAAACGCCGGTTGTGCGCATTTGCGGGATTTCATTCATATCCATCCGGGACAGGCGGCACGACTCTGGAGTTACGTCGCAAAGGTTGTGTTCAAGCATGTGCTCGAGAACCCGGTTTGGGTGAGCACGTCTGGCTTGGGTGTTTCTTGGGTGCATGTCCGGCTCGACTCGCGCCCGAAATACATCAGGTATTCCCCGTACAGGAGAGCGTGAGAGCCGTAAGAGATCTTACACGTGATTGCAAATTTTCTGAAAGGTCTTGCGTCGCCATTACTTTAACCGTATTTTTGCGTATTAATTGTGGAAAAGGTTACGGCTAAAGAGGTTGCCCGCAAGGCAGGTGTGTCGGTGGGTACGGTTTCCCGGATTATTAATAATCTCGGCGTGCACTCGCCGGAAACGGTCGCACGGGTACGTGCGGCCATGCACGAGCTGGCCTTCATTCCGCGGCGTCCCCGCTCTCGAAAAGGCCAGGATCGCGTCAATCAAGTGGGGCTCGTGTTTCCTGATCCGGAACGCACTCCCGCAGGCATGGTCACCCCCCTGGGAATCGGAATTGCCCGTGGCGCTGATGAGATATTCGCCAGCATCGGCGACCAGTTGATCGTTTCACAAATGCGCACTTCTGAGAGCTTACCGCTCTGTATTACGGAGGGCCAAGTGGTCGGCGTGCTCATCCGCTGCGGAGAAGTGCCGGATGCGCTGTTACAACATTTGCGCGCCATTCCCTGCGTTTGGGTGTACGGCGTACAACCGCCGATGCCGGGCATGGATTTAGTAGCCGTGAACAGCTTTCAGCTTGGGACGATGGCAGCGGATATCGTCATACGAATCGGGCGGCGCACGGTGTTGCAAGTCATTCACGATCACAAGTTTCATGATGAGTTTCACATGCGCTCACTCGGCTGTCGCGTGCGCTTGGAAGAAGCGAAATACCGCGTTGAGACGGTCAATATTGATGATGTCGTCGCTCGCGTGAAATCGCTCGGCACGGAGCCAATCACCCTCTTTATTCCCGGTCACGATCTCGACATCCTCTCCGTTCATGAAGCCCTCGCTGCCGCCGGCATCTCCAGCCCAGAGCGCGTAGCGATCGTGTGTGGTGCCACCGATTACGAACGCATCCGTGCCGTTAACCCCACCATTCATTGCATCTCCATTAATCCCTACCTTGTGGGACGTGCCGCAGCCCAGCAGCTCATGTGGCGCATGAAGCATCGGGAAGAACCCTCCCGCACGGTGATGGTTTCGCCGCGAGTTATTGAGTCGGCGAAGTATCGGTAGTCGACTGCCTACTCGTCAGAACTCTTCGCACAAACGATAACCGCCGCGGCGATTGTACCGGGTATCCATCCGGCAAACCAAAGCACGGTTACGAGTAAAATGGCACCGCAACCCTTGTCCACGACGGCAATGGGCGGGCAAATCAGGCAAAGTATGGCGCGAGCGAGTGTCACGGAAATGAATAGCGTAGTGCCAGTTCCTATCGAAAGATTTAGCGGAGCGATTTCAGAAGACGAGGCTAAAGATGAACTCTCTGACCGTGAACGAGGACCCTACACATCAAAAAGGATCTGCACGAGCGTTCCTAAGTCGATGTTTCGATGTTCCGCATGTGCAATTTTGATCCATCGATATCCAGGTCGAGGAATTTTTTTGCCATTCTTCTTCCGAGTGGCCTCAGGAAAACCGGAGAGGTCGCGCAGCGGTTCATTTCCTCGACTCCCAAAAAAGTGATATCTGGTCGGGTTCAAATTTAGCCGGTCATAGCAAAGCCAAACCACGCCACCGCCAGATATACCGCCGAGCGACTCTGCAATCGCATAAGAATTGGCAGTGGTTGATTTAGCCAACGTTTTGAGCTGGAGTTGCCGGGTTATTTTTCGATAGGTCAGAACGATATCGATTCCCGCATCGTCGACCTCAGAACGAAGAACTGACACCGTTTCCGGTTCTGGACGTTGGAGCAAGAGCCAACTGGAAATATCATAGACAAGACGATGTCGCATGACGTTCTCGATGTAGGTCGAGTGTTCTGCAAGAAATTCCGGTGTGATCATGTGATTGATCTAAACAGATTTAGTTTGGCAACAAACTAGAAATTGATTTCTGGAATCGATTCAGACCAAGCGAGATCGTTATTTCCCGTAGGGCTTCTGGCATCGTCCCTGCTTCACCGCCGTTGTTGCCTAACAGGCAAATCACCTAGAAAGAGGCCAAATGATTACGGTTAAAAATGAAGTGGGTTCTGTCGGCGCATTGCATCGGTATCCGGTTAAATCGATGATGGGGGAGGAGATGAACGCTTTATGGGTGGGGGCCAAGGGAATTACGGGCGACCGCCTTTTTGCGCTTTCAGACGTGGAAACGGGCAAAGTCGCCAGCGCAAAAAACCCGACGAAATGGCCGACGATGTTCGCCTACCGGGCAACCTACACCGAGAGCTGGATCACCGGGGACACCGTCCCGCCCGTGCGAATCACGTTACCTGACGGCGATACCGTTTCCACGCAGGATGAAAACGTGAACGATGTGCTTTCCCAGCGTCTGGGTCGCTCCGTAAAGGTGTTGAAATCGGCTCCAGCGACGTCAACCGCCGAGGAATTTGCTCTCGAAATGGAGGAACTACCGAAGCGCGATCAAATCACCGATTTCAACCTTCCCCAAGAGACGTTTTTCGATTGCGCGCTGGTCCATTTGATTACCACATCTACGCTGGATGAATTGCGGCGGCTCTATCCAGAGGGGCGTATTGAGCCGAGACGGTTTCGCCCGAATATCATCGTCAGCACGCCTGGCGTGACCGGTTTCGTGGAGAAAGAGTGGGTGGGCAAAATTCTAACAATCGGGAATGAGGTGCGATTGAAAGTTGAGATGCAATGTCCCCGCTGCATCATGACAACGCTTGCGCAAGGCGACCTCCCGCGCGATGTTGGCGTGCTAAAAACGGCGGCGAAACACAATCAGGGTCATGTCGGCATTTACGCATCGGTGATCAGCGGCGGAAAAGTCTGTCGCCAAGACACGGTCAGTGTAGAGTAGCAGCCATGGCATTGCGTCGCTGTACGGTTTCGGACATTTTGGCTTAAAATGAGCATCTCTCCAGCGATCCAGCAGCTCCCGGTCGTGGGCGCACCGATCTCCGGCGTTCGCCCGGTGGAATATCTCCGAATTTCGGTCACCGATCGGTGCAACGAGCGCTGTCTCTACTGCATGCCGGAGGCCTATCAAGAATGGGTGCCGCGCTCCGAGATCCTGACCGATTCTGAAATTCTTACACTCGTCCGTCTTGCGGCGAATCGCGGGTTTAAACATTTTCGGATAACCGGGGGTGAGCCGCTCTTGCGAGCCGATGTGCCGTCATTAATCCGGGAGATCGTCGCCACACCCGGCGTGGTTACGGTGCAGGTCACGACCAATGGTACGCGGCTTTCGAAAATGGCGGTTGACTTAAAACAGGCCGGGCTCGACCGAATCAACGTGAGCCTAGATGCACTCGACCCGGAACTTTATCGGGAAATCACTCGAGGCGACTTGGCCCCAGTTCTGGAGGGAATTCAGGCAGCGAGAGCGGCTGGCATCAAGAGCATTAAGCTGAACACCGTTTTGATGCGGGGTAAAAACGAGTCGGAAATCATGCCGCTTCTCGAATTCGCAGCCGCGCATGACATGCCGCTGCGTTTTATCGAGCTCATGCCCGTCAGCCTCACGGAGATGTTGTCTGAGGAGAATTTTCTGCCGGTGGCGGAGGTGAAATCGAACATCGCTCAAATCGATGAACTCATTCCACTGCGGACTCAATTGGGCCACGGTCCGGCCAAGTATTTTCGACTGAAAAAGCTGGGAGCCGTGGTGGGATTCATCGGGGCATTAACCGATTTCCACTTTTGCGAGCAGTGCAATAAAGTTCGGATCACCGCTGATGGCAAATTGCGGCCCTGCCTGGGGCATCATTCTGAGTACGACCTGAAAGCAGCGCTGCGTCCGGAACCCGATGAACGCATGCTTCACCACATCTTTTCCCAGGCGCTCAGTGCCAAGCCACCCCAGCATCTCTTTCGTGATAATTACCAGCCGGGCCGGGTGATGACTGCAATCGGAGGGTGATCAGCGCGCTTTCGGCGAGGCGGCATCGATCGCTTTTTCGGCGAGCTCGGCCAAACGTAGACCGATCTGGAGCTTGCGACGGGGGTGGATGTTGTCCAAATCTCCCACGTCTTCGGTAGAGACCATTCCTGAGTTCGGAATGAGCTGGAGCGCCCGTTTTTGTGCCGCCCAGAATGTAGGCAGGGTTTCCGGTGTGGGGTGTGCAACGGGCCACGGGCCTTTGTAGGCGAAGGGGGCGAGTTGGACATAAAGGAAGGGAAAATCGCCCTCGTTCCATTCGATTCGCCAGCCTTTAGCGAGCGCCTCCAGTCGCTCAGCGTAGAGCGGGCCATCGCCCAGATTCGTCTCGCCTTGATACCAGATGACGCCGCGAATGGCATAGGGCACCACGGGATAGACCATGGCGTTATTTAGCGCGCTGGGTGCGGAAGAACCGCCCTGGTGACCGGATGCGGGTAGAGCTGGGCGCTCGATCCACGCTGCGGAGGGCGGAACGGGAGGTTGATTCGCGTTTTCGTGAATCAGAGCTTCCCAAGCGGTGGGATCGATATGCGCGGATTTGGCGTAGGCTTGGTCGGCCTCATCCATTTTCGCCAATTCTTTCTCGAAACCGGGAACCGCGGCGAATCCCGAACGAGGGGTCCACGGCTGAATCGCCGAGCCGCCCCACGCGCTATCGATCAATCCAATGGGTACGTGGAGATCGTGATACAACTTTCGCCCAAAGAAAAAGGCGATCGCAGAGCTCCACGCGGCAGATTCGGGAGTGCACTTCCACCACGCGCCCGCAACGTCCGGCACCGGTAGTCCGCTGGCGGTGTGGGGCACCTGAAAAAAGCGAATCTGCGGGTAATTCGCGTCTTTCAGCTCGCTCTCAAAATTCTCGACCCCGCGATAGGGCGTCTTGTAGGGAGCGACGCACATCTCCATATTGGATTGGCCGGAGCAAAACCAGACCTCACCGACAAGCACGTCCTCGATTTTCTTTGTGCCGATGGTCAGCACGCGGGGCTGATCCGAAGCGGGCAGCGGATCGAGCTTCAGCATCCAGCGACCATCCGAGCCAGCCATCGTTTCCTGGGTTTGATCTGCAAATGAAACCGTGACTTTTTCTCCGGGACTAGCCCAACCCCAAACGGGAATCGGCAGGTTTCGCTGAAGCACCATTCCTGCCGAGAAGACATGAGGGAAAGTGACTTCTGCGCGACCGCTTAAAAGGGCTGCTGAAAAGAGAACGATGAGGAGCAGGCTTCGCATGACGTGCCGAGGTTAAGCCAACGCAAGGGAATCAAAAAGCTTGAAGAGTCATCTGAAAACACATGCCTTATCTTTCTCAAGACAAAACGTAGTTAGCGTCGGATGTCAGCAGTTTCTTTCTGCATCGTAAAAATAAAAGGGTGGTTTTTGTCCCCCCCGTAAAAGTACGGACTACGATAATCAATTGTAGAAAAAAACTCTACGTGTGGAAAGTAGTCGCGGACCGGACTCCAAAAGGGGGCAACTGGCTTGTAAACATATCCGGTTTCTAACGGTCGAACGAGTAATGCTTTACCCTGTTCGTGAAACTCGATTTTGCCACTACCATCGTTTACGGGTTTATCCGCTCCCCGCAGGAGGTCTCTAACGAAATAGGAAAAAAGGGCGTCGTCCGGATCCAAAGGGCTCTCTTGGTAGGTAGGATGATTTAAACGTGAGCCATCTGCGTTTACCATAACGCCATAGAAAACTATTGGCATCCGTCTTCGATTTGTCTCAAGGGCATATCGATACAAATCCAACCAGTGTACAGTTTCCAATTGCTCTTCGTCCAACTGAAATGGATTTACCATAGTAAAATGGGGTTTCAAAAGAAGAAAAGCATCAGGTTCGTTCCATATCACTAGCGAAATGGTTAGATAGAGAAGAATGGTGTTGCACAATACGCCGATCGATTTAAAGGAATCGAACCGGAACATTTGGCGCATCGAATTAAATTGATTCCAAAGACTGACCTTATCAGACAACGACAATAGGAATACACTCGTCCAAAAAATGATGTTAAGCTCTATAATCCAAGGTATTCTCGCAACAGGGTCAAACAGCATTTGCCAAAAATATAGCAAGGAAAATATGGCGGGGATTAATAGCAGGGTAATTACGATAGTTACCACGCAGTAAGCAGTTCCGGGAATGTCCCCTACAAAGGCACTGAGCGGTAAGAGAAAAAGCTTAAGATAGTCGGAACAAGGATCGCTCTCGCGGTAGATAAGTAAATTAAAAAGGAACCATACCACGCCAATTGCAAATACGAATCCGATATCACGAAACGCGAGAAAAATGGGAAGGCACCACATCAGCCCAAGGACCAAAAAAGACACCATGGTTTTCATTGGTCGCCTCTTCTTAAAAAAAGGAGATGGCTATCGGTGTAGACTGCCAAATAAATCAGGACAGGAGGGGCACTCTTGTAGACGGCAACGTGTGCGTTACCACGAAACGATGGGAATTCACCTGGATAGGCGTGAATAAGATCGTGAATATCCCATCCAAAAACTATAGCACCCTTTTCCTTTATAGATGTAGCTTGTAACTTATAATAGGAAATAAGGCGGGCGGTCTCACTTCCATCCTTATCTTCTAAATACTCGATAAATCGCGAGGGGAAACCGTTTGTCTCGGAAGATGGTGTCCACGCAAAAGCGATGCTATTCGGTTCAATTCGTTGGCTAGCAAAATATTGTTCGGACTGTTGGTCTGCGAGATTCTGGGAAGAATGATCTAAACGCTCGATCGTATAGCGTGAGGTCCCATACGTTTCAAGAGGGGATAGGGTGGAAAGGAAGGCGGCACAGAAAACTGTATTGAAAAACCCGGCTGTTATTGGGGTGCGAACCTTTGTGAAATAAGCGATAGCGTAAAAAGCAGAAAAGACGAAGATTCCCAGGAAGAGCAAACCCGGCAAGACCAGAACACTTAAATCGAGCGATGCTAGAATACAGGAGAGTGTCAACATAGGGTTTCAGGGGGGTTATCGGATCATAATTTGACTCAAAGAGCGTGGCCCTCCAGAGAAACCCGGTCAACTCACTTTAATTTTAAAAAATCGATGTCAGGGACCGCGAATGTCCCTCTCGATCGTTAAGATACTGGCAAATGAACGCACCAACCCGCATTTCACCAGCCCAAACCTACAAAAACCTCACGTTCCACTTCATACACGGGAACGACACCATACCGCCCAAAACTTACACCGTTCTCCAACATGCGATGGATCGGCAGGAGGCGATCGTCCACGAAACGGGAAAAGTCGGAGAACTGCTCATTGAAAACCGTGGTGATCTCGATTTGTTTGTACAGGTCGGCGATATCGTTAAGGGCGGACGACAGGACCGCGTCATCGGAGTCGATCTGATCGTCGAACGGGGCTCGGGTCCCACGCCGATTCCCTCCTTCTGTGTGGAACAAGGCAGGTGGGCCAAGCGCGGAAAGGAATCGGACCATCAATTCAGTTCATCGGCTTCTTCGGTTGCCTCGAAGGCGATCCGATTTAGCGCAAAGATCTCGTCGTCACAAGGCGATGTGTGGAATTCAATAGCAAAGGAGCAGGTTAAACTGTCTCAATCGATTCAGGCACCGGTCACCTCCGCCGCTTCTTCAAGCAGTTACCAGCTCACCCTGGAAAACGAAAAACTGCGAAAGCAAACGAAACGAGGGATCGATAAACTATTCCCGCTGCTGGACCAATCACCGGATGCGCTCGGCTGGGTCTACTCAATTAACGGCGAACTCAATAGTGCCGATGTCTATGCGAATCACGATCTGTTTAAGCAGCTCTGGGAAAAACTATTCTCCGCAGCGATCACCGAAGCCATTGGGGAATCGACTGCACAAACAGTAGGAAAACGAACCGTTGACGATGTAAAAATGTTCTTGGCTAAGACGGCTATGGACTTGTCGAGAAGGGATGAAATTAGTCCGCGGGTCAGCGTGCTGCAGTACCAGCGAAAAAAGACAGCACGATTCGAGACGCAAGATCGAAAGTTTTCTTCGACGTGCGTGCATACCAATGTTCTCTCGATTCCCGGCTAAGCCATCTGTCCAATCTACTGGATATTCGCGGCCGGGAATGATATGCCTCGGTTTATCGAGTTAACTCCTGCCAGCCCTTCCATAGAAAATCAAAGTAATCCACAGCACTGAGTCCGTAAGCTCCCAGCGAATAGGCATCGTCAAGCTCGATCAGTGCTGTCTCGCCGCTCGAAAGCAGTCCAAAATCGATTGTAAACGTCGAGCGAGGAAACCCAGAATCGATGAGGGTCTTAACGGCTCGCGACATCTCCTCTCGATTTGGCGAAATTGCTAAAGAATCCTTCGAGGCAGGAAATTCTTGGGCTTTACCTCTGATCATGTAGCACTGCGTATCTCGAATTTTCCCGTCAATGACGTAACACCTCCATTCCGCCACCCAAACGACCAGATCTGAACACCATAATTTCGTCGATTCTGGATAAGGTAATCGCTGGATATCGATGTCTGAGTAAACGATTCGACCCCGGAAGAGCTTTGCGTGGGTCAGCGGCTTCATGAATATCGGCTTGCGTCGCTCACCGCGTTCAAAAGATAGCTGCAATTTTCCCAGTGAGCTCCTCCAAATGGTTCGATGCAGCCACGGATTTAGACTTTCAGGGTAGTGCTCCACTTTGGGAATCGGCTTTCCTAAGGCTTTGAGAACAACTTCCATAAAGGGAAGTGCTCCAACGGGTAGCTCGTCCTCTCTGGGACTGGAGCGCCGTTGGCAAATTTCTTGAAGCGAAACCTTTCGGAACGGGATTCCAAGCACTTCCGCCTGTCGACGGATGAGCGATTCCTCCCGTTGAATCTTGGGGCTGGACAAGGCCTGAAAGATAACGGCGATGGGGAGCGTCATGGGCCTATTTAGATTCAACACCAGATCGAATGGCGTCAACTGGCTGCTTGTCCAATCTACTGGATATTCGCGGCAGATCACTTTACGTTCTCGAAGGATCAATTGAGCGGGCAATTTCCTATCCCTAAAATACAATGCCAAGACCCAATATCCCGCCCGACCCTCTCGGATTAGCTCGCTTCTCTCATTCCGCTGTTTTGATGAGCGATGGAGCTGTCATTTTCAGCGGCGGTTTTCCTGGGGGAGGTGGGAAAGCGCTGGAAACCTGTGAGGCCTTTTTTCCAGGCTACGACCAAATTCGATCGGCGGGTGACTTGCATCAGCGCCGCGGAGAACAGACCAGCACCTTATTAGCGGACGGGAGCATCCTGATCGTGGGAGGGTGCGTGGAGTTCGGAATGGCAATCAAAAGTTGTGAGCGACGGCTTGCGCTTGGCAATGTAAACCACTGGCACTCGATCCCAGTTGCCGACTTGAACTTCGCAAGGGCGCATCATGCAGCGCATCTCCTCCCGAACCATCGGGTTTTTGTTATTGGTTCCATACTCGATGGCGTGAACACTGCGGAAGAATATGATCCTGAATCAGACATCTGGAGCATAATCCCGTATGGGAAGGAGCAACGGTTTTTCCGGTCGGAAATGGTGAATGGTCAGGTACTGATCATGGGCGGGGTCTTCTCGAGGGGATCGGGCATCGGTAATTGCTTTATCTATAATCCGGAAACAAAGGCATTTCGCGAAACGGGAAGTCTGAACATTCCTCGTTGGGCTTTTTCGTCTGTTGTGATGGCAAATGGCAATGTCTTCGCTCTAGGTGGGCATGGCAGCAACCCTCCGGAGATCTATTGTACTCAAACCGATAAATGGGAGCTGATCGAACCAACTCGCTATCCTCGGCGAGACCCCGGTTTAGTAAATCTACCCGATAGTCGCGTTTTCGTGATCGGTGGCAACGAGGCGCCAGATATACCTTGTGAAGTCTTCGATCCTTCAACGGGAACCTGGGCGGAAGCGCCCACCCCGAAACAATATCGTCGTCGATTTAATTCCGTAACCACGCTGGCTGACGGGCGCATTCTCATCGCAGGCGGTCGCGATTCGATGACGGCCCTGGCGATCACCGAAGTCTTCGATCCCGAAACGTGGA
>CAVURW010000146.1:0-6058 GCA_963743595.1 uncultured Verrucomicrobiae bacterium
GCGGCAATTCTGAGGGAAGATAGATCCCGATCCACGATGCAGAACGCTCAATTTACCGCACCGATCTTGAAACAGCTCGGTGTGCATCGGGTCATTATTGTGACGTCGTGGTATCATTCCCGAAGAGCGTTGGCGTGCTTTCGAGGTGTCCTTCCGGATGCGACATTTCTTTCCCGGCCCTCGTACGAAGGCTTTAGCGAAAGCTGGGAGGACTACAACACGCAGGGCTACGTCGTTTCCGAATATGTGAAGACGATCGGGTATTGGCTTTTTTACGGTGTCTCTCCCTTTCTGGCGAGTGTAGGCTGAGCGAACAAAGTATGAGGCTCGATTTGTTTGATAACTCGGGATTTAACCGTGGTGCACCTCGGATCACGGAAGTGGCGTGGGTACTGGTGAAAGGGCTGTTCTTTCTGAATTGGTTTCCCTGGCCCTCACTTATCCGACGGAATTTGCTGAGACTTTTCGGTGCGCGGATTGGCAAGGGCGTCGTGATTCGGTCGTTTGTGAACATTTCATTTCCGTGGCGATTTGAGTGCGGGGATCACGTTTGGATCGGTGAAGAGGTGATAATCCTGAGCTTGGCGCGAGTCGTTATTGCGTCGCACGTCTGCGTCTCCCAACGCGCTTTTTTGTGTACGGGCTCGCATGATTGGCGGAAGGAGACGTTTGATTTGCGCGTCGCTGAAATTCATCTCGAGCACGGAAGTTGGGTGGCCGCCCAAGCCTTTATCGGACCAGGCACCACCGTCGGCGCGGGTTCCGTGGTGTGTGCGGGGAGCGTGCTGATGAGATCGGTTCCTACGAACTCGATGGTTCGGGGAAATCCTGCAACGATCACTTCGAAATCGTGATATAGACGAGCCCATGCAGCTTTCTCAAATCACGCCATTGATTCTCAGCTGGAACGAGGAAGCGAATATCCGCGAGACCCTGGAGCGCTTGGCTTGGGCGGAACGGGTGGTGCTTATTGATTCGGGCAGCACCGATCGAACCTGCGTGATCGCCCAGGAATTCCGGAATGTGAAGGTCATTTCTCGCACGTTTGATCGACACGCGGATCAATGGAATTTCGGCGTTGATCAGGTCATGACGGAGTGGGTCTTGAGCTTGGATTCGGACTACCGCGTTACCATGGAATGCAGCGAGGAAATGAGGAGCTTGGCGGACGATTCGAATCTAGTCGGCTACTTTGTCCCGCTTATCTACTGCGTTTACGGCGAGCCCATTCGCGGGAATATCTTGCCCCCGCGTCTCGCGCTCTTTCGGAAGTCGGTCGGCCGTTATGAGCAAGATGGACACACACAGGTCTATGTGCCGAACGGTAAAACGGGGACGTTGAGCGCTGGAATTTGGCACGACGATCAAAAGCCCTTGGAACGCTGGCTGGAGGCGCAAATTCGATACGCTCGACTCGAAGTCGAAAAATTAGGCGCGAGCAAACAAGACGACTTGGCCATCGCCGATCGGGTGCGAACGTGGATTGTGGTGGCCCCGATAGTGGTGCCGATGATCGTGCTGGCGAAAGGTGCCGTATTCAGCGGTTGGCGGGGGCTCTTTTATGCGCTGCAACGGATGTTGGCCGAGGTGATTTTGTCGCTCTGTATTGTGGAGCGCAAAATCATTGGCAGGACTGGCAAATGAATGTGCTGTTGGTGAATCAATTTGGAGGCGATTCCAGTGCGCCGACGGGCCGTATTTTAGCGGAGCTAGGCCAGGCACTTCAAGACGAGGGGCACCGCGTGGTGTACGTGACTCGAGCGATCAATTACGGAGCCTCCGGAGCCGGAACCAGCCGTGCCTTAGCGGAAGCGTGGAGTCACGTGGTTCTGTTCACTCAGGCGTTAAATGTAAAGGCAGATATCGTGATTTCGATGACAACGCCGGCCTGTCTGGCGGTAACCGCTGGGCTCATCTCATGGGTAAAGCGCGCAAAGCATTATCATTGGTTGATGGATTTGTATCCCGATGTCGGCGTGCGATTGGGAGCGCTGAAGGAGGGTTCGCTGGTGACGGTACTGCGCTCGTTAATAAAGCGTGCGTATCATAGGGCAACTGTTGTGAGTTTGGATGCCGATATGCAGGCATATTTGCTTGCGAATTATGGGGTCGAAAGTCGGGTCATCGAGCCGCTCTGTCCGGATGTGCGTTGGCCTGAATTAACGCCAGGCGATCACCAGAAAAACTGGCTCTACTCGGGCAATTTCGGGCGAGCTCACGAAATCGCTGTGTTGCTGGAGGCGCAGAAGCTTTTGGAATCGCGTGGCGTAACGGCTCAATTGGTTTTACAGGGCCATGGCGCTCAGTTTGAATCGAGTCGCTATGTCGCGGCCGAATTGGGCTTAAAACTGGTGGTGTGGCGGGACCCGGTGCCGATGGAAAATTTGGGTGCGTCGCTGCTCAGCGCGGATGTGTTGGTCGTGACGCGTCGACCCGAAGCCAAAGGGCTGTTATTGCCGAGTAAATTGGTCTTGGCCGAGCTCTCAGGCCGAGCGGTTTTGTGGATCGGTGATACGGATGGGGCGACCGCTCAGCGTCTCCGAGAAACGGGGCGGCACGGCGTCTTCCGTCCGGAGGATGCCGTGGGAATCGCGGACTGGTTAGAGCATTATTTTGCCCGGAACGCTCCGCACGAAAAGCCGCGTCCGACGGCGGTAAGCCGAGCCGCTGTGCTGGATCAGTGGAAGCTCTTGCTGAAGCCGTAGCATTCGACAACGCTGCGCCGGGTTCTGGTCCACTTGATTTCTCGGCGTGTTCATTGGACAACTAATTCCCTGGAGCGGTGTTATCAACCGGATGACCTCGTTCTCCATTCGATTTTCCCTGGGCGCACTCGGCCTTCTGGCATTGATTCAGTCGGTTCTTGCTGATGGCAGTGCATGGAAGGTGGTCGCGCAAATGCCCGCAGGCGTGCACGACATCATGGCGGCGGAGTTGAATGGCAAACTCTATGTTGCAGGAGGGCTTGGCGCTCGAGGGAAGGAGACCTACATCTCAGATGAAATATGGGAGCTCTCGCCGCTACCGTGGCATTGGCGGGTGCTCGCCAATTTAGGCCATAAACGCATTTACAACGCCACGGCATCATTCGACGGCAAAGTGTGGTTGATCGGCGGTGATGTTTTGGATTCAACGACCGGCAAGCGCGTGACTGTCGCCATGGTGCAGATTTGCGACCCGGCAACAGGCACCATTTCGAATGGCCCCGATCTCCTGCTTCCTCGCCCAAAACCTCTGGCATTGGTTGCAGGCGGTCGGCTCTACGTCATCGGCGTGACGGACGGGCACGGTCCATGTCCCATCGAAAGCATCGGGTCGGGCGAAACGCAATGGCGGAACGAGCCGCCAGGACCAGCGGGTATGGACGCGTTGGCCGGGACTGTTTTGGACAATAAGATCTACATCGATTTCCCGACGCCGGGCTTAGCGATTTTCGATCCCGCTGCCAGCACGTGGGAACTGGTGAACACGCCTCTTAAGACGCGCTCATGCCAGATGGCCGCGTATCAAAACGAGATTTGGATGATGGGTGGGCGAGGCGGGCAACAGCGCACGATGATTTATAACCCGCAGTCGAAAGCCTTTCGCGATGGCCCCGCAATACCGGAAGATCTCTCCTGGGGAGCCGCAGGTGTGGTGCAGGGGCAATTAGTGGAAACCGGCGGAGCGACCTACGCCAAGCCTCCGGAGAGTGGCACCAAGTTCTCCGACCGAACGTACGTGCTGAGCCAGCCGTGATTTAATCACCCAGTGCTTCGCCGTGCCTGCGCTCGAAGCAGCGGCAGGTAGCAGAGAAATGAGCCGAATGAAAAGGTGACCATGATGGCGCTCATGTTGATCGTGGAATGGTGATAGGTTTGCGAGGTTAAGAAGCCACCCAATGCGCCGGTGCCCATACGCATCGCGCTGAGTAACGCGGAAGCGGTTCCGGCCATGTGCGGCATTGGTTGGAGCATCCCTTGGCTGGCGTTCGGCCAAATGAATCCCACACTGGCGGAGCTCACGATGAGAAGGGGAAGGATGTTGTATACGTGAGCGTTTTGAAACGCGCCGATAGCCAGTAGCCCCAAAGCCGTCGAAACAGAAACGGTCAATCCGAGGCTCAGCAAGCGCTCTGCAGAAAACCGCAGATCGAGCAGTTTCCCGTTTAGAAACGAGCCTGCCATGATCCCCACCGCTGTGGAGGCAAAAGTCCAACCGTAATAAACGGTGGGCACGCCCAGGACGTCCATCATGATCAGCGGCGAGCTGGTGATGTAACAAAACATGCACCCTAAATTCAGCGCGGCGATCAAGCTATAGCCGAGACAGACCGGATGCGAGATCACCGTGCGGTAGTTCGTGACGAGCGTTTCCAGGTCGAGACGTTGGGCTCGTTCCGGGGGCATCGATTCCGAAAAGCAGAGGTAGATCAGCGTAAAAAGGAGGAACCCGGCGATTACGAGTGAGCCGTAGATCCAATGCCAACTGGCCACCGAGAGCACCACAATTCCGAGGTTCGGCGCGATCATCGGTGCCAGCGCCATGACCGTGCTCACGTACGACATCTGAACGCGGGCCTCCGTCTTTTCAAAGCAATCCCGGATGATCGCCAGCGGCATGGAATAACCGGTCCCCGCGCCCAGTCCCTGGATAACGCGGCACAACAGTAGAATCGGGAAGGTCGGGGCGAGCGCGCAACCAATCCCCGCCAGCGTGAAGAGTCCCACTCCTAGCAAGAGCATCGGACGGCGACCGTACCGATCCGACAGCGGGCCGAGAATCAGCGGTCCGAGCGCAAACCCGGCTAAGAACAGGCTGAGCGTTAAACTGGCTGATGCCGGCGAAACATGGTAGGCGGCGGCCGTCAACTGAAGCGCCGGCAGGTTCATGTCGATTGAGAGCGGCGTGATGCCGCCGAGTAAGCTCAGAAAGAGCGTGAAGGGAAGGGTGCCTGGACGAAATTTCACATGGTACCTTAGCAGAAGCCGGTAAGATTGCCTAATTAGGGTCAAATCCAAGTGCCGGTATAGATACTGTTTCTTTATGTATTCAAGTTTATGGATCTCGATTAATGAAAGGCAAGGTGGTGCTTTAAAGAGCAAGGTTAATAGCGAAAATTCGTCGGAATCCGTTCTTTTTGGGCTTTCCTTTATTTGGTAATTGGGTACATGAAAATTATTCTCGGTTTCGCCATGGCCTCGACTCCGACCACCTGCACCCCGACTCCCGGTTATCAGCTCTGGGCTGACGCAATGGAACCGCTCGTGAGCCAGTTGCTCGCCGCCAAGTGAAAACCTCACATCAGATTCTGCACCGGACAACTGACAGGTTATGGGTGCAGCCATTTCCAGGCGCGGGAGGGCTTTTGCCTCCTGTCTGGGCACCAATAGGGTGCAACTTCAATAGTCCAGCACTTTTCATCTGCGTTCACCCTGGTGCTCCTCGATTTTTGATAGAGTCAGCCGAATTCGATCTAAAAACAGATTCGCGTATTTAGCCGCTTTTTCGTAGTCCTGTATCACTGCGTGATAGAAATGAAAAAGCTCCTCGAGCGCCGCCAAGCTGCGCGGGTCAATCTCAATTGCCTTCAGATAAGCTTCCTCTGCATCTTTTAAAGTGTAGAGCAAGGGTTCTTCCTGTTGTAGCTGAATCAAATCTCCAAGTACCACCCAATAACTGGGATTCGATTCATCTTTAGCTAACAATTCTTTAATGTGGTGGAGCGCTTCCTCGTGTCTATTGGAAGCGATTAACGATCTGATTTTTAACATGTCGTGATTCTCCTGGAGCTTTCGCTCTAAAAACAAAAAAGCCAGCAGAGCTTTCGCCCGGCTGGCTTTTTGTAAATCGAGCCCGATTTAGTACCGGTAATGTTCCGGCTTAAACGGTCCTTCTTCAGGAATGCCCAGGTACTCGGCCTGCTGTGGTGTCAATTTCGTTAATTTCACGCCCAACTGATTTAGGTGCAAGCGCGCCACTTTTTCATCCAAGGACTTGGGAAGAATGTAGACTTGGTTCGTGTACTTGCCCTTGCCGCGTGTCTGCCAGAGTTCGATCTGCGCGATGACTTGGTTCG
>CAVURW010000147.1:0-5105 GCA_963743595.1 uncultured Verrucomicrobiae bacterium
GATATAGGTGGCGTCGTCCACAATTAAGGCGCCTTGCTCAACGTAGCCGCTCCAAGACGAGCTTGGGCGAGAAAGCGATTCGGCTCGTTCTCCAGGGTATACGCGATTTTCAAGGTCTGGCCGGCCGAGGCGGCATGATAGCGGATCGTGTAGACTACAGCAAAATCCCCGGCTACCGGTGCCCAATTTCCGATTCCCGAGTTACCAATCCACGTCTTGCTAACATAGGGCGGAGCGGAGTCATCGGAAAGCGTAGCGGTTAACGAGCAGGTGGCACCACTGAGGCCAGCAGCGTACACCTTCAAAGTTCGCTCGTCGGTGTCGGCAGGCGCAGTAAAGCTATATCTGCCACCCACTCCGTTAAACCACAGGCCCGTGTTAGTACCTGCGTTCGCACTTTCCAGCTCGCTCCAGATGCTGCGCACAGGAAAGCCGTTCGTCCACGACTCAAAACTCGCGCCCGTTACGGTTAAATCACTGATTTCATTGACGTGGCTCTTTCGATCGACCGCCTTGACATCATTGAGGCCCCAATGAACCCAGTCTTCGGTTCCTTCGCTCGTTAGATTGACCCGCCAGGGTGCTTCCTCTGAGGCTCCCAGCACCTTACCCTTAAAGCTGCTGCCGATGACGATGGTCGTGTCCTGAACATTGTTGGCTTTGTCCCTTTCTTCGGGTACGCGATCTAGGTCATCAATATGCGCCTCGAGAAGATGGGCTCCTGAGTCCGCTGTCCAGAATGGCGTGGAGAGCGGTCCGCCAGTGCCAATAATTTCCCTTTCCTGACTAGGTGCCAGGTTCTCTGTGCCGCCCCATGAGATGATCTTGCCATCCAGGTGAAATGTAACGGTAACGGGGGTATTAACCGGTGATTCTCCGTCTCCCACATTTTTTATTCGGGCGCGAAAACGCACTTTGTCTGCCGATTTCGCGTTCGGATTATCAAGACCCAACTCGGTTATGATGTAGTCAGGGTACTTCCGTGCGGTTTGAACAATTTCTGTGGTGCGCTCGGACGTGTTTCCATCACTAGCGTACGTCTGAACGGCGTAGGTGTAACCCAGGCCCGGACGTATCCATGGAGATCGATCTTCGATCGTCGTCTGCTGAGTCGACGCGATGCACCAACCGTTTCGAAACACAAAGTAGCCCGCGGACGGCGCTCCCTTGGACGGTGCTGACCAAGTGAGTTTGACCGTATTTTCCGTGGCAACCGAGGTCAGTTCTTCTGGCGGGGCTACGAACGTCGTCGGAACGTTGGCAACGGGTTTGAGGCGCAGGATGATTACCGAGGAGGGGACGTCCACGAGTAAAGATCCATTGTTGACACTCACGTTTTCCGCCGATTTGAAGGTGCCGGTCTCGTCCTGTCTCAATACTGGGGCGGTTGCCTCCACTGGCGTTTGGAAGTGGAGCGTTATGTGGGCGGGAGGATTCGCGATGTCGTGTTTCGCATTGGAATCCCAATTGGGCAACTCATTCCAAAACAGGATCAAATATTCGCCGTTCTTCTTTTCCAAGGTCACGCTCTTGAGAGTTGGAGGAGCATTGCTGACGGTATAAAGGAGCGCTTTGGGCGTGAATTGGCCGCCTTCCCATTTCCGCGTGTTAGGATTCCATGTGGCATCTTTTAGATTGGCGATCAAACTTTGCAGCGCGTAATAAGACGGACGCTTGGTGGCTTGATCGCTTTCCACGAGCCCGTAACCGTCTGCATTCTCAAGGGCAAAGAGGTAGGTCCGCTTGATGAATCCATGTCGAAAATATTCTCCCAGCAGCATCGGGATGTTGATCGCCTGCGCCCGGAGACTCCCGTTTCCCGTCCGGTGATTGGTTTTGTCTTCCTCTATGTTATAGCCGCACTCGGTCGGAACAAAGGGCTTGATGATTCCGCCCTCGGGCAGCAAGCGGTTAGATCGAATGAAGTTGGAAAGTAGACTGGAAGAAGGAACATCGTAGCCTTGGTACGAGTGCATGTTGTTATTGTCGAAGGCGTCGCAGGGACGAGCCAGACGATAGTCCGTGAAGATGGCGGTAAAGGCGACAAAAGGGATATCTTTGGCCGCGGGATCGGCCTTGAGGGCCTTGTTGTAATCGACCATAAAAGCTGACCCAGCCGCTTCATCGACCTTGCCCTTGTACTTGAGGTTCAACTCCTGCGGAGGAAACTTGTTATTGACCTCGTTCGGCCCCTCCAATTCGCTCGTAACTTCCGCACCGCCATAGTCCTTAAGGAGCTGGACGATCTGGGCGGGACTGCCGCTTTTATTAGGATCGATGAGGAACATTGGCCTAACTCCATACTTGGCGTAAGCGTCCTTAACCCGATCCGTCCCGTCGGGCAAACTCATTTCGTTTTTCAGGCACATTCGGTAATGGCGAACGCCTAAATCGTAGAATAATTCGGGTGGATACTTGGTTCCAGCGCCTTTGTAAGGACCCGAATCCAGATACTTCTGAAAAGGCGAGGCGTTCAGACCGATAAAGTCCACGAACTGTTCGGCTGTGTATGCCGGCTGTGGAAATACGGTTCCCGAATCCGCTTGAGCCCAAACGGCCTGACTAGAGAGTACTGCAACTAATATGATAAACCTGAGCATCTTTTAAAAACTAGCAGTAGGACGCTTTTGAGTACGACCTTCCCGGCATACATTCGTTGAACAACTTTCACTATGCCAGCCGCGCTAGTAACTCCAGGGAGTCGGCATACAGCAGGGGTGATCCAGAGGCATAGCGTTCGAACTCCTCAATTACAAAGTCCCCCAAGCGGAGGATCTCGCTGTTAATGGCACCAGCGATGTGTGAACTGATTTGGATATTCGGCAGCTGATACAGAGGGCTTCCAGCAGGCGGGGGTTCAGGGTCCGTAACATCAAGTAGGGCCGTGAAATCTGGTCGTAACTGGGCTACCTCGAGTAAGTCGTCTTCATTCACCTGCGCTCCTCGGCCTGTGTTGATGAAGGTGGCGTTTGGACGCATCGATAGGAAGAGTCGTTTATTTAAGACTCTTTGCAATTGAGGAAGGTCCGGGAGGTGATTACTCACCACATAACCGGACGCGAATGCAGCTTCCATCGAAACGAGCTCCACGCCCAGTTCCTCGGCCTCGCGTGGAGTTACATAAGGATCCATGACCAGAACCCGCATGTCACATTGCTGTAAGCGGACTGCCAGCTCACGCGCCGTTGCCCCCATTCCCAATAATGAAACGGCCTCGCCATAGAGCCCAGGCCCTCGAAAGCGCTGATTCCAAGGAATAGCTTCGAGGTGCTTTGGCCGGGCATTTTGAAAATACCCTTTGCAGCTCAGGATGATTTGGGCGAGGCAGAAATTCGCTACCGGGACGGCATTAGCGACGCGGGCACCCACTACTTGCACGCCTCGCTCCAGGAGAGGCTGAGCAAAGCCTTTGACCGACCCTCCCGAGTAGAGCACTAGCTGTAGCGAGGGGAAAAACTCGGGTGTTAAAAAGTCTGCCGGTAATCCCCAGCAAGTGAAGAGCACCTCCACGTGTCTCGCTAAGTCCGGCTGTTCAAGGATCGTTGCAGGGGAGAGTATTAACGGCAGGAGCTCTCCGCTTGCGGCGATCCTGCGTCGCCGAGTTTCGTCATAGATCGTATTGACGACATGGCATTGGTCACGCGAGAAGATCGCGGCTTGGACTGCGGTTCGAATTTTGGTGTCGAATCGAGTTGCTGTAGTTACTACATTGAGAGAATTCATTGCTTCCTAACTGTTGTACGAATTCGAAAAAATCAGGTCTGACTTTCCGACTGAAGCTAATCAACACCCGATACTTCTCGCGAATCTAAAGATATTCGCTCGTTGAATATTGTATGAACTGAGAATCTCAAACCGGTTCAACGCGCGAATGACGCTGAGTTTGAACGTGTTAACCCCGTATCCTATTAATCCTTTAATGCAAATGACCTCACAGCCCACTCCGGTTCACTATCCCAATCGCAACCAGGGACCCGAGATGTTTTTTACCAAATGCAATTTGGCGATGGTCGCGTTTACTACTGATTTGAAGCAAGACATAACCAAACAAACCACTCATGAATAAAAAACTAAAAATAGGAATAATCGGCTGCGGCGGTATCGTACGTGGCGCTCACTTAAATCCAGGCTGGCTCGCAGTTCCTGACGCCGAAATTGTCGCGGTTTGCGACAACTACGAACCCACGGCTGCGAAGCTCGCCACTGATTTCAATGTCCCGCACGTCTTCACCGATTTTAACGAGTTACTAAAGATTCAAGAGATCGATGCGATTGATATCTGTACCCCCAACAAGATTCACACTCCGGCGGTAATTGCGTCTCTTCAAGCGGGCAAGCACGTTCTTTGCGAAAAGCCACTGGCTGTTTCCACGGAAGAAGTTATCGCGATTTATCATGCAGCTAAGAAATCGAAAAAAATCCTGATGACCGCGCAGCATATGCGCTACACCCCGGAAGCCGTGGCCATTAAAGCGTGGGCGGAGACGGGTGCGCTGGGAGAAGTTTATCATTCACGTGTGAACGCGACGCGCAGAAATTTATTGCCAACGAATCCCGGTTTCATCGATCCCAAGTTGAGTGGAGTATGCAATTTGGGCCATCTTCTTTTTCATCTTTATCTTTTTTGCCACCTGGTGCTAATGGTGATGGCGTTTTACCATCTTTGCCTGTAAGTGCATCAAGTTTTTCACTAATATCATCAAGAGTATCATTAATTTTTTGAAGCCATAACAAAACACCACCTAAGCCTGCTTGTAGAACCAGTAGAATTAGGATCTGCGGAGGGAAGTTATATCTTGAGATATATGACCCATCGAACTAATACCTTCGGTAGAGATATTAGCTAGTGCTTGAGATTCGTTTTTAGGTATTACAGGGAAGGCATTTTCTTTCCCTGGTATCCAATTAGGTCGAGTTGTTGCAAGATTAGCTATATCACAACAGCTAATGGATATGTTGTATCTCTTAGTGCTGCTGGAGGTTGAGCCTCAATTTCTGTTTCTTCTGCTGTACCACGAACTTCTTCAGGTTGGGATTTTCTTCTCTTTCTTTTCTTTTTATTGACAGGTGCAACTGTTTCTGCTGTGTCATCTTGAAAATTAATT
>CAVURW010000148.1:0-9445 GCA_963743595.1 uncultured Verrucomicrobiae bacterium
CACTCATTGACTACCTTGCCGCACTCGCGGCACAGCACGAAACCGATCTTTGGCATCGGCTTGCCCGCGATGTTGACTTCCTCAACATTCGCTTGCTGCTGGCCAAAGTTGATCTCCCGGAATGCGACCTTTTGCAGGAATTCGAAGCCGAACGGGAAGTCCTTCCGCTCAAGTTGATAGGCAGACACGATGAACCTCGGGTCGAAGTCCACGAGTAATTGCTTGTTATAGAACTCCGGTTCACGAACATCGTTGTCGTCTTCGATGCGGCTGTCGCGGTCGTAGGTGGTGGCCACCACTTGCCGCATGCGGACCATTTGCCGCTTCTGCGCATCGTCTTTCCAGAGCGGACTATGACATTGCGGGCAGCACTGCGTATCACCGCCGGTCACGACCAATTCGTGATGTGAGCATTCGTTGCAGAACTGCCACTCTTCAATGGTTGAAAGCTCCATGTCAATCTGGTCAATCGTCACCATTCGCCCCTCGGCATAAAACCGGTTGGCGGGTGCAAGTTCGCTGATGGCGGTGGCCGCCGGACGCTCGTATTCAAAGACGGTGCTCTTGTATTTGCCATGGTCGTCGGCTTTGGCCTTCTTCTTGAGGATGATTGACCGCAATGTCACCCCCGCTTCGGGGAAACTGTAATTTGGCAGTAACCCTTCATCGGTGAAAAAGTTGAAGGTGTCCTTGTCGCTGATTTTCGCAATGATGGCATTGAGGGAGGACTTTTCCATTTCGAGATCGTCAATCTCATCCTCGAAATTCTGATCCTTGATGGGGTTCTCCTTCTTTTCCTTGATGGTTTTCGCCAGTTGTTTGACCCTTTTCTTGAGGCTGTTTTGCTCCTTGAGCACGAAATGAAGCTTGTCCGTTATCTTGTACTCAAGGCTGCCTTCCTTGCCGGCATCGCCACTCGCATAGTCGTGCAGATACTGTAGCGATTCGGGCTTCAACGACGGATAGAACATTTGCACAAACTGGTCCAGGAAGGCAGTTCGTTGATTCTCGATAAACAGGAGAAAATTGTATGGGAAGATTGCCTTGCGATCTGGCTTTTCCAGGTTGGCCAAAACTGCGCCCAGCTTTAACGGCAACAGGCTGGGATGGACGCCGGACTCAACCCAGCGGTCGAAACAGAAGGCGGTAAACTGTCTTTCCAGCACCGCCGGTGCGTCCAGAAAACAACCCGGCGGCTCGACCCGTCCCGCGAGCATCTCCTCGGGCCGCGCATAGAAATACAAATCGTGCGGTTGGCCATTGGCCAGGGTTACCGCCAGCGAATTGCCATCTTTGCGTCCGGCGCGCCCAACGCGTTGCAGATAATTTGCTTGGGCCGGCGGCACGGAACAAAGGATCAGCGAGGACAGATCGCCGATATCAATGCCCATCTCCAGCGTGGGGGTGCAGGAAAGCAGGTTCGGGTCGGCCGGCTGACGATCTTTGGCGGCTCGCTTGAATCGCTGCTCAATGTCGTCGCGCTTCTTGCGATCCAACAACCCGGTGTGTTCTTCGGCAAACAGGCGCTCCACGTCCCCCGTCGAATAAAGTTTGCCGTAATAATCCTCACGTACAGGCTCCTCGGCGTAGTGGCCGGTGCAATTGAAACGGAGGCAGGGCATGCCTGCCCACGAATCTGCTTCTTCCGATGCGCCCGATGCACGGTGGCCGCACTTGTCACAGCGTTGTTGGCGGGGCATTACGCTGATGCTCATGGCGCTCGGGTTGATGGCCCAGACTGGCTGCCCTTCGATCTCATGTCTCACCAAAACCCCAGCCTCCACCAGTGCCGCCAGAATCCTTCCAAACAGCGGCTCGGCAAACTGCGCAATTGCAGGATTCATCGTGCCGAGATGTTTCTCGAGCCATTGCTGATACCAAGTCTTCGTAGTGCCAATAGCGAGCAGCGGATCAAAGCGCGTCCCGCGTTTCATGGTCAGGAAGACAGGTGCGCGTCCATTGCTGCCAAACCTTGGCATGAAATAAACCCAGCGCAGAGCGAAGACGTTCCCCCAGTTCTTGACGTAACTGGCAAGTGCAGGGTGATCAATGCCACCTTTGCTCTTCAACTGAATCAGCATCCCCGTGAACAAACGAATCAGGACCGCTTCATCAAGTTCTTTCAGTCCACCGATTTCATTGCGCAAAATCTCAAGCGACTTGGCAGCCGCTTGCTTCAATCGCTCGCGTTCGACAAATGCAATCGAGCACCCGGTCTTTTCCAGTGTGCGTCCGATGCGGCAATTGAATCCGTATTCGCTGGCAATCTCCCAACTGATCCGCCGCCCCACGTCCTGCGCCAGTTTGGATTCAATGGGCAGTGTGCCGTTCTCTTTGAGGAACTCGTAATCGTCGAACCACGCCAAGTCGGGCGGCAGGAACGAGGTGATGAATTTCGGCTCGTCCCAGCGGCCTTGCCAGAACTTGATGAATGCCTCGCTGGCCTCCGACAATTTCAACGGTCCGGACTGCGCTGCCACGAATTGCTGTAAAGCACTGCGAAAATTGAACCGGAATGTTCGCGCCGAGAAGAAGCTGGCGCGATGCGATGCGTCCTGGACGGAATCGGAAAACGTCAGCAGCTTTTTGTCGTCGTTGAACTTTGAGGAGAAGAGCTGGCTGATGACCACGCTGGTCATGCTGGCTGCCCGTGAACCGAGAATAGTCAGGCTGTTCGAACTGCGGCAATACGGACAGTCATGTGAGCCAAACGTTGCGTCGCCCTTCTTGATGCGTGGATTGCACACCAGGGCAGGAATCAACCGGTCGCTGGAACCGCACGCCGGGCAGGCGGTGATTTTATCGCCATCACACAAATGCAGACAATGTCCGCAGATCAAGGCGGTGAACTCCTGCTGTTCACCTTCCCAACGCAGGCCGTCCTCCAGCGGAAAGACGAAATGCACCGTCGGGTCATCCGCGAAGAATCGAGTATAGAAATCCTGGAGGTCGGGAACCAAATTGGCGTCTTGCTTGCGCTTGTGGCCACCCCACCCAATCGCGCCACACTCGCGGCAGTGGATTACTGCAAGATGGCGCTTCAACTGCTCTTCCTTCAAATCATCAGAGAAGGTCAGTGTCGGTTCGGATTTTACGTCGGCGACCAGGCGGCGGAGTTCCCTCAACCAAAGTTGACTGCGTACCTGCAAAAACGGCAGCAGCTTGTCTGCTTTCTTGCGGCGCGCGCAAGAGATCAAGGCGAGAAAACTGTTCAGCACACTCTGTTGATACACGGCTGGAGCCACCGCAAATCCCGGCAACACCTTGCCCAACTCCACCAGCACCTCGCCCTGACCCGTGGCGGGTTTGCTCATGATGCGAAGCAAGTGGCGCAGAAATTCATGCTGAATCAAATCGTTCGCCAAGGTTAGCTTCCACTGGGGCTCTTCGTAGTTTGCAATCTTGCGCCCAAACCACAAGTCCACCTGCGCCGTGATGTAGGCATGATCGTCGCCATAGGCGTCAGGGTTCAAAGCCTCAACCGCATCCTGGCCGGGCACACCGGAATACACCGCGCTGATCTCGCCGAAAAACTCAGCCGGTGTGACCAACGATTCCGTGATGACGGATTGTTCGTCGAAATCTTCGCCGAAGACTTTGGCTGCATATTGGCGGAGTTCCGCCGCGTCTTCCTGCGCCCCAAGAGTGGCGGAGGTGCCCACGCATACCAACCGGCCTTTGGGTGTGCGAAGGCGTTCCTTCAAGCGACGAATCAGGCACGCGAGATCTGTTCCTTGGGCGCCGTCAAACGTATGCAACTCGTCCACCACCAGGAATCGCAATGTCCCGGGCTCGTTCTGTTTCCAGATTGGGAAGTCCTTGGGCCGGATCATCAGGTAATCCAGCATTTTGTAATTGGTGAGCAGGATGTCTGGCGGCATGAGTCTCATCGTCTCACGATTCGTGACCAACTGGTCAGCCGTCATGGATTTGCTCGGCGCTTCCTCTTCACCGCCAATAAAGAGGCCGGCCGTGATGTGGTCCTTGAGTTTCTCGTTGTTCCAGACCGTCTTCGCGATGCGTTTTGCCTGGTCCGTGGCCAGCGCATTCATCGGATAAATGAGGATGGCCTTGATGCCGCGCTCACCCTGATGTTGCCGGCAGTAGTCCAAAATCGGGTAGAGAAATGACTCCGTTTTGCCTGAACCCGTGCCGGTGGAGATGACCGTGGATTTCGCGTTCTCGCCGCTTAATCGCGCAAACGCTTGCTCTTGATGCAAGAAAGGCGGGAACTCAAACGGCAGATCTGGGAAATAGTTTTTTCCAACCACACCCTGCCGGAAAGGCAATTTAACGGACACATACGGCCCGCGAAAGATCCCGCCTTCCTTCGCGATGAGCCGGTCCAGCAAGCCGTGGAAAAACCGATTCGACGGCGGGAACGTCGTCTGTAGGAAGTCTTCGACTCCCCGGCGAATCTGGCTGGTGAGAACGGATGGTATCATTTATTCAGCTGGGGTGGGCGTTTCCATAGTTCGTCATTCTTCAATGATGCGGTAGAGGCGACATTCCTTGCCCGGCGTGACCAGCCGGTAAATGCCTCCCGAAAGCTCCACGACAATGCGCTGCAATTTCCCGGACGCCGGGGCCGTAGCCGCAACGCGACGGGTGCGACGCACTGGCATGGGCGCGTCCACCTTGAGGAAAAACTCAATTCGCCGATCATGAAAATCTCGATCGCGCAATCGCGGCAACTGGAAGACCATTGAATCAGTGGCTCCTAAATCCAAAAGGATTTTGCGCATCTTTCCGGCAATGAGTTCCCTGATTCTTGTTTCCTGTACTTCGTGAGTTTGCCCATATTGCACAGTTATTGCCTTGGGTACCCCTTTCCAAAGCGTTCCAAAAATTTTGATCAATTGCTGAAAGGCCTCAAGCGCGGCTTCATTGGCCGTAATGTATGGGTCGCTAATCAAGATCTTTTCCACGCAAGCGTCCTTCAAGAATGCGAAGTCTGTCTCAAGCTGCCGGACCGAATTCGGAGCATACTCCTTTCGGTAAAGCGCTTGCGGCGGTTGCACCTTTTCAGCCGTCAGGAGTTCGGTGGCTTTCTGTATGGCGTTTAGATCCGTTGCGGGTAGAGCTTTCCCCAAAAATACGTGCTCGCTGACAATCCGATCCAACGTCGCGGCTTGCCCCCCGATGTCGTAGATGGTGAAATCACCATCGTTGTGCTCGCCAAATATTCTGAGCTTTGATGGGAGTGACTTGCCGTCCTTGACGAGATAAAGCTTAAGCTGGTTCTGGTTGATAAAGGGCAGCAGCCAGTCCGCCATGAAGGCCGCTTTTGGCAGCCGATAATCGCCGAAATCAGGAAATGACTGACAATATAAGCTCAATGTCTTCTTCGTTTTTCCCGCCAGCCATTGCCGGATGGTCGGCCACTCGGGAAAAAACTGTTCCAAACTGGTATCCGCCTCGCCATCCTTGCTCAAGGCCCCAACAAAGTTGCCCAAACTGGGGGCAAAAATCGAGAGAGAGGTGGCACCCTCAAGCTTCTGCATGACTGCCGCTTTGTTGGTCCCCTGCAAATCAGCACCGGGGTTCCATTCCTTCGTGGCATAACCCAACAGTGTCTTCACCCAATTCAGGCACTCATTCCGTCGAAACTGATCCCAGTAAATCTGATTCGAATACGTGCAGACACAATGACTGCATCCGTTGGTGCAGTTTTTCGCACAGTCGAGGACACGAGCGGCGCCTTTGAGCAAATCCTTGGCCGTGAATTTTTGGAAAAACATTCCGACATAGCCCGCTCCACCGGGCACGGAATCAAAAATGATGATCTCGGGTCCGGCACTGAGGTGCCAGCGAAAGGTGCCAATGACCTCTCCCTCCTGAATTTCCAGGGCTTCCGCCAACGCAATGCGCACTGCTTCGGCAAGCGTGCGAGCAACTTCCAATCGAAACGTCTCCTGTTCGGTGACAGACAATTCCGCTGGCAGCGGGATTCGATGGTCAATCCTGATTTGCAAAACATCCGTGCGAAATTGATGGGCCAGATCTTGCGCCTTGAAGCGCTCTTTCCGCACGCACTCCGAACCGGTGTAAGGTTCCTTGTGCGCCGGAAGGTTGAAGGTCGCAATTCCACCACGCGGGATGGCCTCGGTATAGCCACATCCGCACCGTTTAAACCCGTCTCCTTTCCCGCGATTAACGACGAGCATGGTGCCAGCTTTCGCATTCTGCATGGCCCAAGTGACTCCTTGGAGTGGTGAATCCAAAAAATCTTCGTCACGCGCAGAGGTCACCAGTTGGGTTTCCATTGCAATTGGAGGCCGCACCCGGGTCATGCCTGGTTCTTTCCCTTGGCTTTCATGCATGGAGGTCACGAAACTCCTTGGCTCGATGAAGGCCCTGGGAAAGCCAGGCATTGGTACTTGGCACTTGGGGCAGGTGGATGGCACCAGTTCCGGCGCTTCGCCAATTTCCACATTTCGGCAGGAGGAGCACACTTTGTAATAGCGTTCCGGCATGAAATGTTTCGGATAGAAACCGATGCCACGGGAAGTCCAAACCCGACCTCGGGCCACAACTTGAGCGCCGGGCGCGTATTCCACGATTCCAATGCGCGCATCACGGTCCAGGTCGAGGTCCTTTTCCCAAGGTTTGCCGCCCCCCGGCTTTCGGCTGGTCAGAATTTCAAGCGTGATGTTGTTGACTGGAAAGCTGTAGGTGGGAATCACACCAAACCGGCTCAGGAAATTGATCAACGGCTGCATGGACCACTTGTGAGCCATCCTCAAAAAACGCTGAGCCTTCTGCATTTGCGGCAAATTGTCGCCCGCCACTTGCTTGATTTCGTCGTATTGGTGGATATAAAAGGCATGTCGCTGGCCAAATTCTGCGGCCATATCAGTTATCTCGCCGCAAAACGCGGCGGCCAGCAAAGCTGGTTCGCAGTGCAGATCAGCGGCCTGTTGAGGCGTCAGGTTTGGTTTGACCATTTCCTCCAATTCAAGGGCGAGCCGCAAATAGGACTGGGCATCCTTGCCGCCAATCCATTTGCCTAAACCCTCAAGAAACAGGCGCTGATTTTCATCGGAAAACCGAATGCGTGATGCATCTTCAGGGTCGGGATTATCTTCGGTGCCTTTGATGCGGCTCAGCCCGAATAGCTGTCCAATTTGGATGGAAACTTCATCTGCAAGCGTGTGTTGCAAGAACCCGGCCAGAAGCACGGAATATTGGTGTCTTCGAAAAAGCCGCCGATTATTGAGATGGACAAAAGGGGTGCGGGGATCTTTGGCAAGAAATTCTTCAGCCGTGCCATAAACCACCTGATCGAATCGCCGATTTCTCGCGTAGGTCACGCTGGCCGGTGCCGCTTGTGCTCTGCGACCCGCTCGACCTGCACGCTGTTGGTAATTCCCAATGTCCGGCGGCACGTTTCGAAGCAGAACGCCTTCCAGGTCGCCAAGGTCAATGCCCATTTCCATGGTCGTGGAGCAACTGAGAATATTGACACGACCCTCCTTGAACTCCTTCTCCGTCTGCTCACGAAGCCCGCTTGACAGTGCGGCCGTGTGTTCCCGGGCAACGGCACTCTCCAAATTCTTGAGATTCCAATACAGAAATTTGTAGTGGTTGCGGATCAGGTCTTCCTTCAGCGTCTCATCAGCCACCTTGCTCATCTCCCCATCACAACCGAACTGCGGGCAGCGATTGCCAATATCGCGCGTGTGAACAAATCCACATTCCTTGCACCGAAAAATGGATTCGTGATTCGCCAGCGAAAATTGCAGTCTTTTGGAATCCAATACCATCCCGGGATTTCCGGCTTGGAAGGGAACCAACAACTCGGTTTCCGAGTCACAAAGCAATTTCCAATATGCGAGACAAGAACTTCTGCCAGTTCTCCAGCCCGAGCTTCTTCCCGAAAAAATCCCCCCAACGGCTCCGGTAAAGTTCTCCGTTGGCTCTTGCCTTGCGGAATCAGACTAAACCTGATGTCTCCGATTGGTGCCAGCGAAAAGACCCGGTCGTCTTGCGCATACGCCCCCCAAATGAATTCATCATTCGATGCAATCCCTGCGGGCATCTTAATGGCTCGGTTACGACGGATCCCGTCCAATACGAGTGCCAGCAAGGCACCCGACTTGGCCTTGTGATCACCCAGCAGGTCAGCAACCCCGGACTCAGCGTTGATGGTTTGAAGTTCTGAGCCATAGCTGACGGTCACCAGCCCAAGATCTTCCAGGGAATTTCTCGCTCCCCCGGGCGAGCAAAACTCGGCCAGCACTTTTGCCCGGATAAGCGGATTCGACGTCATCAGCTTTGGGTTGTTCCCCATCCTGATCCAGGATGCCGCGTTTCACTTCCTGCCGTTGCACCAGCTCGCCCACCAAATTCTTCAACGATATTGGGGTTTCGGAATTCTCCTTTAGCACTTGGATAATTGCCCACCGAAGGACAATTTCCTCATGTCGTCGTTGGAAGCTCGGGGCAAAAAAGGCGGCATCCTGGCGATTGTCGCTAAACACCAGCAGACTCTTTCCCCGACCAGGCAATTTGTAAGCGCTTGGCTTGTTTGCCGGCAGGTGTGCGTAAAGGACTTCGCCCACAATCTCAGACATGGCTTGGTCGCCAGGATGGAAGGGGGTCACGATCTCGAACCGATCGCGGGCCCCACAGGACGGGCAGTTGCTCATCCAGGCATCCCGTTCTTGGTTTTCTTCGGGCTGTTTGAGTTCGGCACGGCAAGTTTCCAGCCACTCTCGCGGCTTATCTTCCGGTAGCAGGCGATCTTTTATTTGGCCGGATTGGAAGCTCACGAAGCACTGACGCAGGGTGGCTTCCTCTTCCGCCTCATCCTCGGGATTGACACCGTGGGCCTTCGGCTTCAACCAAAAAACAGCCCGTTTCCAAGCTCCGTGGCTGGGCCTGCGTCCTTTCAGGAGTCCCTGTGCGGCGGACTCATAGCCTTCGAAATAAATCTCCCCGCATTTGCGGCAGGTTAGGAGACGATATCGCTCCCGTTTCTGCTTCTCGTCATAGAACGCCCGCACAAACTTGAGTTCGGAAAATCGGTCAGGCGAAACCGCTGAATCCTCCAGCAGAATGGTTGCTTCCTCAATCCCTGTGGCAAAGAAGTGGTACCGCGCCGGCAGGAGTGGATATGCATCCGCGTTTTCCCGGGCAAATGCCGCCACCGCAACCAGCCCCTTGAGAGCCGCACTGGCGGCTTCAACTGAAACACCAGGAAACAAGGCGGTCGCTAGCTTCCGAAAATCCATAAATTTATTGACCGACAACAATTGCGAGGCTTTTTGAACACTTGGCTCGCCACTGAATAAATCACAAAGCCCGGCCGATAATGGTCTATCCACTTCCACACGGCAGTTCAGGCCGACTTTCTCGATTTCCTGGTTCCAAGTCTGGCTCTCATTGCCATTCGCATTTGCACGCGCGCTCGTCAACACTTGATGCAAGGTTTCCCATTCCC
>CAVURW010000149.1:0-4685 GCA_963743595.1 uncultured Verrucomicrobiae bacterium
AAATGATCGATTCCTTATGGTTTGGAGGCATTACAAAGGTGTGGTAGGGACTTCTCGATTTCCATTGAATAAACGATGTCTCTCTCCACATCACCACAGAGGGAGTTTCCGTACACGCGGCCACATGCGCCGCGCCCTCTGCGGCAGTTATAAGACCGGCTGATCGTTCCAGGAGCGCCGCCAAGTCCAGCGGCGTTGGCGTCACCACGTGAATCAAGCGTGGACTTTGAATCTTCTTAATAATGGCTTTGCATACTCGTTCCTTTTCGGGCGTCCCCACGAGCACGATGAGGTACGGGCTCGATTTCAGCACCTTTGCCAAGAGCGCATAAAAATCGGCCTCTGAAAAACGGATCCCTTCACTGACCACATTTACCAGGACAAAGGCCTTTAATTTCCCATCACTATCGTGAAACGATGGCTCTGCCAGTACACGCTGTGCAAATTTGTAATGTTGCTCCGGGATCGTGAGCAAGACCTCCCCGCTAGCGCGAATGATCCCCAGCGAATGTAGCAGCCGCAAGAGCCTCTCCACTTCGTGTTCCTCATGGTCCGGCTCCGGTGGAGTCACCACGTCGGTAAAGAACTCAGCCGCATCGCGTTCGTCGGCAGGACTCGGGGTTTTCGCCAAGCCGACCCGCACGCGTGCATTGGTCAGTCGGGTCAAACTCGCGACACGTTGATCGAAGTTTCCCGTGGCGGCGATCACCCAATCGAATCCTTGCATAAGGGAAGCGTCTCGAACGATTGTCAAAAATCCGCCGCTTCGCAACACCAGCACCTGGTTCACAAGCCCGCAAGCCACGGCAATGGGCACCGCCCCGGCATCGCACGCCACGGTGATTGTAGATCGCGGAAAGTGGAGCCGAATGCTCCGGATTAGCGGTAGCGAACAAACGATCTCCCGCACTCCGCCCGGGCGAATCACCAATATCGCCGGTGCGTCGGGTTCCACGGGATCAGCCGGTCTCTTGCCCCGCAAAGAATTCGCTATGAGGTTGAGCAACATGACCTGCAGAGGAGGTTAACCCACTTTAGATCTGCAGACAAGACAGCTGAACGATTAATATCCCTTATAGATCAAGAACGCGGACTAAACGCCGATATCTTCGTTCCACAACTCTGGCTTGGCCGCGATGAAATCACGCATCAATTGTTGGCACTCTTCATCTTGAACCACGGTCAAATCAACGCCTTGAGAGCGCAGGTAATTTTCGGCACCGAGAAACGTCTTATTCTCACCTGCAATGACGCGGGGAATCTTATAGAGCACAATCGCGCCGCTGCACATCGGGCATGGCGAGAGCGTGGAATATATCGTGCATTCCAGATAGACTTGAGCCGGTAACCTGCCCGCATTTTCCAGGCAATTCATCTCGCCGTGGTGAATGACACTTCCTTTTTGAACGCGCTGATTATGCCCGCGCCCGATGATCTCTCCCTTGTGAACGAGAACCGATCCGATCGGAATTCCGCCCGATGCGAGCCCCTTCTTCGCCTCTTCAATCGCCGCCTGTAAAAATGGATCTGCCATAAATCAAGAACACACGACACGGGGAGCGGGGTCAACTATTTCAGTGCGATCTCTGGGCGAATCGTGAAGTTTTGGAATTCCGTTAATACCTCTTATGAGAAAACAGAGATAGATGGAACTGTGGTGTGATGCTACCTTACCGCTCCCAAAAACTATGACGACCCCTGCACCTTCCAATAGCGTGGCATCTGCTCGGAAGCCTGACCTCGAAGAAGCCGCGAAATCGGCCAAGCTCGATCGAAAAGGCGTTCAAGACCTGGTCTGGCTTTTTCGCTACATCCGCCCACACCGCGGGATCTTCATTCTCTCCTGTTTGATGCTGGTCGTGACCAGTTCCATGGGCACCGCATTCCCCTACCTCTCCAAGTGCCTCATCGATAGCTCCTCACACGAAGAGGCGGCGCATTGGGCGATTCTAACATTCTGCGTGCTGATGACACAGGCGATCCTGACGTTCATTCAATCGATCATCTTCAATTACGTGGGCGAACGTGGGCTCGCCAATCTGCGGCGCGACCTCTTTGCGCATCTCACTGAAATGCCGAGCTCGTTTTACTCGAAGAACTCGGTAGGCGAACTTCTCAGCCGAATCTCCGCCGATGTCACACAGCTCAACGACGCCTTTGTATTCGCGGTGCCCCAATTCCTGCGGCAATCGATCATCTTCACGGGCAGTTTAGCCCTGATCTTTTGGATGTCGCCGCAGTTGACGATCGTGATGATCAGTTGTTTTCCGCCGACGATTATCGTGGCCATTTGGCTCGGTCGAATGGTCGGAAAAAATTCGCGCCAGTCCCAAGACGAATTGGCCAAGGCGACGGGTGTGGTCGAAGAAGCGCTGCAGAATATCGCGACCGTTAAGGCCTACGCAGCCGAGTTTCTTGAGCAAAAGCGCTACAGCGATCGGCTGGACGGCTTCGTCAGCGCGGTGATGCGCACCGCCCGGATACGTGGCGGGCTCATCGCGTTTATCATCTTTGGGATCTTTAGCGCGATCGTCGTGGTGCTTTGGTACGGAACCACGCTGCTGCTGGATCACAAGCTCGAGAAAGGACAAATGCTCGGATTCTTTCTCTACACAGCGTTCATCGGCGGTGCCCTCGGCAGCTTTGCAGATCTCTATAGTAATTTGCGAAAATCGCTCGGGGCGACTCAACATGTGCTGGATCTGATGCGCGAGCCCACAGAGGTCCTGGATGATCGCCCTCCCGGATCAAAAGCACCGCCCGTGAAGCAGTTGCGGGGTGAAATCCGTTTCGAAGAGGTCGTTTTTTCGTACCCCTCCCGCGCCGATGTGCAGGTGCTAAAGGGCCTGGATTTTGAAGTGCCTTCCGGCAAAATCGTCGCCTTAGTCGGGCCGAGCGGTGCTGGTAAATCGACAGTTGTTTCCCTGCTACTGCGTTTTTATGAGCCGAGTTCGGGTCGACTTAAATTTGATGGGTATCCAGCCACCGAATTCACCCTGCACGAAATTCGCCAGCAAATGGCGCTCGTTCCTCAAGAAGTACTGCTCTTCGGCGGATCGATTGGCGAGAATATCGGTTACGGAAGACCGGGCGCTAGTCAGCCGGAGATTGAACAAGCCGCCAAGTTGGCGCATGCACACGAGTTCATCACGAAATTCCCGGACGGCTATGGCACGTTGGTGGGAGATCGCGGGGTGCAGCTCTCCGGTGGGCAACGTCAGCGGGTGGCCATCGCCCGAGCGCTGTTAAAGAACCCGAAGATCTTGATCCTGGATGAGGCGACGAGTGCGCTGGATGCGGAGAGCGAGCAGCTCGTTCAAATGGCGCTGGAAACGCTCATGGAAGGCCGGACCTGTTTGATCATTGCGCATCGACTCTCCACGATTCGTAAGGCCGATCGCATTGTGATGTTGCGCGATGGAAAGGTCATCGAAAGCGGATCTCACGAGGAATTGATGATGATTTCAGAAGGCGCCTATCGTCGTGTTGTCGAGTTGCAGACCTCTTTGGATTAGCTGCTTAACTTCAGCAAAACGCTTGCACTGATCTAGGAACATAGCCAGATTCGGTCAGTTCTAACTTCGAGACAACTATGCGATATTTCTCCGTTGACTGGCGCGTGATGACGGTTCTGGGGATCGCGGTGGTCGTTTTCCTCGGCGATTTTCTAGCGTTAGGCCTAAACTCGTTTACCGATAACCGACGCCACATCTTTATTCACGGTGTGGTGAATTATGCCTTGGAGCGATTCGTCCCCCAGGTGGGTTCAACGCAGACTGAGGTCGAAAATGCTTATGGGCCCGGAAAGCCCCTTTTAGGCACCGACGCCGATATCACAAAAAATCAGGAAGGCTCCGATCTCACCTATTACTTAACGGGCGACAAATACCTGAGCATCCACTACTCCCGCGACAACAAAGTGGTAACCGCGCAACTGTATTACCTAACCGATCTCGGTTACGTGGAACTCGGACCGGACAGCTATTCCAATGACGAGTACTTCGCCGCCACTACACTGCTGAAGTACAGGTTCTTCCTGTTCTTTCTCCAATATCGGACGCTGGTAATACTGCTATTTATCGCGTTGCTCTACTGGACCGTGAAGCGTCCGACCATTCAAAAATTGCTTCGTCGCTGGGAGGGATCGGAACCCAAGGTTCCGTCTTGGGTGCGAATCAATCCGGAAGAACAGGCCACGCCCGGCAAGCCAGATCGAATGGGCGACGACCTCTAAACGTTTCATGCAGGATCGCTATGGGGAGAATACCCTGTATCTTCATAGAGAAGCATGAAAATTCACATCCAGCATCGCACGACCTACCACTACGCTGAGTACGTCATGCTCTGCGCCCACAGAGCCCTGCTCCGCCCGCGCCAGGGGCCGTGCATTCGGATCGAGAATTCGATTCTAGAAATTTCCCCGAGTCATCGTCTGAGCTGGATCGAGGATGCCTACGGAAACCATGTGGTGATCATTCAGTTTTTAGAGCGGGCAGATACTCTCTCGATCTATAGCGAAATGACGGTAAGCCAGTTGGAAACCAATCCATTCGATTTTACGATCGACCCAGACTCAGTCGTCTACCCGTTCCGATACGATCGAAATAGCGCGATAGAGCTCGCTCCACTGATGATGCCGGTCTATTCCACAGATGCCACGCGTATCGATGAGTGGCTCGAGCTTT
>CAVURW010000150.1:0-14758 GCA_963743595.1 uncultured Verrucomicrobiae bacterium
TACACCCACGCGAAAATCACGACCGGCACTTACGAAAACAAATTTGGCATCGCGCTCGAGCAACATCCAGGGCGTCTATGCCCGCGCCACAAACTGAAAAACCTGCGGTTGCGCGGGGTGCAGATCCACATCGGCTCCCAAATCACGGACGGCGAGCCGTTCGAGCAGGCGGTGCGGCAGGTCCTTCCGCTTTGCAGCCCGGTTGAAGGCACACTATGGCATCGAATTTTTCAGCATTGGCGGCGGCCTGGGCATCGTTTATCAGCCGGCCCTCGCCAGCGGTTCCGCCGGCTGGTGGAAACCTCCGCCGGCGAAGGTCATGTTTAAATCGTACGACACTGTGATGCGCGTCAAGCCTTCCGCCATAAAACGACCTGCCGTCAGCGGATTCGCCACGTTCAGCGAAAAATCGCCCACTCGAAGCGACTCCGGCGCATCGCTTCGGAAATAACTCAGCGCGCCCAGGTTCCGCACGAGATAGCCGTCGGGTACGGCCTTTTCCATCAATCGGAAAACCCCGGTTTCACCCGGTTTATGAATGCGCGGTGTCGCCAGTAAAATCTTAGCCGTGGTCGATTGCGCACGCACCATTTCAACCGCATCGCGATAACGCCGCACATCCTCGAAATCGACATAGATCATCTGGACGTTCGATTCCAGTGCCGCCTGCACCTGCTCAAAGTTCCGGCATAAAACCACCAATTGCGGCTGCCATTTATCGGAAGCACCGCGCACGGTTTTGACGCGAGCAAGCTCGGATTCGAGCGCCTCGGAATTCACCACGACGTCCCGCTTTTCCTGCTTGGCCGCCACCTCGCGGACCCTCTGCTCCAAGGGCGCCACCACATCGCGCCGCATGCGATTGAGCTCTTTAATCGGTAGAATAACTGGCCCTTGTACATCGTTCACCAGACCCTTCAGTTCAAAGCCGGTATCGCCCAGTCGCCCCAATTGCTCCCGGAACATCTCCTCCGTCATCGGGCGATTGATCGCCGCTTGCAGGTCCATCGTCGATTCCACACGCAGACCGTCCTTCACGCCCTCGGCACTCAGCGCGGCGCGTAGCACTAGCTTCTCGCCAGCCTGGCCGCTTAGACCGAAATAGACACCTACTTTCGGCAAGGGTAGTTCGCCATCAAACGATGCGCGCAAGGCCTTGTTCAATTGCGGATCATCGGTCTTCCACAAGAGATGGCCGGGCAATATTTCCCGGAACCGCAGCTTGCCGTGCTCGAACCGCAACCGCATGCCGCCGGGTGCGATTTCCTCCGCCTGATACACACGCCCGCCCTGTTCTGTTTCGGTATCGCCACCGGCATCGATCACCACGCCATCGCCCGGTTTTACCGGAGCACCACCGTCCGCTACTTCGATAAAATCGCGGCCGATCCGCACTATCGTCCCAATGAGGGCACCCCGCTTTTTGCCGAACCGCGCGTGCACCAGTTGCTGATGATTCACGCCGTCCAGCCAGCCCGAAAAGAGGCCGCGGGAAAACGCCATCTCGAGTTGATACCGCTCCTCTTTCGAAACGTCACCGGTCGCTTTTTCGCCGTGATCGGCCTCCCATGCGCGATCAATCGCACTGCGGTAAACGCGCGTGACGGCGGCGACGTATTCGGGTGATTTCAGGCGACCTTCGATCTTAAAACTCTCGATGCCCGCACGCATTAAATCGGGAATGTGCTCCACGGCGGCGAGATCTTGCGGAGAGAGGAGATAGCGGCGGTCCCCCAGCTCTTTTTCCTGGCAATCTACCACCATTTGATACGGCATTCGGCACGCCTGCGCACATTCGCCGCGATTCGCACTTCGTTGACCGAGTGCCTCGCTCGTCAGACATTGACCGGAGTAGGCCACGCAGAGCGCGCCGTGCACGAACACTTCCAGAGGCAACAGGGGCTCGCGTTTTTCTTCGCCTTCGGTCGCAAATTTCGCCAGATCACGAAGAGAGAGTTCCCGGGCTAAAACGGCTCGGGTAATCCCCAGGCGCTTTGCAAATTCCAGGCCTTCCGGCGAGGTTAAGGTCATCTGTGTCGAGGCGTGAAGGTGTAAATCGGGCACCAGCGCTTTCGCCAGAACACAGAGGCCCACATCCTGGACAATCGCGGCATCCACACCGGCCTCGTGAACCAAGCGCAGCTGTTTCGCCGCGTCTGGCAGCTCCTTTGTAAAGATCAAGGTATTGAAAGCCACATACCCCTTTACCCCATGCGCGTGTAGAAACTCTATGAGCCGGGGCAGATCTTCGTCCGTGAAATTTGTGGCGCGTAGCCGGGCATTGAAACTCGGCAGGCCGAAGTAGATCGCATCCGCCCCATTCGCCACGGCGGCACGCGCGCATTCCCAATCGCCCGCAGGCGAGAGTAGCTCCGGCTTTCTCGGTGATCTTTCAAACATGGCGCTCATTTGCGAGAAAATGAAAACCCGACAAGAGCCACACCACCCACGATCAAAGCGATTCCCACGGGCATCGGCACTTGAACCGTCTTTTCTTCCTGGTGCTGGAGCGAAAAGATGGAGCCGACTTTCACGTCCTGCACCGTAGACGTGTAATTCCACGTCATGGTGAGAGCGACCACGCCTGCAATAACTAAAAGAACACCTACAAGTTTTAACATCATGATGACTCCTGGCTGAAGGATTTTTTCAAAACCAGCGTTTCCGAAACTGCATAGTACACGTTATGGATGCGTATGGAAAATAGTGTGTATTCGGGGTTAGCAAATTTCATGTCCCAGTAGCCAATGACCACCTTGTACCCGTCCGCCAACATCACCGTAAACTTGAACGGAAATACTCGCAACCGACATTCCTGAACGATCAATCCTTCCAAGAGCGGGAAGGTATTTTGCATTTCACCACCGGGCTTGTTCGACATCGATTGATCGCATAACAGGACGCCATTTTTGAGAATTAACCAAGGTGCCATTTGGACAAAAATGCGGTAGGCGGCTTTATAGATCCGGCAATCTTCGGACAAATGAGGATTGTTCACAGGGTACTTACGTGGGTGTTTTGCTCCGAAGTCCATTGAGAACATTGATCCGGCAGAAGGGCCGACCACTCCCCAGCAAAGCTCGCCTCGGAGCAGGAAAAGCTTCTCTTGGAGCTCGTCATAGAGAGCGAAGTTCTGGTTCATTTCGTGTGAGTCTACACAAGGCTAGCAACTGACGAAAAGCTCTCGAGAGCCCCGCCTTCAGACCCTGTTTTTAGCGATTGATAACGCCGCAGCTTGTCTTTTAGACGCTGAATTCATATCAACGGGCGATGTTATTGGATCTCCTCGCCGTCCTCGTCTATTTCGCAGTGATTATTACGGTGGGACTGTGGGCTCGCGTTAAGGACAACGAAAGCGGGCGCGATTTCAGTTTGGGCGGGCGTAACATGCCGTGGTGGGCGATTACGGCGTCGGTTCTGGCGTCGGAGCTGAGTGCTGCGACGTTTCTGGGTACGCCCGATGAAGGGTTCGCCCTCCGAAATTTCGCGTATGCGCAGCTGGCGATTGGCACAGTGCTGGCACGGGTGATCGTCGCATATCTTTTCCTGAAGCCCTATTACGTTTACAACGTCATGTCCGTTTACGAGCTTCTGGGCACGCGCTACGGCCCAATCACCAAAAACATGGCCAGCGCCCTGTTTATAGTGACGCGCTTGCTTGCGAGCGGGAGTCGGCTGTTTGTCCCGGCCATTTTACTGGTGTTTGCGCTGGAGGGATTGCAAGGGCAGGGGAGGGTCGGCTTTTACACGGAGGTGAGTCTCTACGCGGGTTGCATCATTGGCCTGACGCTGCTCACCACGATCTATACGGCGGCGGGCGGAATTCGCTCCGTCGTGTGGACCGATTTGATCCAGGCCAGCATCATGATCGGTGCAGTTTCGTACACGATTATCTCGCTGTGGTTTCAGGTCGGTGGATGGGCTGGTCTCACGGGTACACTTCATGGTCCGCATGACTGGGCGTTCTTCCAGGAAATCGCGCCGGACGTCGTCGATCTCAATACGCAACCGCGCCCGCCTTTTTTGGAATACATTAAAGATGTGCTGAGCAGTGAATACACGATTTACGCGGCGCTACTTGGCTCCACGTTCGTGACGATGGCGACCCACGGCACCGACCAAGACATGGTGCAACGGATGCTAACGGCACCGAATTATCACCGGAGCCGCCTGGCCTTGATCGCGTCCGGGCTGGCCGATATTCCCATCAGTCTCGGCTTTCTCTTCATCGGCTTATTGCTCGCGGCGTTTTATGCGCAACATACCGAGATTAAGACGCCAGCCAGCCACCCCTTTGCCCATTTTATCCTGGATCAAATGCCGCCTGGGGCGAGGGGACTTGTCATCGCCGGATTGCTCGCCACTGGAATGGGTTCGCTCAGCACCGCCTTGAACGCGTTGGCAACAAGCTTTGCCCAAGATTTCTGGAAGCCCTACTTCTCTGGAAAGCCTCAAACTGAGGTGAGTACCACGACTCTTCGCTGGTGCACAGTCGCTTTCGCCGCGCTCCTCGCAGCAGTGGGAACTTGCACGGCGGTCGTGGTGATTCAGAACCCGCATGCACGAATTCTGCCGGTGGTCCTGGGGATTTTCGGGTACACGTATGGCTCGCTGCTCGGCGTGTTCCTGGTGGCTCTCACGACCACGAAACGGGGTACGGAATTGGGCAATGTTATCGGGATGATCGCCGGAATGATCTGCGTGGCGATTCTGAGCGGATTGCCCTGGGATCTCTGGAATATCGTGTGCGGCCAGACCTCAGACGCGAACCCGATTATCCACATGCTAATTGGATTCAATTTGTGCCAACTCAAAGACGGCTATATCCACCCGCCCGAAGCTCTCTGGCAGATCGAGTTCCCATGGCGCGTGATGTTCGGGGCGATCACCACCTATGCCGTTGCCGTCTGTTTCCCATTGCCGTTTAAAAACGCCGAGGGCAGGCGAACCGCGTGAAGCATTTTCTCTTGGATTGCTTCGATCCTGAAGGCGGAGGAATCGAGGTAACAAAGGAGGCGTTTGAATCGTATAGGGAGTATCTGGCTTCGGTAAAAGATCGCCTCCCGAAACGGGCTTTCGAACTCGTTTCGGCTCCCTGGTATTTCGATATTACGGATCATCAATATCCGCACGATTCGTGGGTTGAAGAGCTGCGGATTCGGGAGGTGGGCTCGGGAGATCGCCATGAAATCAGGACGACTGAGATTCACCTGACGGTCCTCGGTGCTTATCACGATCGAACCCTCACCTACTCTTACTTCGGCGTGCACGCCTACTCCATTTCCTCTCGATTCTTGAATAATTTCATTGTTAAGAAGTATCCGAATCACGAATTGGGATTTGGAGACTGGATGCTCGACGAGTTCTTTCTTACGGAGAGGGGAAACCTGGGGCATATCATTCGTTTTCGCCTAGGGGGTAAGATCAAGATTGAATGCAAAGATTTTGCCTTTGCCCAAAGTTTATTTACCTGAGTCGATAATCAAACTGAGTTCTGTGTTGAAGCTGGGACCGGTGAAGTCTACTTTTAGGTAGTCGGTAACGGTGATTTCCCTATGTCCACCTCTTCCTCCGCATCGAATTTCTTTGAATCGCTAACTCGCCAAGCCACGGAGCTCAAAGACCGCGCTGTCTTTGAGGCCACGAAACTGCAGCGAATTAACGAGCTTAACGCGGAATTGCGCGCGCTGTTCACCCGCCGAGAGCAGTTGTTTACGGAGGTCGGCAAGAAAGCCCTTGATCTTGCGAAGCTGGGGGTGAGCGTGAACGATCACCTGGGCAACGCGGTCGAAAACAAGATGGGTATTGAGCTGCAAATCGCCATGAAGCAGGAGCAGTTGACCGACGCTAAGGCGATGACTTGGGGGAACAAGGATGGTCCGCCACCAATGCCGACCAGCTCGATTCCCACACCAGCGGCGGCGACCCCACCACCCATACCCATCATTCCACCGCCGAAGCCTGGAACCAGCGGTAACCTGCCACCGCCGATGCCGCCTCGATTCCCCGAATGAACGAAGCCCTGGACGAGCAGTTCATGAGCCGAGCGTTAGACCTTGCTCGAGAGGCCTTGGACCGCGAAGAAGTTCCGGTGGGCGCGGTCCTTGTAAGAAACGGCGAGATCGTGGCCGAGGGATCGAATGAGGTTGAAGAGCGGCAAGATTGCACGGCTCATGCGGAGATTGTCGTGATCCAAGCGGCCCAAGTCCTACTCAAGACCTGGCGGCTCAATGGCCTGACGCTCTACGTTACAAAAGAACCGTGCCCGATGTGCGCGGGCGCTTTGTTGCACGCTCGCGTGGATCGCATCGTGTTCGGGATTGGCGACCCGAAAGCGGGGGCGTGTGGTGGCGCGTACAACTTGTTCGACTTACCGGGAATCAATCATCGGTGTGTTCTGACGCCGGGCGTAAAGAGAGACGCGGCGTTGGGAATATTGCAGGAGTTTTTTCGGGAGCAACGGCGCAAGGGCAAGGAGCTGGGCTAGGGCAGAGGGCATTGCTGATTTTATACGACATATATTGTGCGAAGTGATATATGCCTGCGATCCACAACGCTATTCCAGCCTTTTATGCAACTTTCCCCGTTTTCAGTGTTCATTCCTCTACCATGCTTTCCCGCGCGCTCATCCTCTTCTGCTTCGCCTCCTGTGCTCTCGCTTCCGCCGATATCCCCTACCCGGACGCAATCGCAGCATCAGATGTTCATGAGAACAAAATCGATAGCATCGGTGACCGCGCGATCTTGGTCGGTAACGGCGAGCTCAATGCACTGATCACGAGCGATCACAAAGACCTCCGGTTGCGCGTCGCTAAAAACGATTGCTGGGATATGCGCGTGAACACGAAGAACGACCCACCGATGCCGACAATCGATGTCGCCACGGGCAAGGTCACCAGCGGCCATGGTTCCACCGACAGTTGGAAGACGGTCTACTCGACCGCCCTGCCCTGCTGCGAGATCATTGTGCCGGGCGTGGCCGATAACCTGACCGACGCGACCCTGAGCCTTTCCAAGGCGGTCGCCACGATCACGACCAAGACGGAATCGACCGACATCCGGGTGCTCGGTCAAAGCAATGTGATTCTGATTCACTCGAGCCATCCTTTTGAGGTCTCGTTCGCCGGTATTCTCGACTTTCTTCACGACAAGGACATGAACACGTGGGTCAGTAAGGCCGATCTAGGCACGCAAGGCGATTGCACCTACATTCACCAGAACATTCCGGGTGACGACGATGTTAGCGGCATGGATATCTATGTGGTGGCGGGGAAGAAGGACTCCACGCAAGCGATTGCCGTGGTGACCTCGCGCGATTCTCAACATCCGCTGGAGGACGCCGTCAATCTGGTGCACTCGACACTGGCTGATGCGAACGTCGTAGCGAAGCACGAGACCGTCTGGAATGAGTTTTGGTCGAAGAGCGGCATTCAATTGGGCGACACGGAGTTGCAGGAGTGGTGGTATCACATGCTCTACTTCAACCGGGTCTTCGCGCGCGCCGGAGGCAACGCCATCGGTTTAGCCGCTTGCTTCGATCACCTTGCCGGTTGGCACAATTCGCTCAAACTCAACTACAACATCCAGCAGACTTATTTAGGTTGTGCTCCGACGAATCACCCCGAGTTAATCGAACCGTTCATCGATGTTTTGATGCGGAATCTCCCTCGGGCCAAGTGGTTTGCCACAACCAGTTTCATCGGTTCGGAAGGCGCGTTTTTTCATAGCGATCTCTTCCCGTTTGAACCCGATCCGGCCAATTGCAAAACGAACTGTAAGCACCAGCAGACCTACATGCCGTACGGATATAGCCTGGGCATGGACGGGCACTCGGCGGTCGTGGTTTGGGAATATTACAAGTTCTCGCCGACGGCTGCTCACCTGGAGAAAGTCTACCCGCTGATCAAAGAATTCGCTACGTTCTACTGTTCGCTCTTGGAGAAATATCCACTCGTGAACGGGAAGCGGCATATGGGACCAAGTTTCTTTCCAGAAATCGGCGGCTACTATGAGTATAATGTCTGTTACGATATCCACTTCGTGACAGCTTGCCTGCGGATCGCGAAGGAAGCGGCGACGCTGAAGCACGACGACGCTCTTTTAACGCGAGTCAATGCCGTCATCGATCAAGTGCCAGGTTACGCCACGCAAACCAATCCGAAGGAGACCGATCCGGCTCATGCGAATGATCTCTACATTCAGCCTTGGGAAGGTGCCGGGTTCAACGTGGGTGCAGATCGGCATGGCACGATGATTCAGGGCATTTTCCCCGCAGGAAATATCAATTGGTTCTCGAGCGATGACATGAAGCAGATCGGGATTAACACGATCAAGCGGGTGGAGAATTGCACCACCCACGCCAATTCCAACGTAGCGATCAACATAGCGCGTGCACGCCTAGGCCTAACCGACGACGCGATCGCCAATGCCAAAATGTGTTTCTCCGGTAAGACAGGAAAATACTCTACGGAAGCGGCAAACGGCCTGTTCCACTGGAACGCTCACGGTCAATACATCACGGAGCAGGTGGCAATCGAGCGGTTCGTTACCGAGCTGCTCATGCAGAGCGTCGGGAACACGATTCGTATTTTCCCGGCTTGGCCAACAGCCACGGACGCCCATTTCACGGATCTCCTCGCCGAGGGTGGGTTTCTCGTTTCCGCTGATCAGGTCGGAGGCAGTATCGCGAATGTGCGGATCGAGTCGAGCGTCGGCGGACCAGTAAAAGTCGTTAGCCCCTGGAAAAGCGGGTTCACCGTGACGGAAAAAGCCAGCTCATCGGCCGTACCGGTCCAGACCGCAAACGGCATTTCCTCCTTCCCGACCGAAGCCGGAAAGGTCTACTTGCTCAAGCAGTCTTAGACAGGGACATCCCCTCCCCGATGAAAACTCATTGCATTCATCAGCATGACGATGCCTAAACCGGAAACGGATTCCGCTCACTGAATCCCTGTTGATGCCAGTAAGGGTACGGGAACGGGAGCGCGCTCGCCGCATCCAGTCGCTTGACTTGATCGGGCGTGAGATTCCAACCGACAGCACCGAGATTGTCCCGCAGTTGCGATTCATTTCGGGCACCGATCACCACCGTCGAAACGGTGGGGCGCTGCAGAAGCCAGTTCAGCGCCACTTGCGGAATGGTTTTGCCCACTTCAGCCGAGATGATTTCCAAGGCATCCGTCACCCGGTAGAGGTGCTCGTCAGCGACTCGCGGTCCGGCGTTAACGACGGTCGGATCGTTCAGACGGCTGACTTCAGGCTTGGGCTTGGTACGACCGAGTTTGCCGGTCAAACGGCCCCAACCCAGCGGACTCCACACAACCGCGCCCACGCCTTGATCGATCCCGAGCGGCATGAGCTCCCACTCATAATCGCGCCCGATGAGCGAGTAATAGGTCTGATTGGCCACATACCGTTGCAGGTTATATTTCTCGGCGACGGCCAGCGATTTCATCAGGTGCCAGCCGGAGAAATTCGAGCAGCCGATGTAGCGTATTTTCCCTGCCCGCACCAGATCATCCAGCGTGTTGAGTACTTCTTCCACAGGTGTCATGGCATCGAAGCCGTGGAGTTGGAACAGGTCAATGTAGTCGGTCTGCAAACGGCGGAGCGACGCTTCAACCGCTTTAATCAAATGAAAACGGGAAGAACCGGCATCGTTGGGACCATCGCCCAAGCGGAAAGTGGCCTTTGTCGAAATGAGAACCGAATCACGCCGGCCTTTGATCGCCTGCCCTAGGATTTCCTCCGATGATCCACCGGAATAGATGTCGGCGGAATCGAACATGGTAAGACCCGCCTCCAAGCACACGTCGACCAGCCGAGTCGCCTCCACCACGTCGCTGGCTCCCCATGAATTGAAAAAGCCAACACCACCAAATGTGCCTGTGCCAAATGTAAGAACGGGTACTTTAAATCCCGACCGACCGAGTAAGCGATATTCCATAATCCACCAAGAAACAGGCTAATCGTCCGGCGTCAAGGCAACTCGATTGCTCGAAAGCCCATTTGGCCGTAAACTAACGTGGCGTCCCACCGGTAGGGCATTAATTCTTCTAATTCTCGCGATTCTTCTCCATGAACAAAACCTTGTCCTATTTGGCCGTTCTCGTCCTGCTTTCGGGCTGTTCCCAAGGCCCCGATTCATCGGCTGGCCCCACTGGCCCCGCGATTCCCACGCCAATACCGGACGACCCGCGCTTACCCCACATCACCGGCAGAGTCACCCTCAACGGCAAGCCGGGGAGTATCGATACCTCCATCTTTGCGCAGACGCACGGCTGCGGTGAGAGTCCCATCCATAAAACGGAGAATTGGAAAGTAGGGTCGAACGGTCAGCTCGCGGATGTGGTGGTGTGGGTGACGAATCCTACCACCGCAATTTCCACGCCGCACCCCACTACGCCCGTCATGAACCAGGCGCTCTGCCGATATGAACCGCATGTCGTGGCCACCACGGCCACTCTGGGCGTGATCTATAAGAATAGCGACCCAGTCATTCATAACGTGCGCGCTCGCTACTCCACCGGCGCGGATGCTCAGCCGGGCGACGTGATTTTTAATGTCGGCGAGCTTCCCGCGATCACCTCCATGCAGACGTTCCCGGCTACGGGGCTCTTTTCGATTCAATGCGACGTCCATAGCTGGATGCAAGGGTGGGTCTATGTGCTGCCGGAATCGTGCCGCGGTTTCTGGGCGGTCTCAGCGACGGATGGTTCATTCAGCATCCCCTCACCCGGCAACGGCGATTTTATAATCCACGCCTGGCACGCGCGCTTTCACGATCCCGTGGAAATGAAGGTCCACACCGTCAACGGCGCCGCCGTTCTGGATGTTGTCTTCGACGGTACCAAGTCCTTCTGACTTCACCCGCCTGCCGGGGCGCGCGTCTCCAGCCGCTGCGGTGATGTCGCCCGCCCGCAAGCATCGCGAGAACGACGACCCCGCCAAGCACCCACCAGACGATGGGTGAGTGCCATGAGAGATTCGAGAGAAAGTCGCTTATATCCATGCCAGAAGTAGCCTATCAGTCTGACTATCGAAGGTCCAACAACGCTTCTATCGTCACTGGAAGCGATAGTTCACCCGCTCAGGGTCAATCACGACCTATAACACCAAATTCTCGACCTGCCCAAAATAGGAAGAATAATGTTTTGGTGCCTTGCTGGACGTTAAAGTAGTATTACGATTCTTGGCATTTATGAATCACACCCCGGCCTGCTTGCTCGGCGGCACTTTGAGCTTACTGCTCGTCCAACAAATTTGGAGTGCCCCCCTGCCCTCCCCGACTCTCACGCCTATACCCACACACCGGGTTTCGCCGACGCCGACCCCCACGCCGATCGTCTACGACCACTTTCGTGCGCTCGCGTGGCTTAATCCCATCGAGGGCATTTCCTATTCTCAAGCTCTCCCCAGGGACCCTGGTTTTCGCGACATCCCCATCAGCGCGAACGCACGCTTTCGTTCACCTTTCTACACGTTCGACCCCAAGAAGCCTGTCTACCTCTTGCAATCGACGAATGGAACGAAAACGGTGGCTGCCACGTTGGATCTCTCAAAAGTTCCGGACTTGCCTCTCGTCCTGCTCCAGTTTGATTCGACTAACAAGCTGATCGCGACGATCTACCCGGATGACCTGACTAACTTACCAGCAGGGGCTTATCGCCTTGTCAATTTTACGGATCAATCGATTGATGTGAAACTAGCTGACGTCGAGACCGTGCTGGAACCAAACGCCTCGCAGGTGAGCTTTCCTCACCCACCAACGAATCTGCTGCAGATCGAAGTGACCCAGACCAGCACAAAAAAGCGCATCTACTCCAATGTCTTTGCGCACAATACCTCGGTGCGCTGGATCCTCTTTTTCGTCCAAGATGCTGCCAAACAAATCTCGTTTCTGCGTCTCTCCGATTCCAGCGAGGGAGCGAAAGCGCCGACGCCGACGCCCACTCCGAGCCCGACCCCCACACCCACACCTGCCCCGACCCCCAAGAAAAAACACCACAAACCGGCCGCAAGTACCGCTGATTGAGTTTCTTCAGGCCGAGTGGCGCAGATCCAGCAGTGCCTTACTCAAGTAGGTGCTCAAAGCGCTCGGCGTCATGCCCTCTTCGATCCCCCGATCACGAAGCAGCAAATCCCCAGCCCGACCGTGTAGCCAAACGCCCAAGCGAGCCGCATCAAACGGCGTGAGCCCTTGTGCGATCAATCCTCCGATTACGCCTGCCAGCGTATCGCCCGATCCACCGGTGCTCAGCCCTGGATTGCCGGTCGTATTGTAAAAGATCCCACGTCCGCGCTCGGTCACAATCGTCCGAGTGCCTTTTAATACGAGCACGCCGCCGCATTTCCTTACGAACTCACGCGCCACGCGCTCGCGGTCCTCAGAGTAGAATTTTTCGCCGATAAGCCGGGCCATTTCACCTGTATGCGGTGTAAATACTGTCGGTGCGGAGCGCTGCATTAACGCTTCGTGAGCAACGCTTTCGCCAGCGACTTGATTCAACCCGTCCGCATCCAGCACAACCGGCAGGTTAGAGCGCAACACCATTAATAGCCAATGCCTGGCCCACTTGCTGATCCCGATTCCTGGGCCGATCACGACCACGCTCGTCTTTTCCGGCAGAGTATCGCCAGCTGAAACCATCACCTCGGCGGGCATCTTGGCGGCAACGATTGGGTAGGCGTCCGGATCAGTGCGAACGGAAATGAGCCCGGCACCGATTCCCTGAGCGCCCTGGGCGCACAAGATCGGGGCCCCGGTGAATCCTGGACTTCCCGAGACAATGGCTACGTGACCGAACGAGCCTTTATACGCCAGCGCGTTCCGTAGGGGCAAAAGCGTGGCCAGATCACTGGGAATCAGTACCTCCGGTGCTTCACGCACTCCCTCGCCGCCACCACTCCATTCCAGAACGCCAAGTCGCCCCACCCATCGCGCGAGCACCTCCCGACAAAGAATGTCCTTTGCGTAGCCGACCGTTAGGGTCAGGTCAGCAATAACGGCAGCGTCCTCGCTATTCGGACGCGTATCGACAAATCCGGCTAAGCCGCTGGGCAGATCGACTGCCACCACGCGAAAAAAGCGCTCATGACGAGCTGCGTTCACCCTCTGAACGATTTCACGCACGGGACTACGCAATATGCCCTTTGCCTGTATTCCCAAAAGGGCATCCACCACCAAACCATCGGCTCGAGGAAAGGGAATAGTGCTTGGAGAATCGAGCACTTCCACCTCAGGACATTCGTCTTTGAGACGTTTCAAGTTGTTGTCGCAGAGCATCCCTAAATCGGACTGGTACGCGAGGTAGACGCGCACGCGAAACGACTCATTCGTCAAGCCGCGCTGCTTCTTTGCCAAAGCGCGCGCCATGGCTAGGCCATCGCCGCCGTTATTCCCCTTCCCCACGAGAATCAGAATTTCACACACACCCGGATACTCCACCAGGACGCGCTCAGCCAATTCGTGACCGACAGTCTCCATCAGGCTTTCGGCTGTGGCACGCCCGCTCTCAAAGAGCTGCCGCTCGATTTCCAACATCTCCGGTATCGTCACGACCCGCATTTCCACTGGACACTAGCAGGAACGGCGTTTACGCCCTATCTCAAAATTTTTTAGTGCAACCGCGCGTAACCGCCCTAAAATTTTCCGTGTGACCGACGAATCCATCGAGAGAAAAGCCGCTACCCTCACCGCGCTTGCCTGCCTTTTTGTTATCATCGCGCTCTCGATTAACGGTGTTTGCGCGCGGCATCCGCTTCCCTATGGAGAAGGCGAACAAGAACTGGTTCGGATCGCCTTACTTCGCGGTCTGGGACTCTTTCACCCGGTCGCATTCCTCACCCGACTCCTCCCGATCTATCACAGTTTCATTACTCCGCAGCTCGTCCTATTTCTCCTGTTGCCGAGCTACTTTGCCACGATCCAAACGTACGGTTTTCTTTTGGTTGCGTGCACTTACATCCCGCTCGCCTATGGGTGCTACAAGCTCTGTTCATCGATTAAACACCGGGAGTGGGCTCCCACGCTGTTTCTGTTTATCGCAGTAAACAACTACTCGTTTGATCTGCCGAATCTGTTTCAGCTTTACATGCAGGCGGCGGCGTTCTCCATCTGCTTCTTCGCATCGGTTTGCCGTGCATGGAGTCGAGGTGACATGCCTGGGCTGAAAACGTGTTTACTGCTCAGTTTCATCTTTTGGATCAATCCATGGGTCGGCTTTTTTACAACGCTCTCTTTTATCGTCGCGCATTTCTTCCGCGCCCTGGTTATTCATGCGGGGAATATTTCGAACTTGCAGCTGAAGCCTAAGAAAATCCCCCTCTTGTACGTCATCGCCTTGCCTATTCTGACGTTTCTACCCTACGCCGATTCGCTGAAATCTGGGCTCATGCAGGACATCTTTGACGTCTACTCCGCGGCGCCATTTACCAACTTTAACCCCTACGTCGATGCCCTCTACTACCCGCTGTGCCTCAGTTACTTCTACAACTTCGAGATCCTTTCCGTTCTCGCGGTCGTGCTTCCCCTGGGAATCGCCGCGCTTACACCGTCCCATCATCGCCGGGATCGAATTATTCTGTCGCCACCGTTTCCCGTGGGGCTTTCACGAACAAACTTGCTCTCGCTCGGCGCGATCAATCTCTCCTGCCTGATTCTCTTTTCGTTATTTCAGCTCTCCCTCTTCTTTCAGCCGTTGGGTGTCGCTCCCATGATTTTTACCGCGCCGCTCGTTCTGCTGCTCGTGTTCCCGCT
>CAVURW010000151.1:0-13553 GCA_963743595.1 uncultured Verrucomicrobiae bacterium
TCTACCACGATATGAAGGCTAAGTTCATGGTGTGGCTGGTCGGTGAGCAGCCAAAAATCGATTCCTACCCGATAGATCGATTCGGCGGTTATCAATTTCGTTTCGTCTCCAGCACGATCGAGTTGGTCGAGAAAATCTTTATTTTTGATGCTGGGTTAGATGATCGCGCGGTGGAGGCATTCAAGATGCTTTTGATGGCGCAACTTCAGAAATCGAACCATAAATCGGAACCGCGCTTTGCTAAGCTTACGCAGGATCAGAATAACCAGGCGGCACTCGATTTCGAGCTCGTTCCTGCTGAGCTGGGGAAGGGGATGCGGGTTCCTCGGGAGGTGTTTGATAGTTTCACGAAATCGCTGAAACCCGTCCTGGATAAGGATGAAACGAACAAGGCGGGCTGGTACAAAATCGATAGCGCTTACGGCGCTAAGCTGATGGCGGACGCGGGGAGAAATTAGGTGCTCTTTAGGCGGCGAGTTTCTTAGCGCCGAATTCCTGGAATGCTTGGGCTTCGTTAAATTCTCCCTCCCACTTCGCTACGACCACACTGGCTAGGCAATTTCCCAGCACGTTTACAGAGGTGCGCGCCATGTCCATGAAGGCGTCGACACCCAGAATCATGGCGCATGCCTCCAACGGTAAGTGCGCCCCTGCAATGGCCGCAGTCAAAACGACGATGGATGCACGCGGAACTGCCGCCACACCCTTAGAACTGACCATTAACGTAAACATCATGGTGATCTGATCCATGAGCGTGAAGTGAAGCGAGGGATCGGCCGTTTTCGCTACTTGCGAAACGAAAACGGAAGCGACCGCCAGATAGAGAGTCGTGCCATCGAGATTGAAGGAATAACCCAAGGGCAGCACGAACCCGACGATTTTCCGGGGTACGCCAAATCGTTCCATGCGCTCAAAAGCCATGGGTAGCGCGGCCTCGCTGTTAGCTGTGGCAAACGCGAGCAGAAACGGCTCGGCCATCGCTCGTACGAACGGTCGCAAGGGAATGCGAAGGATGACGATCACTGCGCCCAAAACCACGATGACGAAGACGGCGAGCGCCGTATAGAGCGTGACCAAAAGCATGAGTAAGGTGAGCAGCGTTTTCGGGCCATCATGGCCGACGCTGTAGCCAAGTGCCCCCGCAACGCCGAGTGGGGCCAGTCGCATGATGAGTCCGGCGAAGCTGAACATCACCAATCGCAAGCTGTCGCACCATTCCAAAACGACTTTGCCACCTTTACCCGCTGCGATAATCGCAAAGCCAAACAGAACAGAAAAAACGACGACTTGAAGGACGTCGTCGCGCGCCATGGAGTCCACCACACTTGTCGGAAACATATGGAGGACGGTTTCGTACGGCGTCATCGGTTGCTTGTCTTTGCCGGGCAGCGCTGAGACATCCGCATCCTTGGGAGGAATGACGCCCACGCCTGGCTGCATCACATTCACAGCGAGCAGGCCGACGACTAGTGCCAGCGTGGTGAGGATCTCAAAGTAGATGATCGCTTTAAATCCCATCCGGCCCACGCCATGGGATTCGCCGCCGCCCGCGATTCCCTGCACGATGCTGGCGAAGATGAGCGGTGCCACCATCACCTTGATGAGGTTCAAGAAAATGTCTCGGAAGATCTGGAGATCCACGCCCCAATCCGGCTTTATCAGCCCGATTAATATGCCGAGCACGGCCGCGATAAATATTTGTGTGCCTAGACCCAATTTAATCCCTTTGGACGGCTTTTCGGGTTCCTTAAGATCGGTGTTCACGGGGCAAAAGAGTTGCTGGTTCTCATTAGCGAAGCAATCAATATTCTAGCCATGCTACAAATCGGGGCGCTACTCTTTCGGACGGCAGGTATTCGTCCATGAGCTTCCTACTCATTATTGTTTTCGTGATGGTTCCGTTTTTCGTTGAGGCCGCTACGGTAACGCTCGATCTCTCAACACAATTTCAAACCATCAAGGGCTGGGTCGCCGTGGCGGAAATCGGGAAAGAGCCGCCCGCATTTCAACAGCAGCAAATGATGGATCGCGCCGCGAATGAGCTGGGCATTACGGCCTTGCGCCTCGACATGCCGCCCAACGGGAACAACGCAACTGTGGGTCGATCCTGGTGCTTTCGAATCGATCACACCGATCCACGCCGGGTGAATTGGGCGTCGTTCGATACACTTCCGGGTGTCCGTTACAACACTGCAGGGACGGACGTGGTTATGAATGACATGGTGGTTCCGTTCAAGAAACTGGTGGAAGCGCGGGGCGAGCCGTTCACTCTTTACGAAAATCCCTCTTTTTTTAAGGGTGGTAGCACCGGAATTTACCCGGTTTGGATTCAATACAACACCGGCGAATACGCAGAGTATCTGGTCTCATTTGCCGAATATTTGGCGCATCACTTCGGCACGCCGCCAACCTTCATGACGATCGTTAACGAAGCCAGCAACAACAACAATATGACGCCTCCTTTCGAGGCGCGGGTGATCGGTGCAGTCGGGCCGATGCTGCAAGCTGCCGGACTGAAAACGAAGGTGCAACTGGCGGAGTGCGTGAACGCCACCTACACGGTCAATTACATTAAGGAGCCGACCCTAACGAAAGATGTGCTTCAGTACGTGGGCACGGTGAGCTGGCACGATTACGGGACGCAATCGTCAGCGGCGAAGGCGCAGGTCTATGAATTTGCGCGAGCTCATGGCCTTGATACCGCGCAAGAGGAGACCCAACTTGCCACATATCAAACGATCTACGATGACCTGGTGGGCGGTGGCTGCTCGTATTGGGGGCAGTATGGCCTTGGCGGCACGGCAATCGGGGCGGGCATCCAATATTACAACACGTGCTACGATGGTGCGAGCCTCTCGGTGCCGAGCCAATATTGGAACTGGCGACAGGTGATCCATTATGTGCGACCGGGTTTTGTGCGAATTGGTTCGACATCGGACGATCCCGGAGTCAAACCGATGGCATTCAAACGAAACGGCACCGTCGTTGTCACATTGGGGAGCACGGTCGCGGCTGCTGCGCCGGTCACGGTGAGGGGACTTCCTGCGGGCGATTACGGCGTTTCCTATTCCATTCCGGGCGGCATTGCAGAGCAAGGGATTCAACACGTCAGGACTGGCTCGCTCGACGTGACGGTTCCGCCGAATTCCGTGCTGACGATCTACTCGCTCACCGGTGCGGATCGATCTCCAGAACTCTTCAAGTACCTCGCAAATCCTCCGTTTCTGAAGCTGGGGTCCGGGACCAGCACTGCGCTCTCAGCTGCCGCAACGAGTCCAGGGCTCGAATCGCTCTCGTATTCGTGGAGTGTTGCCAAACAACCGGAAGGCGCAAACGTTTCGCTGACTTCCCCGAACTCGGCAAACACGGGTGCGAACGGACTTAGCGTGCCGGGGCTCTACATTTTTTCTGTGGCCGTTTCCGACGGAAGTAAAATCGTGACGCGGCAGGTCGGATTCAACGTGCTCTCGGGTAATCAACCACCCGTGATCGATGTGGTTCATTCACGTTCACCAATGGGGCAAGGGCTTCCGATTCTCCTGACGCAACCGATCAATTCCACGCTTTTATTGGATCAAGTTTCCTACGACTTCGAGAAAGATCTACTGACTTTTAATTGGTCGATCATCAGTCAGCCGAGCGGTGCAGCGGCCATACTCGACACACCGAACAGCTTCAAATGCCTGGCGAACCATTTGGATCAACCCGGCGATTACGTCTTCAAGCTTACCGTTTCGGATGGTCACACGCCAGTAACGCAATATCTGACGGTGACGGTCGATCCCGCAAATCCAAACGCACCCGTGATCCGCAACGCGAGCGGCAGCGTCGTTTCACCGGGCGTGGGTCGACTGCAAGCGGCGACGAGTGATCCAGATGGCGATTGGATTGCGAACTGGTGGGATGTGACCGCTAAACCTGAAGGCGCGATCGTGACCCTGGACGATCCCGGCTCGCCGAACACCGATTTTCATGTCGATACACCGGGCAGATACACCTTCCAACTGACGACCGTCGATCGCACCCGATATACGCAGTCGGACCCCATTACCATCGATATTTCGAGCATTCGTTAACGTCATGATTTCGTACCCGTTTCCGCTCAGTCTTCGGGAGCAACCCGGCTCGCCACAGACGGAGATTCAGATGCAGGCTCTGTGGTTTGAGCAGCTCGTGGCCGGGCCTCTAACCACGGAGGATGGCCGGTCGTTCGAGATCATCCAGCCCGGTTTTTGGAACCACGGAAAGGGGCCCGATTTCACCCATGCCGCGATTCGTTGGCTGCCCGTCTCGGCGAGCGATCAACCCACTGCGTTATCAGACATCGTGGTCGGCTCGGTGGAGATTCACCTGCGTGCTTCGGATTGGATGGCCCATCATCATCAGAACGATCCTGCCTACAGCAATACGATTCTGCATGTGATCTGGGAAGCTTCCTCTCGGCCAGTCTATCCGGCCACCGCTGACTTTAAATCGATTCCTCAATTTGTCTTTTCGAAGCATCTGGCCGCGCCGTTTCCCGCGCTTCTTCCCATCTTGCAAGCGTATGCCCCATCGGCCCAATTGCCGGAATCGAAACCGGGACGTTGTCAGGCGCAGATGGCTTCATTGCCTATTGAAAAACTGCTGGAAATTATTCAGTCGGCGGGGCTCTTTCGACTGACGCAACGGGCTCAGCGCTGGCATTGGCGCGCCAAGCTCACCAGCCCGGAACAGGCGCTTTTCGAAGCTTTGGCGGAAGCGCTCGGCTTTCACGCGAATCAAATTCCTATGCGATTGCTGGCGCAACGTCTCCCGTACGCCGTTCTCCGACCTCTTCCGATTTCACAACGCATGGCGCTTTTGTTTGGCATCTCCAGTTTTCTCCCGGCGGAGACGACGCGAAATCTGCCGCAGCCTTCGCAAGAATGGCTTCGTCCGTTGTGGGAGATTTGGTGGAAACAGCGCGTAAAGTATCTGCAGGCGACGCTTCCTCGTTCCCAATGGCAACTCGCGGGGCTACGTCCACTCAATCGACCGGAACGCCGGATCGCGGCACTGGCACATCTGCCCACCATCATCCCGCAGTTGGTCCGAGCCCTGGAGGCGGCGAACGTGACTTTGATCGAGAAGTTGCTCCTGAAATTGGACGATCCATTTTGGATCCATCGTGCAACGCTTTCGAGCCAGCCACTCGCTTCGCCCACACGACTTATCGGCTCGGATCGCCTTGAGAATATTTTGACAAACGTGATCTGGCCGTTGGTCGCCCTGAAAAGTCCCTCCATCGCCGAGCACGCTCTGGCAGAACTTCCGGTTGCGGAGAATCGCCACTCGCGAATCGCGACTCAGCGTGTCCTGGGCGATCTGTTGCCGCCGAAGCGCCGCCGGACCGCGTTGACTCAGCAAGGCCTCCTGCAAATTTACCGAGACTACTGCCTGACCGATTGCTCCGCGTGTGCGCGATGCACGTTTCCGGAGGCGATTGCGGCGGTGTATGAGTAATTTTGTTGTTACCTGCGGATACTGGTCTCCATTCAATCAAGATGAGGTTTGTTCTAAGATTGCTCGTGATCGAGGGCGGTCTAAGCTGATGGCTCGTGCGCCACGTCTTTTATATCTACGGCGATCCGCCGCTGGGGCCGCTCTCGTATAAGCAAGTCCTGCAAAAGCTCGAGTCGGGCGAAATTCTGGCGTCGCAACTCGGGAAGGGGCTCGGCGTCGAGCGTTGGACACCGCTGGAAGAGATACTCCAACGGCCACCACCACCTGTCACTGAACAAGACAGCGTTGTTCCCCCTATTCCCATGGGGGCAGTTCTCGTTTTGCCGCCCACTCCGCCGATTCCTCCTAAGCCGGGCAGCCTGCTGTTCACCGCGCGTCCGGTCGTTCTTCCGAATGGCCTGCCTTATCGGCCTACTGCGCCTGTCTCTCTGCGCATTTTGGCGTTCTTTATCGATTGTATTCCGGTGCTGCTCTCGTTTCCGATCTTTCTGCTGATCATGAGCCAATTTATGCCTCAGCTCCCTGGAAACACCGGCCTCGTTGCTCGGTTCGAGAACGCTGCCCTCTCGATTTTAATCTACTTCGCGTTCTTTGCGGTTTTCATTGTGCAATTTCACGCCTTCTACGCCTTGTTTACGACGCTTCAGTTTATGGTCTTCGGAAATTCAATCGGAAAGAGCCTTATGGGTCTGGAGGTGATTGATCTCAACGGCAATCGCGCTTCTGTAACTCGTTTTTTCTTTCGCTCTGTCAGTCTGCCCTTCAGCGGATACCTTTCAGGACTTGGACTGCTTCTGGTCTTTTTCCTGCCAGATAAACGCACTCTGCACGATGTCATTACAGGTACGAAGGTGGTTCGGAAGCAATCGAATCCCAACGTATTCTAAGCCGATTATTACAAGTGGAAGATGACCGTATCCACAACACGATGAAAGCGGACACTTTAGGGCATGAAGTAATTTTTATCACCGAAACCCTTGTACAGAAATCAGACATCTGCTACTCCTTTAGGTATGAAGCTGAAACGGGCAAACCTGTTTGCAAAGGCGGTTCTCCAAATCAATCGCGGCATGATTGAGCGTCAGCAACTTTCCCGGGATGCGACCACGCAAAGCCTGAAGCGGCTCCCCTCTTTCCGGGCAGGGCGCTTGGCCAATACGAGCTTGGCACCAAAAGAGCAGTAGAGCAGATTCAGGTCAGTTCGCTCACTAGCCGTAACGCTTTCCGAGTATCACTAAGGCGGGACATTTTCCCAGTGCCGACTTGATCCGCTCCAATTCCTCCCAATTAGGAATTCCTGGGCGGGTAGCAAGTTTTTCAATTAATTCGTCCGATAGAATATGGTTCTCGATTTCCATATCGTTAAGCGCTTCTTTAAGAGACTTGTCTAACTCAATTGAGATCTTCTCCGGCATACCTGAAGTATAGACTTAATCTATGAAACGTCGAGGTCAGTCTTTTAGCCCAAACAATTCCGAACGCCGACCGGGAATCACAGAGATTTCCGATGAATTTCGGTGGAACGCTCTCGTTAGAAACGGACTGTACCCAAATATCACCTCGATGGAGATTTATGACGAGAAGGTAACCGAACGTCTGAAACAATTACGACAGGAGTTCATTGAAACTACATCCCAGCCTGTAGTTGACCCCGGGATGTCAAAAATGATCCATTACTACTTATTTCAAGACGTTCATCCATGGGCGGGGCAGTTTAGGAAAGGCGTTGAAACGGTTATGATCGGGATCTTTCCCGGTGCAGATCCTGGTCGCGTCGCCCGTGAGATGGACATATGGGCTCTGCAAACCAGAGCACTACTTGAGGATGCCAAAACGAATACGGATGTGCTTGCGGCTATCGCTTTTTCTCATGTGAAGTTTGAGCGAGTTCATCCGTTCAAAGACGGAAATGGAAGGACCGGTCGATGCTTATTGAATTCCCAGTGTCACGCCATATACGGACCGAAAAATGAACGGCTTTTTGACAGGAATAGCTACTTGGAAGCGATGCGAATTGGATCGACAGACTTGTATCCGTTGATGGTGCTAGTCGCTATTCGCGAAGGCATGGAACCGCCGGAACCTGCTCAGTTTACTCCGAAAATGAGAATTGCCCCTTTCTTCCATCCTGTGGAAGAGTTCACCCTTCAGGAAGATTTCACTAAATCGACTCTCCCTAAACCGTCGCGGTAGCTACCTGCGTTTGCGTCTGTGTCTCAGGAGCTTTCGCTTCGGCAGCCTTCGGTTCGGGGAGGAACAGATAGGTTTTATAGATGGCGTCACCGATAGCAATCAACTTCAGCTGCATCGTATCCATGTACTCATGCACACCAACGGTCTCGATGTCGTCGATGGTACTGTAGTTCAGCTCCGAAACCGAGCGCCCGGAAAGTTTCTCCGCTAAGTTCGTAAAATGTTCTTCCTTGCACCCGGAAATACGACGGAGCGAGTGGTTCAGTTGATGCGCACAGTAGCGAATGGAACGAGGGAAAAACTCGTTTAAGATCAAGAACTCCATCACCTTACGTGGCTCGACTTGCGCGACGTAAAACTTGCGGAACGCATCGTGCGCACTGCAGGAGCGAAGGATGGCACTCCATTGAAGAGTCGCCCAAGTACGCGTGCTGGTCGGTTGTTGTTTTACAAAGATCTCGTCATTTGCATCCAGCAAGCGGGTCGTCTGATCGGCCCGTTCCAAGAACTTGCCGACTTGGATAAAATCCCAGTCTTCGCCATTGGTCATCGTGCAATCGGTGATGCCTTGGAAGAGGTGCGACATGTTTTTGATGTGCGCAAAAAACTCGTGTGGACTCACGTGCATCACCTTCTTCAGGTTCTGGCCCTTCAGCCACAGGTAGAGGCGGTTCAACTCTTCCCACATCTCCAGGGAGATCTGCTCACGCACGTGCCGGGCATTTTCCCGAGCACTGGTCACGCAGCGGAGAATCGAGTTAGGATTTTTGACGTTGAACGTGAGGTGATCGATCATCGTTTCATTGGTCGCTGAGGAGTAGTTCTCATGGAACAGGTCGACGTTCCCGAGGCTTTTCAGCACCGGTTCCCAGCAGCGGTCCCGCTCCTCAGCAGAGAGCCGAGGCAAATCCAATTGCAACTGCAAGTTCACGTCCAAAATACGAGCCGTGTTCTCGGCCCGTTCCACATACCTGCTCAACCAATACAGCGAATCCGCCACACGCGATAACATAGTTCTCCTTGTTTTCTAAAAATCGAAATCAACTCTCTCCGTACAGCACCCAGGTGTCTTTACTTCCGCCACCTTGACTGGAATTCACCACTAGGGAGCCCCGACGCAAGGCAACACGAGTCAATCCACCGGGCACGATCGTGATCTTCTCTCCGAACAGAATGTAGGGGCGTAAATCGATGTGCCGACCCTCAAAGGTGCCATCAACGAAGCTCGGATGCCGTGACAAATTAAGCGTGGGCTGCGCGATGAAGTTCCGGGGATTTTCCAGGATTTTCTCCCTAAACTCGGCACGTTGTTTTTCAGTGGAAGCCGGGCCGACGAGCATGCCGTAGCCGCCCGATTCATTGGCCGCTTTCACCACCAGCTTCTCCAGATTAGCCAGGATGTACTCGCGTTCCTTCTCGTCAGAGGCGAGGTAGGTGGGTACGTTCTCGATGATCGGCTCTTCGCTCAGGTAAAACCGGATCATATCCGGCACATATTTGTAGATGACTTTATCATCCGCGACGCCCGTTCCGATCGCGTTAGCCAAACTGACATTACCGGCCCGATACGCTTCAACCAATCCCGGCACGCCAAGCACAGAATCTTTACGGAATACGAGCGGATCTAGGAAATCGTCATCAATCCGGCGATAGATCGTATCGATCTGCTGGAGGCCCTTGGTCGTCCGCATGTAGACGCGCTTATCTTTAACGACCAAATCTTGGCCTTCAACGATTTGGATACCCATCTGTCGGGCCAGGAACGAGTGCTCGAAGTAGGCGCTATTAAAAATGCCTGGTGTGAGCAAAACCACTGTCGGGTTCTTCACCTTCGGCGGGGCGGTGTATTGCAGCACGGCCAGCAAATCTTGCGTGTAATGATCGACAGGGCGAACGCCAACACTGCCAAACAGATTTGGGAATGCGCGCTTCATTGCCGCGCGATTTTCCAGCAGGTACGAGACGCCCGAGGGGCAGCGACCGTTGTCCTCTAAAACGTAGTACGTGCCAGCGCGATCGCGTACCAAATCGCTGCCGCACACGTGGATGTAGATATCACGAGGGACCGAGATGCCCTTCATTTCTGGGCGATAGTGCTTAGCGCTCAATACGTCTTCGGCGGGAATTACCTTTTCCTTAAGAATGCGCTCTTCAAAGTAGATGTCTTTCAGGAACATGTTCAGCGCACGTAGACGCTGGACCAAGCCGGCTTCGATTTTTTCCCACTCCACGTTCGGAATGATGCGCGGGACGAGATCGAACGGGAAAATGCGTTCCGTGCCCTGCTCATCACTATAGACGGTGAACGTGATCCCTTGCCGTAGGAATGCAGCATCCACGGCTGCACGGCGTTGATCAAATTCCTCCCGCTCCAGCGATTGGAATCGCTCCCACAGCGCGCGGTAGTGGGGTCTCACCACTCCTGAGCCTGAATACATCTCGTCAAAAAAATCACCCACCTCGTAGTTTTGGAGCAGTTTAGAAAGCATGGTCGTCACGGCAAAAATTACGCGAGTTACGCATGGAATTGCAATCTCAAGCCGTCGCTATGGCATAATTCCATCATAAAAGACAAAGTCTTGAGGTGATGGCCCTGGGAGTTTCCAAGGGGAAACGATCCCTCTCAGACAGTTTTCTACTTTTATGCAACGTGATCTTAATGTTGGGCTATCCGGGCTAAAAGGCTACCGATCGACTGCTTTCATCATCGCTTCCGGATAACGCGTGCCCGTAAATGTGCCGCGTGGGGCGATTTGCTCGATCTGCGCGAGATCATCCTTCGTGAGGGTCACTGCGACCGCGCCGGCGTTGTCTTCCAGGTATTTACGGCGCTTGGTTCCGGGGATGGGCACAATGTGCTCGTCCTGCGCCAGAACCCACGCCAGAGCGAGCTGTGCAGGGGTGCAGCCCTTCGCGTGAGCGATCGCTTTTACCTTTTCCACAACAGCCAGGTTGCGTTCAAAGTTTTCGCCCTGGAACCGGGGGCTATGCCGCCGATAATCATCTGCCCCGAGGTCATCGAATTTCTTGATTTCGCCGGTAAGAAAACCGCGTCCAAGTGGGCTGTAAGCGACGAACGTGATGTTCAGTTCTTTGCAAAGGGCCAGCGTGGTGTCCTCGGGATCGCGCGACCAGAGCGAGTACTCCGTCTGTAGGGCGGAAATGGGGTGAACCGCATGCGCGCGGCGAATCGTTTCTGGCCCGGCTTCAGACAGGCCCAGATGCCGGACTTTCCCGGCTTTAACCAGTTCCGCCATGGCACCCACGGTCTCTTCGATCGGCGTTTCAGGGTCGACCCGGTGCTGGTAATAGAGGTCAATGTAGTCCATACCCAGGCGCTTTAACGAAGCGTCGCACGCGCTGCGAACGTACTCCGGTTTACCCGAGATGCCGCGCACGGCGGCGTTATTGGGATCGCGAACGATACCGAATTTCGTAGCAAGAATGACCTTCTCACGGTGCGGCAGGATTTCCTTGCCGAGTAACGTCTCGTTGTGACCGATCCCGTACATATCAGCCGTATCAAAGAAGTTGATGCCCAATTCGAGGGCTCGGTGGATCGTCGCGATAGATTCGGTTTCATCCCGGCCACTGTAGAAATCGGACATACCCATGCAGCCGAGTCCTAGCGGCGTGAGGGTGATGTTGGTTTGGCCGAGTTTACGGTAGGGAGTCAGTGTGCTCATGGTACTATAAGGATTAGGCCGATTTCGGCGAAACGCAACCGGTTCGACCGAAGGTGCTGGTCAAACCACGCCTTCAAGAAACAGGCAATTGCGCTCAACTGAGAGATTTTGCTCAATGTTTTGCGCCAGCGCGGCCTGAAGATCTTCTAGAGCGCGAACGGCCCGGAGGCGTTCTTGCAAGGTCGTTTTCGCGTCCGTGGCGCTGCGATGCCAGTACCAGCGTTGGAGTTGCGCTATCGATTCCTGTCGCGCCAATTGGTACTCCGATTCGAGCCACGCGGCCGCGGAGTCGTCGTCGAAATCGGGGTGTTCCTTCAGATGCGATTCGGCTTGTTCCCGGAGGTCTTGCCAGTGATCCATTAAAATTTGCGCGCGAGCGTACGCGCGAAGCCGTGGGCTCGTGTGCGGCACCATCCAGCGCGATATCCACTCCGAGGGCGGCCCCGCGTGCGGGGGAATGTCCGTGAATCCCATATCGAGCCGGAGACAGCGCGAGAGGATCGTGGGCAGCAGCACAGCGGGACGGCTGCTCGTGAGAAAAATCAGGGTGTGGGCCGGCGGCTCTTCCAGCGTTTTCAGAAATGCATTTGCAGCGGCGGCGTCACCCAAACACATGCGCTCGGCCTCTAAAATCGCGGCAATTTTGTACTCCGCTTTATAGGCGTGGAGATGAAGTTGCTTTTCCAACTGGCGCATCTGCTCAACGGTGATCCGCCGTGATTTCGATTGAGGCCGAACGGAATGAAAATCGGGGTTGTCGGCGGGATTGTTGCCAAGGATCTGTGCAGCGAGGCCGAGCGCGAGATTTTCCAGTTCTTCCGAGCGATCTCCCGTCAACAGATAGGCGTGGCCCATGCGACCCCGGTTGACCGAGGCTGCAAAGTGGTCTCTCAACTCATCAAAGCGAAAAGACATGCGCGACCTCGTTCCAGATGGCGTCTGAGATGGATTCGACCGAGCCTGAGGCATCGATCAACCGAATGCGTTCCGGTTCCGAAGCCGCCAGCAGGTGGTATCCGGAGCGAACACGTGAATGAAATTCTGCCGGTAGCTCTTCCATGCGGTCGGTGGCACCGCGGCTCGGCAGTCGTTGAAGTGCGATCTCCACCGGGAGATCCAGCACAATGGTGAGGGTGGGCTTCAGACCCGATGTGGCGAAGTGGTTCAACATTTTCACCAGGGCGGGATCGAGTCCCCGACCAGCGCCTTGGTAAACCGTAGTTGAGTCGAAAAATCGATCGCACAGCACCCAGCTGCCCATGTCCAGACTCGGTCCGACCACTTTCCGAACCAGTTCGGCGCGGCTGGCTTGAAACAGTAGCAACTCCGCTTCAGGAGTCATGTCCTTGCCTTCCGGTGCGAACTTCAGGAGGTGGCGAATCGACTCGCCGAGCGGGGTGCCGCCGGGTTCCCGCAGCACCATCACGGTATCGGCGCGGTTTTGCAGGCGCTTGGTCAGCAGTTGAAGCTGGGTCGTTTTGCCGACAGCTTCGCCCCCTTCCAGTGTGATGAACCGTGGGCGACCTTGAGGCATGGCGACGTGCTTGAAAAGGGGAACGTTACGCCGGGCGACCGACGGCGGTGATGAAGGGCTTGAGCGCTTCTTGGAGTAGCTTGAACAGCTCGAAATTGACCTGTTGCTGGCCATCGCTCCACGCTTCCGCAGGATTCGGGTGAACTTCTATCAGCATGCCGTCGGCGTTTAAGGCGACAGCGGCTTTGCACAGCTCCACAACGAGATCTGCGCGACCACAGCCTTGGCTCGGATCGACAATGATCGGTAGATGCGACTCGCGTTTGACGACGGCGATGGCGGAGAGATCAAGCGTGTTGCGAGTGTAGGTTTCGAAGGTGCGAATGCCGCGTTCACAGAGCATCACATTCGGGTTGCCGTGAGCGAGAATGTACTCAGCGGCGAGCAGCCATTCCTCGATCTTCATGCTCATGCCGCGCTTGAGGAGAATCGGCTTTCCGCTGCGGGCGGCTTCCGTGATCAGCGCGAAGTTCTGGGCGTTGCGTGTTCCAATTTGGAGGATGTCGGCGTAGCGGCAGACGAGCTCGACGTCGCGTTCTGCGAGCACTTCTGTGACGATGCCGAGACCATATTCTTTACCAGCTTGAGCCAGGAGCTTCAGCCCCGGTTCGGCCAAGCCTTGGAATTCATAGGGAGAGGTGCGGGGCTTGAAAGCA
>CAVURW010000152.1:0-6395 GCA_963743595.1 uncultured Verrucomicrobiae bacterium
GCCCACGTCGCTACAGAAAATCGTCTTCTGCTGTTTTTCTAACGACGATCTTGAGGTGTATCAGGAGCTGTTAGATGAGGCACAAGGAGAGGCGTAACGCTGTTTCCTTGTTTCCTTGAGAAGCTGATGCTTTTGAGTTTGGTTTATTCACGAGAGCTTCCGCCGCTACTGATCCAAGGAAATCGACCCTGGAAGTGGTCGCTTCGCGAGCAATGAACCATTACAATCCGCAATCGAAGAACGCTTCGTTTGGAGTTGAAGCGACCTCTTACAGGGTCGGGCTCAGCACATCCGGTGCCCCAGGGTGTCGTCGCTGGTGCGACTCAACCCTGGGCTGTGGCTATCACCACCCCTCCGGGGTGGTTCAGAACGAACAAACGATTGGGCGCTTGCGACTCGTTGCAGAACGATTTCCCGTTTGTCGGGAAGCGAAGCTTTCGGAGTTCAGGTACACGCAGCGTCATCGATACCTTATTGCACGGCGTTTAATCGGCTGTCATGTACTACCTACCTCTCGGAGTTCAGGAACTCAGAGCGTCACCGATACAGCAGAATCCATGAGGGCGATTCATCCCGTTTCGGGAAGTGTTCCTGGAGGTACGAGGCGTAGGCGTTTTGAACAATGAGCGCCCCCGGTTGATCGAGGCTGGCGGCTTTCCAGAGAATCACGCCGGAGCATTCCTGTAAGGCGAATTCAGGAGGTGGATAGTGCGTCTCACTAACGGTGAAGCCCAACTGCAGAACCACCGGCATGTGATCCGGGGAGGGGACATGACGCGGCAACGAAAACCAGTCGGTAAAGTCGAGACAGGCCAGCCGAGCTCCATGGAGTTCCGGATGCTTTTGAATCAAGTCGAGCCCTTCATTAACGGCTCCAGCGATGCTCGGGCGTGCAGGGGAATCACCCCATCCGCCGTATAACGGAAGGCGATCAAAACCCGCTGCATTCACGAATTTAATCTCGGGATGATTCCGGTAACCGTTCGAGGAGAGCAGGGCGAGAATGAGTAAGGAGGTCGCGAACCGGGAGTAGGTAAAGACGAACAAAAGTCCGCTCATGGCATACGCCGTTTTTATCGCTTCGAACGTGTTTCGTTGCGTCAATCGCTCCAGCAAATAGAAGCTAAAGAGCACGAATGGAGGGAGGTCAGGATTTACAAAAGTGGGCGAGCAGGCGTAGTCAGAAATGCTCGTCGCGAGAATCACGACGAAGAACTCGTTCATGAGCGATTTCAGGGGTGCGACTTTCAATTTGGCGGCGAGGAAAATCGATGGAAAAATCAAGATGACCAGGGAAAGGTCGTAGATCAGTTGGCCTGTTCTGGCAAGGCTCAGGCGTTGGGGTTGAATGAGTGCGGCACTGATTACGGACTCGAACATGGCCACAAGTCCATCCAACCCGAGAAAGGCCAACATGGCTCCAAAAACGAGCGCAAAACCAAGGACAAATCGATACAGGCTCAAACAATTTCTGCGGAAATAGAAGCCGACCAGAATCAATCCGCTGAGTCCAAATGGGATTTTGATGAAGAAGAGGATTGCCGTCAGAATTCCAAAAATAAGCGTGCCCTCGGTGCATTCTTTCAGACAAAGCAAGGTCAACAGGCATAGCAGCGCGAACCCTTGGCGATCGTAAATCATGCCGTAGGAATAGTTGGACGAGTTGCCGTGCAGGACAAATGGCGCGCACCAGGTAAGCACAATATAGAGACCGCTGATCAGCCCTATTCCTGTGAGGTGATTGCGCAGATAGAGAAACCAAACCAGCGCGCTGATCAGGGGAATGGTACAACCTTGCTCGATGACAAAGGCGTACGGAACCGGCCCAGCGATCCACATGCTCAGGACAAGTTCGAAATTCGGCACCGGCCCTTCGAGCATCTGATAATCGGTATAGGGATGGAGCCCCCGATACATTTTCTCCGCACCGGTAAGCAGCGCGAAGACGTCTTGCGGAATCGAAACTTGCGGGAGCACGTCGACCGCAAAGGTGTTGATCGTCAAGAACGCGCAAACCGTAACAAATACGATTCCGAGTAAGGCACGCTTGGTTCCGTCGGCAGAATTCATGGCCCGAGTTGTAGCCTTGACGGGAACGCGCCGCCTGTCGAGATCGTTCGGGGAAAGTCCGCTGCCTTCAAGCCCCTTCAGGGGCGAAAGGACCATAGACCGGGTGCTAACCCGGGGTAGGACCACACACAAGTCGCTCGTGCCTTTATGGTACGAGCAACATCAGTCCCAAAGGTTGCATCAGCCACGGACAAAACGACTTGCACTGCCTTCAAGCCCCTTCAGGGGGGCGACAGGACCATAGACCCGGGTGCTAACCCGGGGTAGGACCACACAGGTCGCTCGTGCCTTTATGGTACGAGCAAAATCAGTCCCAAAGACGGTTGCATCAACCCTGGACAAAACGACTTGCACTGCCTTCAAGCCCCTTCAGGGGGGCGACAGGACCATAGACCCGGGTGCTAGCCCGGGGTAGGACCACACAGGTCGCTCGTGCCTTTATGGTACGAGCAAAATCATTCAAGAAATCGTTTCGCTCAGTGGTCTTGCATCTGAGACCAAGCCGCGATGCCGGTCCGCGTACCATAAAGGCACGCGCGATAAAGGACCATAGAACCCCAGGTTGCACCCGGGTCTATGGTCCTGTCGCCCCTGAAGGGGCTCACTGCAGGCGAGTTTGCCGCGCGTACCTACATAGTTTGTCCACGACCGCTCCGGGAAATAGGCCACCTAGCGCGTATTCGGTTCCGGCCGCCCCTTCGTGAATCGTTCCAACACACATCCGAGCTGTAGCCTTAGCGGAACTCGTTCGGGCGGGCATGCCCGTGCACACCCACCCGAGATTCGTTATCCGGTTACGCGAACCGTTTTTCTTCGGCGTCGTACACATCGAACCAGTAATCGATGTGCGGAATCAAATGCGAGGGAACTACCTGCGGGATGTACGTTTCCAGGTATTCCTGCGCCCGATCCGGCAATTCGCTGATCCGTTTGTAGCGGATATCGTTGTTCCATTTGATGATCTCGATTTTCTCGCGCTTCTTCGCATGTTCGGTGATCCACGCGTCCACCTCGGCGTCATCTGCGCCCGTGGCGAGGAAATCCTTCAGATCAGCGGCTTTGATTTCCGCGAAGCCCAGGAAAAGATTATCCAGCGGACAATCGAAATGATACTCACCATTTATCCCCGCCAGAACGGCGCGACCTTTATCCACGCAGCGAGCGGCAATGACGTATCCGGCTAAGGTGGCCCGAGGACTACGCGGATAACCGGTCGTTAAATCGGGGGCGAGTTTCTTCAGCTTTTCGTTAATTTCTGTCATATTATTGTCTCCTTGTGTTTTGTTTTGAGTTACCAGGTTTTCGCTAATTCCTGCAGCTGGGCAGCCGCTTCAGCACGCGACTGCGCGGCGGCCTCTTCTCCACCTGCGTTCTGGTTATCGCCCGCGACAAACTCAATGTCTGTGAAGCCCATAAACCCGAAAATCGCGCGAAGATAGGGTTCTTGGAAGTTGTAGGGACCAAAGGGTGTTCCCGCACGGAAGACTCCGCCGCTGGCAGTAATGAACAGTGCTTTCTTACCGACCACCAGCCCTTTGTATCCATCGGCACCGGCAGAGAAGGTCCGGCCCACACGCACGATTTGGTCGATGTACGCCTTGAATCCGGCAGGGACGTTCAGGTTATACATCGGCACGCTAAACACGTACGCGTCCGCTGCCAGAAACTCGTCGACGAGCTCGTCGGAAATCGCGATAGCCGCCTTCGATTCCGCGCTCTGATACTCCGCCGGAGCGAATGCCCCGACCACCCAGGCTTCTGTCACCAGTGGAACCGGATTATGGCCGAGATCGCGCTCGATGAAGGTCGTATCGGGATGAGTCTCTTTGTAGTGGTTTAAGAAACCAGTGGCCAAGCCGCGGCTGTGGGACCGCTCTGAGCGAGGACTGCTGTGAACTGCTAATAGTGTGGACATGTTATTTTCCTTTGTTTGTTGTGTTGTCGCCGAGCTTCACAAGAAGGTCGGTTCCGATCTCAATTAGAGAACGAAAGTTGTTACGTATTAATGGCTTAGACATCGGTGTTTTGATCATTTCTTTAGCCTTTCTCAGCCTTGAAGCCCTGTACCATCGCCATCACGTCGCCCAAGGTCCGGGTGTTCAGCTCCCGCGTTAATGCCGTCTCCGCCTGCTGGAAAATTTGGGTTAACACATTCTCCATCGCACGACCTACCGGGCACCCTTGATTCGGAGCTGTGTGTGGCAAGTGAAGTGGCTCAGCGGTCTCGACTGCGGAATAGATGAGGTCGAGCGTTATTTGCTCAGCCGATTTCGCCAGGCGAATCCCGCCGCCAGGTCCTTTTTGTGTTTCCACCAGCCCAGCCGAACTTAAGCTACCGGCGATGCGCCGTAAAACGACCGGATGCGTCCCGGTGCTCTCCGCAATTTCGTTGGAGGTAACGTAGTTTTCCCCGCGAAAGGCCAGCACCACCATCAGGTGAACCGCACTGGCGAACTGGCAGCTGGGAGGCATGAATGTAACAATAGCCCTTACTTATGCGATGTCAACTTGCCCTTCTCCTTGTGCCCATCCCTACTTTTCGTATGCTCTCCTTATCCTCATGGAAACGCCACGCACGGTCGAACTCTCTCCTTTTAAGCTCATGGAACGCTACGGTGCGCTTTTGCAGCGGATCTCGGAGGCGCAGTTCTATTTCTTGATTCTGCTGCTCTTCGCCATCCCAACGACTGCCGTTGCCATTTACTGCAACCTCGCCATCCAATGGTCGTTCCTCACGATCACCTCCGATACCGCCGCGTATCAATCAGCGATCGTCAATACGCTGGCCGGTGCGCCCTTTCGCGACACCGCCTTCGATGGCCCGAACATGCTGGGCGGTCACACCTGTTTTTCGCTGCTTCTGGTGGCACCGATTTACGCGATTTTCCCGGAGGTCGATACGCTCTTCACGCTTCAAGTCATCGGCATTTGTGCGGGCGTGATTCCACTCTACTTGTATGCGAATTCCCGTGGCCTTTCGCCCGCTTACTCGTTTTTAGTTTCGATTCTTTTTATTGTGAATCCGCTAGTCGTTCACATGATCTTCGCACCGTTTCACCCAGAGGTATGGGCCGGAACGGCGTGCGCGGCGCTGCTCTATTTTTACCAAAAAAATGGTCAGATCGGTTTTTGGGCCTCGGCGGCATTTGCGGTGAGTTGCGGCGAGTTTGACGCACCCACGCTTATCGCTATTGGGCTTTTCATTTACGTCTCCCAGGACGAGTTGCCCTGGAGAAAAACGTACGCCAAGAATCTCCTCATAGCGGGCTTCGCGTGGTTGTTTTTCGCAGAGGTTCTCTTCACGCCGCTCTTTCACGATCCCGCCCAGCGCAGCCCGATCACCGTTCATTACGAGAATTGGAATGTGCATTCGGTCTACCAACTCCCCATGGCGATTCTCTCGGATCCCGGAAAAATGTTCTCGATGCTGTTCAGTCCCTACAGGTGGGGTCTCGTCACGTTTCTCGTTGGATTCCCGATTTTCTTCATTCTCGCCAGCCCTCGCACAGCACTCATCATGGCGCCGTTTCCCCTCTTCTTTTTGATGATAGATCGCGAGTTTTACCTCTACTTTCACTCCTACTATTTTCACCGTGGTGACTTTCGTGGACATCAGCGATCGCAAGCATATCGAGGCCAAACTGCTCAAGGCCAAGGAGGCCGCCGAGGCGGCCAACCGGGCCAAGAGCGAGTTTCTGGCCAACATGAGCCACGAGATCCGCACGCCCATGAACGGCATCATCGGCATGACCGAGCTGGCGCTGGACACCGACCTCGACTCCCGAGCAGCGGCGAGTACCTCGGGCATGGTGCAAGACGTCGGCCGAGTCGCTGCTTGGCGTCATCAACGACATCCTCGACTTCTCGAAGATCGAGGCGGGCAAGCTCGACCTCGAACCGATCGCCTTCGACCTGCGCGAACGCCTGGGCGACACCATGAAGACGCTGGCGCTTGCGGGCCCACGAGAAAGGGCTGGAACTGGCCTGCCAGATCGCTGCCCGACGTGCCCGAGATGCGTCGCTGGGCGATCCCGGGCGGCTGCGGCAGATCATCGTCAACCTGGTCGGCAACGCCATCAAGTTCACCGAGCACGGCGAGGTGGTCGTCCGGGTCGAGAGGGAGTCGCACGACATCCGAGGAGGTGCTGTCTGCACTTTCGCGGTCAGCGACACGGGCATCGGCATCCCGTCGCGACAAGCAAGACTGATCTTCGAGGCGTTCGCCCAGGCGGACGGCTCCACGACGCGGAAGTACGGCGGGACCGGGCTGGGGCTGGCCATCTCGACGCGGCTGGTCGAGAAGATGGGTGGGCGGATGTGGATTG
>CAVURW010000153.1:0-3057 GCA_963743595.1 uncultured Verrucomicrobiae bacterium
TAAAACCGATTATCTGCTCAAGATGGAAATGGACGTTATTACCAAGTCAGCCAAGGAGCACGGAACGCAGCCGCAACGCCGCTCTGAACACGGGTGCCTTTTAGCAACACGTCAAGCTTCTATCCAGCCGCAGCTTTGATCCGGCTGCCATGTGGCGAAGGGCGTTTCACGATGACTCACTCTTACCCTTCGGTCACCGCAGAATCAGCTCGAGAATCGCCTCGGCAGCGCGGTCACTGGCACCTGTCGGGCCGAGGGTGGAGACGACCTTGGCCATCCGTTCTTTTACCGGTGCAGGGTTTTCCAGCAGTTGAAGGGCGACCTCAGAAACGTGTTCCGGGGTGAATCGATTTTGAAGCAGTTCCGGAACGATTTCGCCATCGCCCATGATGTTGACGATGCTGAGGTGCTTGACTTTGGCGACATGTTTTCCGATGAGCCACGTGAGCGGGCTGACGCGATAGACCACCACCGGCGGCACTCCAGCAACAGTGCATTCCAGCGATGCCGTGCCGGAGGCCACCAAGGCGATTGCGCAGGGCGCGAGTAGAGGGAGCGAGTCACCCGAGGTCACCTCAAACGTGAGCGGGGAAGTCTCCGGGAAATAGCGTGGCTTCGATCTCTCCAGTAAATTCCTAGCGAATACGCGCATGTGATCATCCGGACAGAGCAGCCGAAAATGGAGCGGCGGGTATCCTTGCTGAACTCGCTTTTGCGTCATGAGATTCGCGGCGGACCATAAAATGGGAAGGTTATGCGACACCTCCGTTTTCCGGCTGCCGGGCAGAAGCGCCACGAGATTCGGGTCCGATTTATCACGGCGAACCGTCGCCGCAAGGCGATCGATCATCGGATGGCCGACCCACACCACCGGAAGCTTAGGTGCGTGCTGGGCGTACCACCCTTTTTCGAACGGAAAGATCACCAGGAGCAGGTCTAAATAGCGCTGCATCTGTTTAACCCGCCCCGATTTCCATGCCCAGACCTGCGGGCTAATGTAATAGATGAACTTGGTACCGGGTAATTTCGCGTGGAGCAAAGCAGCTAGGCGCAGGTTAAAGCCGGGGTTATCGATAAACACGATCGCCTCCGGCTGAGTCTGCAGCGCCAATTGCACCACACTGTAGAAGAAGCCGCGCAGCTTCACGTAATGGCGCAGCACCGCGGTCAGACCCAGCACCGCGTGAACGGAAAGGTCAAAGAGTTGATCTTGCCCGGCGGCGTTCATTTGAGCACCGCCGACGCCGATGATGTGGGCCTGCGGATTCTTCGCCAAAAGCGAACGAATCAATGCCGCGCCAATCGTATCGCCACTCGGTTCTCCGGCGGCGATGAGAATGGTGGGCGGCCGAAACGCAGACATTGAGCGGTGATAGCAGGGAAGACTCGCGGACGCGAGCCGCGACTCGAACTCCATTACGCACAGCTGTGTCCCGTGCGACTCACAAGGCCTTTGAACAGTAGAACAGCAGCCTTCCTTCCGCGCTATAACCAGTGCTAGCTTTTAATTAAATCGACTATGAAAACACGACGTACAGCGGCGGGCTTCGTTCTACTTCTCGTTTTAGGATTGTGCGTTCCGGGTTATGCCGAGCCGGTCGGGATGCTCCATGCGGTGGCCGGGAAGGTGTTGGATGGAAATGGCGTGCCGGTGATTCTGCGCGGGGTCAATCTCTCGCCATGGCTGGATCCACAGCCCTACTTGCTCTCCAAGGGAATTCGCCCGCTGTTTCAGAGCCCGTCTGATTTTAAGAAGCGCATGGCAGATCTGATCGGGCCGGATGTGGCCGATACGTTTTGGCAGAAATGGACCGATTCCTTTGTTACAGAGGACGATTTTCGGCGCATGGCGGAGCAGGGAATCAATTGCGTGCGGCTGCCGGTGAATTATAAGGATTTTATCTTTTCGGACGATCACGGCACCGTTTCCTACAGTGAGGCGGGGATTGCTCCGGTAGATCGCGCGATTGCTTGGGGCCAGAAATATGGAATCTACGTGATTTTAGATCTGCACTACATGCCCGGCGGGCAGAATACGTTTGCGGCCCAGAGCGATCTGCATTCCGGTGAAAAGAGTGCCCAACTCTGGAGCGGGCCGAATGCGGTGCAAAACCAAACCATGGCGGTGGATGTATGGCGCGCCATCGCTGCGCGGTACACGTCTAAGAGCTCCGTGGGCGGCTATGATCTCGTTAATGAGCCGAATCTGCCCCCCGGTGTCTCCCCGGATGCACTCCATCATCTCTATGCCGCGATGATCGCCGCCATCCGCACGGTGGATGGGAAGCATATGTTGATCGTGGAGGGGAATGGGTTCGCGCACGATTTTTCAGAGCTCTCCAGCATCAATGGGCCGAACATCCTCTATGAGTTCCACGAGTACTCCATCTTTAATCCCGCCTGGAAAACACCAAACGCCAAGGCACTGCAACCGTTTCTGGATCTGCGCACGTCCACGCAGCGTCCCATTTGGCTCGGGGAATTTGGGGAGGAATCGTTGAGCTGGCAAACGGCGATGGTGCAATTGATGAACGCGAACCAGATCGGGTGGGCGGTGTGGCCTTGGAAGCGGATCGATCTTGGCAATGGTCACCCCGTTTTAGAGACGATTAATGCGCCGAATTCGTGGCAAAAGCTTTGCGATTACCTAGGTGGGGCGATGTTCACGAAAAAACCGACTCCGGAACAGGCCGAGCAAGCGATGTCGGAGATGATTGAAGCCGTACAAACTTCCAATTGCCGCGAAGATCCGGAGGTCTTGCGCATGATGAAGGGTGAGTAATTTCAGCTAGATTCGGGGATATCCATCCAGCGAATGCCTTGGCGGTGCTCAGGATAATCGATCTCGCGTTCAATGATCTCCGTGCGCTCATCGCTGGACAAAAGTGTTTGTCTCGGGCCAAAGTCTTGGATTGTGATCGGTTCGCGCTGCGATATCTCAAGCAGAAGATCGGACCATTTTTCCGGCCAAATCAATTTTAGGTCGGTCGCGAATCGCAGGAGAGTCGGACGAATGTTTTCCAGAGCATCCTGGGAAAGGGCGACGTAATCCAAGAT
>CAVURW010000154.1:0-4459 GCA_963743595.1 uncultured Verrucomicrobiae bacterium
GATGTATTGTCTTTGGCTCCTCTGAAGCGAAATCCCTCCCGACTGAATTATTGGTGGGCTTTCTGGATCTTAGTGGCGTCCCTACACACCAAGCTTAATTCGATATGTATTCTTGTTGCCCTTCCATGGATGTTATGGAGAGCGTCAGAAGCGCCATCTCGATACAAAGGAATACGGATGCGGGTCATCGTCCTGTTAGTGATGCTGGGAACCTGGTTTGCTTATGTTCAACAGCGAAATTGGGATCCCACAACGAATAAGCATCTCTACATGCACGATTTTGAGAATGAATTGCAGGACATTAATAATGGAACCCCAGCCTATGTGAGTAGTTTTCAGCTCAATAGCTTGTTAGATGAAGCTCAAGCCTCACTATTCAAGGGAGAGACTTCTGAAGAGGTGCGTTGGTCGTTCAATACGTTCGAGTATGGGGAGTTTATTCTGGGTGCCTGGGATTATCGAATGTCGCCCACACTGCAATTCGCCAATCGCTTGTTACTCCTATTCGGATTGATGATTCCACTGGGAATTGTTGTGTTTGGCGTGTATACGATGCTCGGTTATCCTATTACTCGAGACACACGATTTAATTTCTTTAACAAGACTGCTTTTGCACTCTTTTTTGTGGCCTATGCTTCGATTGTCATACTTAACTCTTCTCATCCGCATACGTGTCATGCAGATCCTAGACTCACAATCATAGCCGCTCCTTGGGCCGTCTATGCAGCATGCCGGGGCTGGACAGTTTTTGGTAGAAAAGGGCGAATCATTCGCGGATTGATGTGGCTGTTTCTCGGCGGATTTACGGTCTCTTCAGCTCTTTACTATGCGCTCTTTTTCACTCAACAAGATATTCCTTGGATCATGTACTGATGACGACCTTGAAAATCTTGTCGAGCCGACCTCTGAATTGGTTAATGGTGGGGCTTCTCCTGTTGGTGATTGCGGGGATTGCACTACGAATCGCCCATCGCTACGGTAGTTACTGTTTTTCTTATAACAGCAATTATAGCGGTCATCTCAGCTATATTGGGTTCATTCGAGATCATAACGGGCGAGTTCCACAGATTCGTGAAGAAAGCTACATCGGCGTGCCTGATCAATATGTCCAAGAACCGCTGTTTTACATGATTGCCGCCATGTTGAGTGATCTCAACCAAATCGCCGATTTCGCCATGATTCTCTCGATTATGGGGCTCCTCTGTGTTTTCCGGGCGACATTCTTTCTGTCATCATGGATCGTTCGATATGGAATTGTCGCATTCTGGTCAATCGACCCATTTTTCGTTCTACACTCGTCCTCCATTTCTAACGACTCATTGATCGGCTTTGCGGGCGCACTTTTCTTCTATTGCGTGCATTGCCTGAATCGAAACCCCACCCGTATTAATTACTGGTGGGTTTTCTGGACCTTGGTGCTCGCGCTCAATTCGAAGCATAGCGGTGTGGTTCTGCTCGTCGCCATGCCGTGGGTGCTGTGGAGAAGCACGAATCATTTTCGTCAATGGCAATTGCTGTTGTGGAGAAGCGCAGTACTGGCTGTGGTGGTGGGGGTTTGGGCGGGCTATGTCCGGCATCGGGCCTGGGACCCTCAGTCGGCGAGTTACGTCTATGCCAACGATTTCTTTTGCCCCAGTGTCGACGTTCCCCGAAAGAGTCTGATCGACTACTTCTCGTCATTTCGGCTGAACGATCTGGTCCGGGAAGGCCACGCCACGATGTTCGCCACGCAAACGGCGGATGACGTGCGCTTTTCCTATAACACATCGGAGTACGGTCAGTTTTTAGTGGCATCGTGGGATTATAATTACTGCCCGGCGCTGGAGTGGCCGAATCGGCTGCTGTTCATCTTTGGCATGATCATTCCCGTGGGGCTGTTCTTGTTCTTAGTCGTAACCCTGTTCGGCTATCCCCTTTCCACAGAAGCGGGGTTCAACTTCTTGAACAAAACGGCTCTGTTTCTCTTCCTGGTGATGTACATCGGCACGGGAACCTGGATCTACTCAGGACTGCACCTCACCAATGCCGATCCGTGGCTGCAAATCGCCACCCTCCCTTGGGTGATCTACTGCTTTACCCGCGGCTGGACGGTCTTCGGTAGAAGTTGGGCGTTGCGGATTACGATGTGGGCGGGTTTGGCCGGATTTGTGATTTCATGCGGCCTCTATTACTACGTTTTCTTTACCCAGAATCAAATCCCGTTCATTTACTACTAGCGGGCCGCCAGAAGATTGCGTTTTTCGGTCGCCCATCTCGGAAAACAACGTCATTATGGGCTCAATGGAAGAACCTGCTGTCGTCAGTCGTCCCTCGCCACTTTTCAGCTACACACTTGCGGGACTTTGCCTCTTTGTTTTCACGGTTCAGCTTCTGATGATGACGGACGAACGACTCGGCCTTCCTCTGTACGCGAACGGCGTCTCTTTTTGGAGAGGTGAATACTGGGGCCTACTCACATCGTTTTTCTTGCACCTCACCCCGCTGCATTTGGCACTGAATCTGTTCTGTTTCCTGCGCCTGGCGCGAGATCTGGAACGATCGCTCGGCACCGCATACTTCATCCTGTTTTGGTTTGTTGGAACGGCTCTCAGCTCGCTGGCAGAACTCACTTTCACGGGCGATGCGGGTGTGGGTGCGGATGGCTTCATTTACGCGATATTTGCGTTTCGTCTCTTTTCCCGGCCGATCTGGCAGAACGCGCAAGAAGAAGACGATGATGACGATGAACCCGAAGACTCCGAGGGACTTGCCATGGATACGGAAACCATCGGCATGTTTATCGTCTGGTCGTTCATCTGTGTGAGTCTGAGCCTGGTAGGCGTTAATCCCCTCTTCATCTTTACGGATCTGGGTGGTTTTCTTGTCGGTGCGCTGTGTGCCTACGGGTTTATGGTCAGGGAAGGGGATGTGTGGGGCCGCGCTTCCACCTGCTTGTTACTTCTCTTCTGTTTTATTCCCTGCTTTTACGCGCCGTGGACCAGTTGCTGGAACTTTGCGGAGGGCGAGAGTGCTTTCCAGAACGGTCGCTACGCGGAGGCTTCAGAGATCCTTCAAAAGGTGGATGTTCGCGAGCTCGCAGGCGAATGTCTGGAGATGCGCTCCGTAAGCCTGCTGCACCTGGGCCGGTTCCCAGAGGCCCTCGCTTTGCTGAAGACCCTCCTCTTTGAAATGAAGCCGAGCGATCTGCCCGATCTCGCAGAGGTGCAAAACACCTATGCCTATGTGTTGGCTACTGCTCCGGACGATAAATTACGGAATTCGCAAGAGGCGCTCCGTTACGCCAAGCTGGCGGTGATCGGCCACGAAAAGGAAGCCGCTATCCTGGACACAGTGGCTGCTGCGTACGCTGCCGTCGGTGATTTCGATCAAGCGCTCGATTGGGAGCAAAAAGCGCTCGCCATGAACCCGACGCAGCCCGATCTGGACCAGCTGAAAGGCCACCTCGCTCTCTTCCAACAACATAAGACTGTTATTGATCCCGGTACCGAGTCACCGTAGAGCACTTTCCGGTATTACCGCGTAACGCTGGGGAAGACGTCCCTTCGTGGTTTTGTTGGTTTGCTAAGCTCACTAATCGCGCCAAAACCCATCACTGCGGTTTGAAACTTGAATGCTCCCATGTCTTTGGCCTTTGCCCCAAATGGGGCCGTAATAATTAAGCCCGGCTCAAGGAGCGACGCAGGGCTGGTTAAAATAGAGTAGCTAGAGCGGCCTGTAAGGTCGCAATAAATGGTGCCAATTTATGAGCGTTACCAATGCGGTCGAGACTATTACGCCCCTACACAGCTGTCACCCCTCTTGGTGTACCCCGGGGTTGCGCGAGGGCTTTGCCCTTCGCTGACCCAGGGCTTAATTATTACGGCCCCGTTCGGGGCCAAAGACATTGCATCCAGCCACGCCTCTGTTTATTGCTGGTTTGCGTGGTTTCCGGAAATGCTTGTACTATGTTAAAACGTACACTTAATGGCGGTTAATCCAGCATTTACCAGAGTTGTGCGACAAGATGACAGGAAAACGCTCTAGTTGATTTACGAACGGGGTGAACTCGTTTACCCTGTCGGTCCCCTAGAAGTATGACCGAAGACCCTCTCGCCTCCTGGCATTCCATCTCTGTTGAGCTCGAAGCCTCTCCTTACTCCATCACCATCGGCCACGGGATCCTCTCGCACGTCGGGAAACTGATTCATTCGCAGGGCATCATCCAGGGCGACGACACCGTAGCGATCATCACGGATGATGAGGTCGGCCCGCTCTACGCAGCGGCACTGGAAGAGGGCCTGGAGCAGGCGCAAATCACCTCGCACACCTTCACCATCCCCAGTGGTGAATCGAATAAGTCGCTTATTCAGTACACCGCGCTGCAATCGCAGCTCGCCCAGAAAAAAATCAAACGCTCCGGTCTCATTCTCGCGCTTGGTGGCGGTGTGGTTGGCGATCTCTCCGGCTTCGTCGCCTCCAC
>CAVURW010000155.1:0-13452 GCA_963743595.1 uncultured Verrucomicrobiae bacterium
GCAAGGACCTCAAAACGTGGACGGATGAAGGGGTTTTGACTCTGGGGCAAAAGGATTGGCCGTGGGCGAAAGGGCGTCTCACGGCTGCCTTCGTCCTGGACCTGCGAAAAGATCCCCGAGTCGGCAAAGCCCTGATGTTCTTCCATGGCTCGACTTACAAGGAATCAGATCCCCGTGGCGGATTCGATAACTTTGCCAGTATTGGCATAGCCTGGAGCGATGATTTGAAGAATTGGACGTGGCCGAAAAAGAATCCATGAGGCAAGTACGGGTCGTGGTGTTTCACCTTCGCCCAAAAGGGGACCTACACTACTCGGAAAGCATGTCGCAATTTGGCTGGATAATTCCCTTACCCAGCCGCCCGTCCGGTCGTAAAATCCTGGCGCACTCGAGAGAAAAGTATTTATGATTTACACTAAGGACCAACGCTGGATACGGCCTCTCCTTGTCCTGGGTTTATTCTTGCCGATCGCTGTTTGTCTTGTCTTCGTCCTGGGAGCCACGTCCACGGCTGACACTCCAAACGTCAACCCGCCGGTAACCATCTCCGACGCCGGCGAGACGGTGACGATGGAGAATGGAGTGCTCAGCCTTACCATCCGTAAGAACGACGGAAATTTGCTGAGTCTGCTTTACAAAGGCAACAACCTCCTGCGCGGTGGTCAAGCCTACTGGAATGTCTATGGCAGCACTCCAACCTCCGGGGTGCCAATGAAGACGCAGTCGAAGGGACAGCCGTCTGTGTTTACAGTCACCCAGGATCCCACGAAGAACGGCGGTGACATGGGCGAGATCGAGCTTCTGTTCCCCTATAAGGGAGCTGATGCTGTTTCTGTTTCCACCAGCGACGGCTCAGGCAAATCCTTGCCTCCCACTGAACCGCTGGACATTGCGATTCGCTACACGCTCAAGCGTGGGGATTCCGGCTTTTACGGCTGGACGAGCGTCAGCCACAAGCCGGGTTACCCGGCCTTCGATCTCGAGGCTTGCGGGGTCTGCTTCAAGCTCGACCCACAAACTTTCGATCACCTTACCATAGACAGCCGACGCAATAAGCAAATGATCAACGGCTATGACTGGATGCATGGCACACCGCTTAACCTGAAGGAAGCGCGGCGCATGACTACCGGCATTCATCAGGGCGAGGTTGAACACAAGTACGACTACAGTATGCTCTACTCAGAGACGCCGGCCTATGGGTGGAGCAGCTCCACAAAGGGACTTGGCATCTGGATCGTAAATCCCAGCATTGAGTACATCAGCAACGGGCCAACCAGGGTCGAGTACACTGGCCACATTGATTTGAAGGACACACCGAACGCAAGTCCAACCCTACTGTTCGGCTGGCACGGATTTCATTTCGGCGGGGTGGCCATTTCCATTGGCCAGGACGAGAACTGGAAGAAGGTAGTCGGGCCGCTTTACGTCTACTGCAACAGTGACCCGGACCCCGACGTGATGTGGCACGACGCACTGGCGCGGGCGGACGTAGAGAAAAAGGCGTGGCCCTACGATTGGGCGAGGATGGACGGATATGCTAATGCGAACGACCGTGGGACCGTGACCGGAATGCTGACCGTTAAGGACTTGCAGCAGCCGTCAGCCACAGCAGCAAACGCCTGGGTCGGTCTGGCGGCGGCACCTTATACGGCGATCGACCAGCAGAACAAGCCATTTAAGGTGGGATGGGAGACCGACGGCAAGAACTATGAATATTGGGTAAAAGCGGATGACAAGGGTGCCTTCGCCATTCACGCTCGTCCAGGTACGTACCAGCTTTACGCCTTCACCAACGGTATCTTAGGCGACTACTGCAAGTCCGATGTCACCGTGGAGGCGGGCAAGCCCGTCGATCTCGGAAATTTGACTTGGGTGCCTGTTCGGTATGGAAAGCAAATTTGGGATATTGGCATTCCGAATCGGAGCGCAGAGGAATTCCGGCATGGGGATCATTACTGGACCTGGGGGCTCTACAATCTTTATCCACAGGAATTTCCGAATGACGTCAATTTTGTAATCGGCAAGAGCGATTACTCTAAGGATTGGAACTACGCGCAACCGCCTAGGCTGGGTTCCGACGGCAAATATACCGGCACAACTTGGAAGATCACCTTCGGCATGGACCAAATTCCGGCCGGCAAGGCGACGTTGCGGCTGGGCATCTGCGGCACGCGTGGCTCAATAATCGACGTTGGCGTCAATGGCCATCTGGTCGGATCGACGGGGCTTCTACCCTCCTCGGGAGTCATGCACCGCGACGGCATACGTGGCGTAGAATACTATTCGGACATTCCGTTCGACACGTCAGTACTGACGACCGGCACAAACGTAATGACACTGACCACTCATGCCCGGTCTTGGACCGACGGCGTCCTTTACGACTATCTACGCCTTGAGATCGGCGACGGCCCGCCGGCGAACACCCCCAACGAACATTAATCAGACCGTTAACTGGTCTAATGCGATACGTTAATCTGGAACCAATGAAATTATGGCTACGCCAGATAAATTGGTTGAACCTGAAACATACGGCATTCACCACCAACCTAACGAATCGAATGGGGTTGCGAATCTTTCTGGTGTTGACAATAGCTGTCTGGGGATCGGCTGCTTGTTGTGCCGATAAACCCGATCCAATCGGCGATCCAATCGGTAGTCGCCTCCGCAATTCGTTCATCTGGACCCAAATACCTGGGCCTGCCGACGGTTACCTGAACGCAGTCTTTCGCAAAACATTCGACCTCAGTGCCGCGCCGAAAGAGGCGGAATTAAATCTGTTCGCTTACACGCGCTACCAGCTGTACGTCAATGGAGAATATATCGGACGAGGTCCCAATCGTTTTGAGAATCGACGACCCGAATACGACACGTGGGATATTCAGTCTCACCTCCACAAAGGAAAAAACGTGATCGCTGTGCTCGTGCACCGCGACTGGGCCCTCGATTCTACACCGTTCCAGCAGTCTTTCAGCCGTTTTCGCCACCACGCTCCGGGCTTCACGGTTGCCTTGGACTTAATTGGAACCGATGGAGCAACCCAAACAATCGTTACCGATTCAAGTTGGACGGCGGTCCTTGATCTCAGCCAAAGGCGACCCGAGGTGAACAACTACTCTTCCATTCCCGACAACATTGATGCGGAAAAATCGATGGCAAATTGGTCGGACCCGAATTTTGACGACAGCGCTTTGCCCCACGCCGTGAAGGTCGATGTCTCCGACGCAGTTGCGTGGCCGGTTTTAAGCCCGCGAACCATTCCACTGCTGGGTGAAACGAACGTACCGTTTACCGCTTTTATAGATGGAAAGGCGAGTTCTCAGCCCGACCTGTGTCAGCCCGGAGAGATGGTTCTGCAGTGTGAGCGGATCGTCCAGGCGTACTGGGTGCTCGACATCGATGCCGAAGCAGGAGCCAAGATCTTCGTGACACCGCTTCTTCCAGAAGATCAGAAGAACGCTGTCAGTGTCTATGTCTGTCGCGCCGGTAAACAGCGATGGATGGGAGGGGATACGTTCGCGTTTAAAAGCCTGCAAATCACTGAATCAGGCAAGGCATCGGTGCACGTCGTTCGGTTAACCCAGGTGCTTTACCCCTTCGAGCGTGTAGGAAAGTTCGAATGCAGCGATCCCGAATTGACCCGGATTTGGGAACTTACTGCCCGATCTCTAGAGCTGTTAAGTGAGGATGCTTACACCGATTGTGCGGATCGTGAGCGTTCTGAATGGATGGACAACGACCCGCCGATGTACGACGCAACCCGAGTGATGATGGCCGGACCGGGAGGCGACGGCACAACAGTCTGGAGTGATCCACGACTATTTAAAAACCTACTTCGACGAGAAGCTCTCACACAAGAACCAGATGGGATGTTACGAGCCCGTACGTGCTCCGAGTTGGTGGATATTCATACTCACATGGAAGACCGGGCGTGCGAATGGGTGGAGGGCCTGCGCAAATACTATGAAGCCACGGGAGACAAAGAACTGGTCCGTGAGTTGTGGCCCTATTTGGACCGCCTCTTGGAATGGTTTGCGGATAGAAGGACGGGGCGGGGTCTGGTCCGCGCTCGGGAATGGGTGGCTTGGGATAATCCTCTCGCGTACGCCACGTGTGAAGGAGCAGCGAATAACGCCTTTATCGAATGCGCCTTTACCGATGCAGCGTATCTTGCCGATCAAGTAGGCGACAAGCCTAGTGCCGACAAATGGGCTCAAGCTGCACACGCTTTATATGACGCTTTTAACCAACAATTGTGGGACGAGGAGGCTGGTGCCTATTACTCGTCAGCGGGAACCCCAGTTGTTCTGCCATGTGACGACTTATTTAAAAAAGACGTTAGCATTAAGGTCATAAACGACCATACCGAGCCGACCTTATTTGCGAACTTGTTTGCGTTGGATCAGGGGCTCGTCCCACCGGTTCGAAAAGACAAAGTAATCAAATGGGTCATTGCCCACGAAAACGAGATCCACCAAATCATGGCGAATCATTACTTCTGGAAATTGCTCTATTCTCTGGACGAGCCGAAGTACGATCAGTTTGTTCTGGATCGCATTCGGACTGGTTGGAAGGGAATGCTCGAATCTCCTTGGCAGACGACCTGGGAGAAGGTCAAAGGCGGCTCCAAAATTCACTGCTATGGCATCGTGCCCGGCTATACCCTCAGCACATGGGTTTTGGGCGTGCGTCGAGACGGGCCCGTTTGGGAAAAGCGAATCGTCATCGAACCGCATCTGGGGGATCTGAATGAAGCGGATGGCGTTGTCGTAACCGAGTTTGGACCGATCTCCGTTTCATGGAGAAAAGAAGAAAAGCATTGGCAATTTCAATTCACCACTCCCAAGGAAATTAGGGTTACCCTTGCTCTACCGCGTAATGGAGAATCGGACTTGGAAGTCCTCGACGGAGCCTCTCAAAAAGGAGAAATCAAGGGGTCGCGTACTGTTTTCGATTTAGCGGGCGGCAGCCATCAAGGAACGTTTTGATCGGCTTGCATTTAGCGCGTCGAGCCAATCACAAAGTTAGCCCGAGCCGAGGATGTTTTCATTTGTTATTTCGATTTACGAATCCCAGAAGGTCTAAGATGGGGTCAGGTGTAGGCGTCGCACTTTGGCGTAATTGCCAAGGATTGTGCTCCCCTCGTTGATTGGGAGTATGTGTCTGCGGAGCAGGCGTGGGACTAGGCGTTCGTGTGGGCACGTGACCCAATGTCGGCACCGGCTTCGGCGTTCGGCTTGCGACCGGCGTGGGGGTCGGCCTCGGCGTTGCGGTTGGTGCGCGCGTTGGAGTCGGACTAGGGGTATGCGTTGGAGTCAAACTCGGCGTTGGCGTGGGCCTTGGAGTGGGCGAAGGGGTGCGACTCGGTGTTGGCGTAGGACTTGGAGTGGATCTACAAAGAGAGTCGCTAAAATGAAAGTCGATTAAAATGCGAAATCCCATACTTTGTGCCAGCGCCGCTAGATAAACCATGTTGTTCGTGCAGCAAAAGCCATCGGCGTTTGCTTGAGTTGGCGAGGGATTGACAAACATGCGCAACCGGATCGTATCGATGTTGCGCTCTTTCAATATGAGTAAACAATTTTTTATCTGATCGGGATCCAGTTGCTGAGCGTTCGTATCATAAAACTGAAATGCTGTGGCATTTGCATTAGGAGCACCTTTCAGAGTACATGGACGTACCATCTGATAGAGATAACTTACGTCTGCTCCTTTGGCCACATCGGCCCAACATTGCGAAGTTAAGACGGTAAGGCTAGATAAGAAAAGCGTAACGAAGATTGCGTAGCGTTTTATCATGAGAATCTGAGTGTTAAGATACGCTGAATAGATAAAGAGTTAAAACGCTCATCTCATGGACGCTATTTATGTCATTCCTTAACATGTATTTGCCGGGTGCAGCGCCCTGGTAAAACCAATTCCGGGATGAGAGTTCGAGCGAATTAAACCGGTCCCGTTTTACTAACCACCGATAGACTACCCTTCTCAACCTTCTCAACCAGGGTATATTTAAAATAGCTTCTTTTGCGACGGACGACTGATATAATTCCGCATCCTTAATAATTATTGTGATAATAAATGCATATGGATAGAAGTTTCGACCGAAGTGATAATTCGTGACCGTCCTGTCTCTTCAAGAACAACGAATGCGCCCCACTGCGTTATCAAACTCGGTAAGCGGTATTTTTGAGATTGCCGTATTAAGAAGACGATCAACACGCTCCAGGAAAGATTGAGTCCCTGAGCGAGGGGCGATGCGATTGTGAGTCTAGAGCACCTATTTCTGCGATATTATTAATATATTAAAGCATGTCGTAAAACCGACTATTATTTCGGTTCATTTCGAGGGGCATTCCTTATTATGTCACAGCCATAACAGGAACGAACTACCATGCATAAATCAAAGGTCACCGGTGCTCTCTTAATTTTCATTTTAACACCTCTCCTTCCAGCATTTACCCAGGATGCTGAGCCGACTTCCATTCCCTCTAAAACCTTCAAGGATGGCACCGTCATTGTGGAAACCGGACGGAGCGGAAAAGGCCCCTGGGAACCTCATAAGACGCGCCTCATGGAGTTGCTTGACGGGTATACCATCCAAAAACCAGTAGCGATGGATCCGTACGGCGGAAGAATGGATCAAAAGGGAGACAAGGCAACGGGCTTTTTCTATAAAGAGAAGAGCGGAGATCGCTGGTGCTGATCGATCCTGTTGGAAATCGTTATTTTAGTATCGCGCTCGACGTGGTCAAGCCAGGACCAAGTGCGACGCAAACAAACGCATTTCAGGCTAAATATGGTACCGAAGAGGGTTGGAAACAACAGACGGCGAATTTCCTTTGGGAGAATGGATTTTCCTGCCTCGGAGCCTGGAGCGATTGGAAGCAGCTTTCATCCGCTAGCAAGCCGTTAAGTTACACAATTAACGAAGATTTCATGGCCGGTTTTGCCAAGAAAATTGGGCTCACGCTTCCTGCGGCAGGCCACACGGGATTCATTCGTGAATGCATCCCGGTCTTTCATCCTGATTTTCCCGCCTACTGTGACGATTACGCCCAGAATCTTCTCGCTACCGCCAAAGACCCGTATCTGCTGGGAATTTTTTCAGATAACGAACTGCAAACCCCGGCCGAAATGCTCGATAGGAATCTTGGCTTGGACTTTAAAAAGAATCCCAATCTGAAGCCTGGTTATGACGCAGCAGTCGCTTGGCTTGCCGCCCGAGGGCATGATGCTCAACACATCACGAGTCAAGACAGGACCGACTTCGTGGCGTACGTCTTCGACAGGTATTACAAGATTGTCTCCGCCTCGATCCGCAAATATGACCCTAATCATCTCTTTCTCGGCGAGCGATTGATGTCGGAGGGGGGCGTCTATCAGAACCAATCGCTGTGGAAAGTGATGGGACAATATGAGGATGTCGTCTCCGTTAATTGGTACCATGTCTGGGGACCTGATCCCGCAGTAATCAACCGATGGACACTGTGGTCGCAAAAACCAATCCTGCTTACTGAATGGTATGCCAAAGCGGAGGATGTCCCCGGTCTGGCAAATACCGGAGGAGCCGGGTGGATAGTCAAGACGCAGGAGGATCGAGCAAAGTATTACCAGCATTTCATGCTCAACTGTTATGAGTCCGGTAACATTGTTGGTGCCCATTATTTCAAGTATCAGGACGATTCCGCAGATTCCGTACGACTTGATGCCAAAGGAGGGGCCAATAAAGGTCTCGTGAATTCACAATACGAACCTTATGCGCCTCTCGTAGAACGGGCACGGGCTGTTAACCAGCAGGTTTATTCCCTGATCGACTTTTTCGACAAGAGAAAATAGGTGAATATCCAAGTCTTCGCCGAGATGTTCGCGGGAGTTGGCGAATTGCTCCGCGATCTCGGCCAGCGATGGCAGGGGAACGTCCGCGCGATTATGCCGCAGGAAGGATTGTGTTCAAGATGCGTAGCTCAGCCGATACCAACCGCGAATCCACACGCAAAGTCGCAGGGCGGTTGAGCGGGCTTTTTGATGACGAGCGCATCTCCGGTCTGGCTCCAAGTTAGCTTGCCCGATCCGCCGAGCATGCCTACGCTCGACACCTTTCCGGGGTTGGTTGCCGCTCCGGTTCCCAGGCTTGTAACGACCAGGTCACCAGCGGGCCAGCCCATGACGAAGGCATAAACAATGTCGCCTTTTTTATTCTGGGTGAAACGGATATCACTCGCGTCCAGCGGGGCCACCTTCGTCTGTCCGTTTTGCTGCACCGGCGCGAGATGCGGACCTTCGCCAAAGACTTTCCACGGCCGCGTCTCGTAGATGCCTTCGCCGTTGACCTTTATCCATCCGGTCAGCGCGTCGAGGATCGCGATCTCGTCGACGTCGATCGTACCATCTGGCAGACCGGGGATGTTGAGAACGAAAGTGCCATTCTTGCTCACGACGTCGACGAGCCAGTGGATGACCTCACCCGGCTTCATGTAGGTATGATCCTGGAAAAGCTTGCGATCGTAATGCCAATCGCCGATGCACGTCTCCGATTGCCACGGACGGGGCAGGATCTGAGCCACCACGCCTCGTTCGACATCGGCCACAACGGCCTGCGCGTGCAGATCGTCATGCACCTGCTTCACATTAAGCACCGCTTCCATTTTTCCTCCGCGGGTCTTCAGGTTGTGATTGTAGAAATACGCGCCCAGGTTCATTCCGCCCCAGCCGAGCGGAAGCAGCGTATCATCGAAGTAGAGGAGATCGGGATCGTGTTGGTCGATCAAGTCGCGCATACGGTCATAGAAATTCTTTACGTACGGCGTATCCGGCAGGTCGGTCACGGCATGCTTGCGGCCATAAAGGATTTCCGGATCGAAGTCGCGCCACCACTGATCCTTGCCGTCGGCGGAGGTAAGCAAGCCATCGTACGGTACGCCGGTGAGCGGCCCAGTGCGATCGCAAAGCCGAGCGACCTGCATCCACCACCAGTTTCGCGCCGCATGCACCGTGACGCCGAAGCGCATTCCCCTCTTGCGAGCCGCTGCCGCCCAACCGCCGAGCACGTCACGCTTCGGTCCGATGTTGACCGCGTTCCAGACATGGTTTTTCGAGTTCCAAGAATCGAAGCCATCGTGGTGATTCGCCAGACCAAAGAAGAACTTTGCTCCGGCCGCCTGATAGCGCGCCATCAGTGCCTCAGCATCCCAATTTTGTAGGGTCCATTGAGAGCAAAGATCCTTGTAGCCGAATTTCGTCGGATGTCCGTAGCGCGCGCAGTGATCGATATAGTCGCGTGATCCCTCCGTATAAAGCCCGCGGGCATAACCGTCTCCATTCTCGGCCACGCATTGCGGACTCCAGTGCGCCCAAATACCGAACTTTGCGTCGCGGTACCATTCCGGCGCTTCGCCGTATTGGGCGAGTGATTCCCAGGTGGGCAGGTAAGGGCCGTCTCCCGCCAGACCGGGAAAGGGCGATTCCAACGGTACACCATTCCAAGTGCCGACCGGCGGCTTGCCTTTCGGCCGGTATTTCCCGTAGTAGAGAACGGCGTCCCGCTCGGAAATGGGGTATGCCCCAGGACTAACGGCGATCTCATCCGCGCGACCCAAGGAAAAGGGCAGCGCCCCTACCGTTGCTGCGCCACCCATCAGTTGAAAGAAACGGCGTCTATTCATGGGCTAGCCAGTAAATCGATTTAGGCTCGTACGACCGAACTGCTCCACTGGAAGTCGACAAGCGAAGGCCGAGCAATTACGGTTAGCTAGGAAAGCCTGATGAGCCATTACCGGAACGTATCTCATCGCCTCAAAGTTTAAATTAATTTAAACGCTATATTTGCGACAAGCTGGAAGGGCATTTACCAATATAGCAGCACCAGCCAGTCGGTGCGCTTCTTTTGTGTGGCGATGCAAACTTGCGAGCAGGTGGTCTTGTAGCTGGGGTCCACGGATGCGGCCGCAGTTAGCAGTGTCGCGCTGGCACTGGGAGCCCACGGATGCGGCGCATACTCGCCAACACCTGCATCAGCCCGCTTTTTATCGAAAGCGACCGTACTGTGAACAAACTCAATATGGGTTTTCTGGCCCGTGGCAAACGGCAGTAGCCAATTGATCCCAGACTGCACGGTACCCGGCGCCGCCTCCGTAAACCAATCCTGCCCGTGCTCTTTCGCCGCCAGGCAGGCGATGGTCAGCGGTTCCAGGTCATAAGTGACATAGTGCAGGGCATCGCGTCGGTAGAAATCGTAGACCGAGCCGTCCGAGCGTATGTTTTGCTTCACGTGATCGGAGAAGAGGGCGTGCGCTTCATCGATAAGCTTTTGATCGCCAATCGCATAAGATGCCAATGTGAAAAGCTTGAGACGATGGCTCTGCCAATTACCAGCATCCTTCTTCTGTTTCTCCGTTCCTGCGGCATAAGCGACGGCCAATTGGTGAAGGAAATTCTCGGTTTTCTGGCGAGTGTCCGTAGCAGCGTCCGCCTTCACCAGATCATAGGCAATGACCAGGTTATCCAGGTGAGTCTCATCAATGGGATTTAAGCTGACCTTGTAGGTGGTGGACCACGCTACCAGGTAGGTTTCGGTTGCTTTCAGGTAGCGACTGTCGCCTGTCAGGCGGTAAGCTAGGGCCAGGTTCCGCATAATATCGAAGTCGGCCACTGCCAAGATACTTTGATCCCAAATGCCCTGATGAGGCAGCGTCCCTTCCATATGTATGCGCTCCAGGGCATGAGGTGTGGCAGTCAGGTGGTCTGCGGCAGTTTCTATAATGGCCAGGCCTTCCGGTGTTCCTTTCTTAGCGGCGAGCTGCGAAATGGCCGAGGGTGGCACTAGACCAAAAGGGGCGTCTTCGGCCAAGAGAGGCGGGACTGACAGGAGTAGAACGGTTAGAAAAGTACGTATTATTTGCATGTTTGAGGGGGTAGTAACTAAGAAAGTGAGTCTCTATTAGACACTGTAAGCGGTCAAAAAACAGGAAAACCTGAAGAAAACGTGTTGTGGCGAGAAAGCTGTTGCGTCAGGACAGTTGTCTCGGAGGCTTCCAATCCGGGTTCCTCCACTTGAAGATTAAGCGTTCCGGCATCGTGGCTGCTGCGGAGAACCGAATTGTGGTGCGGTCCGGGATCAGGCCGGCTGACGTCGAGCGCATGAATCCGCGCGACCAGTGCCGGCCCAATCTTGCCGCCTGAATCCGCGAAAACATCCGGAATTTCATTGCCGATGCTCCACAGGACGACGCTGGGATGATTTCGGTCCCGTTGCACCATGGCGTCGATGTCGCTTTGCCACCAGTCGTTGAATAATTTGAGTAATCGCCCTTCCTTTTGCCCCTGTCCCAGCAGTCGAAGGCTTCTTCCATCACCATCATTCCCAACCGGTCGCAGGCCTCAAGCAGCGCGGGCGACGGTGGATTGTGCGCGGTGCGAATAGCGGTGAACTCCGCCGCTTTCAGAAGGTTCACTTCTAGGATATCGATCTAGATAAATGGCATATCCTTTATTTATATAAATAAAGTAGCGAGTTAGTAATCGAGAAACTACTGGAATTAGAGAGCGCTTTTTCTACCGTCCGGGTTTACAGGCATGCCTTAAGATGATGCTCTGGTCTCAAATTTGATTCGTAGACCTAAAAGCCGCGTGTTAAACGCGCGTCGCCAGAATTAACGGAGCCGGTCCGGGGCTCGGCAGCTCACGGGCATCGGTGAATCCGGCTTCGTTCAGCCAGCCAGCCACTTGGGAAAACGGGAACGTATCGCCTTCGGTGGTGTTCACCAACATGTTCACGGCGAAGATCACGCCTTGGGGCGGACCGGTGCGCGTTTCGTTCGGCGTAAATTCCGCGATGGCGATCGTGCCACCAGGCTTCAACGCTGCGTGCAATTTCTTCAGCAACTGCCGACTCCGCGTCCCGCCTTCAGAATGGAGAATGTGGCCCAGAGTCGCCAGATCGATGCCCGTCGGAAACTCGACCTCCATTAAATCGCCGCTCACAAAATCAAACCGATCCAGCATCCCGAACTTCTCCGCGTGCTTCTTTGTAATAGGAATCACACCCGGCCAATCGACCGCAGTTACGTGGATTTTAGGCGAACGTTGCGCCAAACCAATTCCCCAAACACCGGATCCGGCCGCAATATCGAGAACGCGATATTCCTCCGTTAACGCATCGAGCTTCAAATAGCCCGCGAGCACTTGCGTCGCCACGTAACTCATGTTGAAAAGATCACTCACGAAATCGACGAAAAACTCTTCGCCATGCTTCACGTCATTGACACCGCGAACGGGGTTACCCGTTTTTACCACCTCGTTCAGATGGAGCCAATTCGGGATTAGTTGCTTGGAGGAATGACGTAAAATACCACCCATGAACGACGGCTTAACGGTCACCAAAAACATCGAGCTCTCCGGCGTCGTCATGTACTTGTCATCGATTTTCTTCAGAAAATCGAGCCCTGTTAGCGCGTTCAGAACACCGCGCCAACCGCGAACGCTTCCTTCTGCGTAGGTGGCCACTTCTTCCACGGTCTTGCCACCCTCTTGATCTAGGAAATCGAACACCTTATTTTGTATCGCCACTTCCAGCATCAGAGTCGGGGCAAAACCCCACATCATCTGCATAATCCGCTCCGGCGTCACTGGCTTTGTCGTATCATTCATGATCATGAAACGAAGGGTATCCAGCTCATATCGCAAGGCAATCTACTTCGTCGCTGGGTCGCGTTGAACTTCCGCCTTTTCTATTTCCGCAGTCACGGTCTCCCACTCAGCGGTGAGACGTTCCAGTTCATTCGAAATCTCGACCAGCTCGCGATTGATCTGCATCGCTTCGCCACCCTTTTGATACGTATCGGGATGCTCCAACTTCGCCGTCAAATCCTTCTGCCGCTGTTCCTTGGTCTGGATCGATTTCTCGATCTGCTCCAGCCGCGTTTTCACCTTCTTACGCGCATCGGAGGCTGCCTGACGTTGCTCAGCTTCCAGCCGTTTTTGTTCTTTGGTCTTCACCGTAGAACCACCAGATTTCGATACCGGAGCAGCTTTCACTTCGACAGGGCGGGAATCGGTCAATTTCTCGCCAGCCACAAGACCGCCACGCTCGGAAGTCGCGCCACTCTTTTCCAGGTAATAATCGTAGTCACCGGAGTACGGCGTCAGCTTGCCGGCACTGATGTGGATGACCGACTGTGCCAGTGCCCGAATGAAATAGACATCGTGGCTGATGAACACCAGCGAGCCCTGGAACTGCTTGAGCGCCTCGATCAATGCATCGATGCTGTTCATGTCCAAGTGCGTGGTCGGCTCATCCATCAGAAGCAAATTCGGCGGGTCGAGCAGCAGTTTCACGAGCGCTAGCCGCGACTTTTCACCACCGCTGAGCACGCTCACTTTTTTGTACGCGTCATCGCCGCTGAACAGGAACGAGCCGAGCACCGTGCGCGCCTGCACTTCGGCCAGCGGCTTCGGGAT
>CAVURW010000156.1:0-27170 GCA_963743595.1 uncultured Verrucomicrobiae bacterium
TTTTGCCTTGCAGGCTTCGACTAGACTACGTATTGCTTACAAGGGATGCCCGAGATCACTTTTCTTGTATCGAGCGGCTTCCAGATCATTACGGGCGCATCCGGAATGGGGTTGGAGGCGAGATCGGGCGCTGCGGCGGCGTTGGGCGTTGGCATGGGACTCGGTGTCGGAGAGTTCGCTGCGGGCGATGGGGAAGGAGGAGTCAGATCGGGTGGCGGCAGGTTAAAAATGGAGTTTGTATCGGTCGGCGTGGTGGCAGAAGGGATGACGGGCGGGGGCGGATTCGGAGGAAGCGGCGGGGGTGTCGAGGGTGTCGTCAGGGGCGGAAGCGCCGCAGAGGGATCCGGCGCATAACTTTGCAGGCCGTCATTGCTCAGTTCCTGCATACGCGATTGATAGCGGGCCGACTTGGCAATTAATTCACTAACCTTGGGCCATGAGAAGGTCCAGTAGGTGGCGTCGGATAGCTCCAGTCCCAGATAACTCTGACTCACCGGCTCATAAATCACGCGGAGGCGATCATCGGGAAGATCAAAGCGCACATACTTCCCTCCGAGCGTAACACTGACCTTTTGAACCGGCCCGCCGCCATCCCGTTTTTCGAAGACGACCAGGCGCAGTTTAGCAGGATGATCCGCTGCATCCGATTGAAACGCCGAGATATCAACCGGCGGGAGGGCTGCCGCAGGAAACGCGAAAAGGAGAGCGAAAGCCAGGGGCGAGAAAAATCGAAACGAGCTCATGTGGAGAGATGCTGGCGCAGGGAGTCGAGAAGACTCTCCTGGGCGACGGTTTCCTGGGTGCGGGTGGTCAGATTTTTGAGTGAGACACGGTGATCGTCCGCAGTCTGTTGATCCACGATGACGGCCCATGCCGCTCCACGTTCTTCCGCCGCCTGAAATTGCTTTCCCATTTTCATTGCCGTGAAGGGGAATTCGACCGGAGCGAGTGAAGCGTCGCGGAGTTCCTGCACGATCTGAAGCGCCAGCGGACGGTAGATCTCTTCCGGGATGATGACGTAGATGCTGGGCGTAGGCTTCAAACTCGGCGCGAGATTTCGATTTTGGAGCAGCTTCCCCAAGACAACATCGCCCATTCCAAAACCCAGCGCCGGAAGATCGACTTCACCCAGATTCTTCAACAGGTTATCGTAACGCCCACCAGCGGCAATTGCTCGGAATTGGCCCGGTCGATCGAAGATCTCCCAAACGACACCGGTGTAGTAGGCCAAGCCTCGGACAATCGTGAAATCACGTTGGACAAAGTCGCCAAGGCCCCGTTGTTTCAAGCCCTCTTCAACGATTCGCAGGTTCTCCCATTCCGCCCCGTTCTTGAGCACCTCAAAGACGGGGTCAGCCAGCGGTCCCAGTTTCTTGGCGGTCTCTTCGGGAGGCGTGCGCTCGGATTTATCGATGATCTGGAGGAAATTGTAGCGCTCGGCTTCCGGCACATCGTGCTTGTCCATAAACGCCGTCCAGAATTGACGATCACTGAGGCGGACGACGAAATCGGTGGAGGTGAGTTTGAACGAGCGAAGGATATCGATGACGAGTGCGATCAGTTCGATATCCGCCTGCAAACTCGTTTCGCCGATGATATCGCAATTGAGTTGGTAGTGTTCGCGCAATCGGCCCTCTTGAGGGCGCTCGTAGCGAAAGACTTGGGGGATGGAGAACCACTTCAGTGGCTTTTTGAAGTCGCGATGACGCGCTCCGACCAGGCGCGCCAAGGTCGGTGTCATTTCAGGCCGAAGAGCGACCTCGCGCTGGCCTTTATCGGTGAAGTTATAGAGCTGCGACGTGATCTCTGCGCCCGATTTTTTCGTGAACAGTTCCAGCGGTTCCAGAGGCGGCGCATCGTACTCCACAAATCCGTAGCGTGTGGCCACACCACGCCATGCAGCAAAGAGAGCGTTGCGCTGGGCGCAGTCAACAGGGTAAAAATCGCGAAAACCGGTTAAAGCCATAAAAGGAGCGAGCAGAATAGCGCAAAAGCGGCCCGCTCGAAGAGAAGATTATTTTTCTGTCGGAATGAATTTGGGCATACGGCCCGTGAGACGCTGGAGCTCTTGCGCGGCCTGGGTGACTTGCGGGAAAAGGCGGCTCTTGGAAGTAATGCTTTCGGAAGGGATCTTGATCGGAACGGAACGCGCCTCACGCTCCATTTCATCCATCAAATTCACGACGCCGAGGAGACGGAGATTGGTCAGGTTTTCGCGGACTTGCTCGACGTCCATATCGAGGTGTTTCGCCAGGTCTTCCCAGCGAGCGCCGTGTTGAAGAAGATCCTTGGCGCGCATGAAGAATTGAGCCAGATCGGGCTCGATCCACATTTCGGGATCGGGCTTTTCCAGGACGTAAACGTCGTCAGGTGTGTCCTGGCTCTTCTTTTCGGCCTCGTTCTCGTCCACTTTAAATACCAACGACATCACCAATTGATTAATAAGGATCGGATGAGGCCGCGAGACTGTGGGGACGTGCAAGATAGTGAACTCGAACATCCCACCCCCTGATTGTACCACGGTCGTGAGCGTGTGCGTGATGGGGTCTTCATCTAAAACGTGCCGACCAGAAAGATTCATGGCGTAAATCTGTCCCTGGCCAATATCGATATCGATGAGGCCGTGATCGGAGCCGGGAACATCGAGAAGCCGGAGGCGACCGCTGCGCTGGCCGATGAGCAAGAGAATTTCCGGAAGGGGAAACTCCGCGAGGTTACCTAGGATCGGCATGGAACGTTATTAGACATTAAGTTATGGGGTAATTTCTAGAAAATTTGTGAAAAAGCAACAGCCACGTCGATTATTTATTTGGGCAAGTGGTCGAACACTTGTTGAAATGTGTAAAAGAGCTCAAAAACAGGCCCGCCGAGGATGCAATATTTGCCGGGAACCCACCGAAAGAGATCGCTAATGAAACGGCTCCCGATATGGTGGAGGGCCGGATGGGTCTACAAAAGCTGATCGGTTGGCTTCAGCAAAAAGTGCTTCGGACGGTGCTATTTCGATTTTCGACATTAATCGGTTTTACATTTTTTGCAACTCATGAGTCAGTAAAGGCAGTAACTTTACAAGACCTAGACAATCAAGCAGATACACAAGCCCGAGCGCATAATTTCGCATCTGCGGGTGACTTGCATCAAACCGCTCTCAAATTGGCCCAAAAGACTTTCGGAGCGGACTCCGTCGAGGCGGGTGCAGAGTGGTTGAACCTCGGCTGGTACTTTTCCGATATGGCGTTCTACCCAAAGGCGGCGGATGCATTTCAGGAGAGCTACCGGATTCGTGCAAAGAACTACGGTGAGCATTCGATGCCTGTGGCTGAGGTCCTGAACGGTCAAGCGGTCGTGGCCGAGAATGAGGGCGACTTCTCCCGGGCGGAGCACCTCTACACGGAAGCAATCATCATTGTGCGGGCAGAAGGTGGACCCAAGGCTCTGGCCAACACACTGAATAATGTGGCGACGCTCTATTGGATATTCGGTCAATACGAGAAGGCGGAGACGAATTTGGAACGCGCTCTGGAGCTACGGAAACAACAGTACGGCGCACAGAGTCTTGGTGTGGCGACAACTCTCAACAACATCGCGCTTCTCGAGGGAACTTTAGGCGATCTGCGGGCAGCTGAGCGCGATTTTCTGCGCGTGTTAGAAATTCGTCGAGCACTGGCCGGGTCAGAAGATCCGGTGACCGCGTCTACGGAGAGTCACCTGGGGATGATTTACCTTCAGGAAGGGAATATGGTTCGGGCTGAGCAATTGCTGGATCAGTCTTTAGAAGCACGTCAGAAATTTTACGGAATGCAGCATCCAGAAGTGGCGCAAAGCTTGTTCGATCTGGGCTTGCTGTACGATGAAGAGAAACGATTCGATAAAGCCGAGGGTCTCTTAGTTCAGGCCATGACCATCCGCCAGCAGTTTGGCGAGGCCACGCCCGATTACGGCGTGAGCCTGGCCTATCTCGGTCGGCACGATCATCTCCAAGGAAAAGTTACGTCTGCGGAAGTGCTCTATAAATCGGCACTGGCGGTGCAAGAGAAGGCGCTGGGCGAAAATCATCCCGATACTTTACGAACCCGGCGCTGGTTGGCGCTCGCTGAGTGGGAGGGCGGTCAGCACGAAGCGGCCAAACAGGACGTCGAGCAGGTGGTGACTGGGCAAGAGACTGCGGTGAACAGCGTTTTCCGGTTTGCGCCTGAAGAGCAGCGGCTCGACTTCGAACACGAAGCTGGGATGTGCGATTTACCTGCGCTGGTGGGTGACGCCGATTTGATCGCGGCGACGGTCCTGCGGACTAAAGGAATTGTGCTCGACTCAGTGCTGGAGGATCGCGAAGGGCCGGTCGCTGTGAGTGCGCCGACAACGGGAAGCGGGAATCTAGGAGAGGTAACCTCTCGCGCAAAGACGCGCCGCTCCCTAGCCGTGGATGTAACGGATGTCGCAGAGAAATTGCCCGATGACGCTGCGCTCCTGGAGTACGTGGTGTACGAGCGTTACCTGGGGCAATTGAAAACAGAGCGAGGTCTGGGCGTCCTGGCACTCACAAAAGCTCATGATCCGATTTGGGTCGATCTCGGTGCTTTGGATGGTCCCGGCGGAATCGCCAATGCCGTGATGGATTATCAACACTACGTTCGAAAGCGGGTGCACGAGGCGATTTTGGCGGGGGCTCTCCATCGACTCGATCAGCTGTTGATCGAGCCCGTTCTTGCCAAATTAAGTGGTGTCCATCGGCTGATCATCAGCCCGGATGGCGACGTAAACTTTGTGTCGTTCGCAACGCTGCTCGATGCGCAGGAACATTTTTTGGCGGAGGATTATCGAATCGAATATGTGGCCAGCGGACGGGACTTGCTTGAGAATAGCGAAGATGAATCGGCTACGGGAAAAATTGGAAAACGGAGCGTGGTGATCGTCGAAGCGCCCGATTACGATCATCGCCCGTTAGGTAATGGAAAGATCGCCAGCGTGGAGGGAAAAGATCGCTATTTTGAGCCGCTTCCCGGTTGTGAGCGTGAAGGTGAGTTCCTCGCCGCTCAGGCGAACCGCGCCGGTTGGCAGGTAACGGAACTGAAGGGCGATGACGCGAATGAGGCGCAGCTTGCGGCGGTGCGTTCGCCCTATATTTTCCACGTGGCTAGCCATGCGGTTTTTGTCGGACCGGAGATGGCGCAAGAGTGGCATCTGGGCAGCCAAACTAACGGTGAGGACCAGGTCACTCAGGGCATGGAGCGGAGTTTCCTTGCATTGGCCGGAGCGAATGTGACCGTGCGGAATTGGGAGCTGGGTCGCTCCGGAATTGACGACTGCATCGGCCTCATTTCCGCGGCCTCTGTGGGCAGATTGAACCTCCACGGAACCTGGTTGGCAACGCTCTCCGCGTGTGATACCGGCACTGGCGAAGCGCTTTGCGGCGAAGGCGTGCTCGGCTTGCGGCGGGGCTTTGCTGAAGCGGGCGCGCAAAACCTCTTGCTCACGCTCTGGCCCATCAGCGATTCCGAAACCGCAGATCTGATGGAGCGGTTCTACACGAAAGCCCTGGCCAGCGGCGATGCTATCGGCGCACTCGCTTCCGTCCAACGCGACGCCTTGGTGGAATTGAGAGCCAAACAGGGGCTCACTGCCGCAGTACGCGGGGCTGGTGCGTTTATAATCAGTCGATAGCTTTTGGCTTAACCCTCGAAATAACTGCCCTCTTCGACATCGGCGATCAAACCCGGCTGCGTGGGCTTCCAGCCTAGCCGCTCCTGGGTCAGCTTGCTCGTCGTGGGGGCGTCGATTGCCAGAAAATGCGCCATCCATGTGAAATGCTCAGCAGCTTCCTCGTGCGACTTGCTGACGACAGGGATGTTCAGGCGACTACCAATGACTGTGGCGAGTTCGCGAATGGGCACCCCCTCGTCAGCTACTGCGTGGAAGCGCGCGCCCGCCGTTCCCTTTTCCAGCGCTAACCGGTAGAGGACCGCCGCATCCAGCCGATGGACGCCCGACCACCGGTTTGCCCCATCGCCAATGTAGGCCGAGACGCCCTTGCTGCGGGCAACTGCGATAATCATCGGTACAAATCCGTGATCGCCGTCTCCGTGAACAGAAGGCGAGAGGCGAATCGACATCGCGCGAACACCCCGGGATGCAAAGTCCAGAGCGGTCGGTTCTGAAACTCGAGGGATTCTGCCTGTGGGGGCTTCATCATCTTCAGTACTGCCCGGCTTCAGTAAAAGCGTGCCGCTGCTGACGATAAGCGGACGTCCTGAGCCCACGAGCACCTCTCCCATCGTTTCAATAGCGAGCCGATCGGCTTCACAGCAGGCCTGGAAATTCGAGAAATCATGGATAAACGCTAAGTGGATAACGCCGTCGCATTCAGACGCGCCTTTCCGCAGGATATCCAAGTCAGCCAGACTCCCTTGGAGTACTTCGGCACCAGCGGCGCGGAGTGCTTGGGCGCCTGAATCGGATCGAGCGAGACCGAGCACGCGATGGCCCGCGCGGATTAGCTCAGGGACGACCGCAGAGCCGATGAAGCCAGTGGCACCGGTTACGAAGACACGAAGATTTGGGGAGGATTGTTGTTGAGTCATAAGTGGGTTTCTTAAATATACTATACCGTACCGTTTACTTTGCAACCTAAAACCTACCGCATCAAAAGAGACCCCATCCTTGATTGGTTTGCTGGCAACACAATTTCCGGTGTAGAAGAGATCGAATATATGGCGTTGCGCGGCGATAAACTTACAGAGCACATTCTCTGGGCGGCTAAAGACGTCTTCCTGGAGATGGGATTCGAACGCGCCTCCATGGACGAAATCGCAGAGCGCGCGGAAACGTCCAAGCGGACGCTCTATGCCCACTTTGAAAACAAAGAAAAGCTCTACCTGGCGGTCGTGGAGTTGGTACGCGCAATGTTCCTCAAGAAGTTGAAGACGCCCGGCGATTATTCCAGCGACCCCGCAGAAGCGCTGGTGCTGTTTTGTGCGCGATTGCAGCAGGCGATGCTGTTCAAATACACGATCCGAATGTGCCGGATGGCTGTCTCAGTGGCGGATCGGTTTCCGGAGGGCTCAGCGGGCTACTTTGAGGTCATTTTTTTGGCACCAGACGAACGGCTCCGTGCCTATTTCAAAGAGACGTTTCAACTCACGGACGAAGCGAGCTCTGAGGCGACTCAGAAACTGCTGGGGCGGCTCATCTACCCCACCTTCCCACGCGCCCTCTTCGGCCTCGACCCGCTCTCGGAACATTTCCCTGAAGAACAAATCGGTCCCAATTTCAACTTGGAACCGATCCGAAAAGCCGTAGCCGATGTAATCAAATCGCTAGGCCGGTGATTACGCCGGAATCGCAGCCTCGATCGTCTTCGCTTCCTCGTCCGTGAGGAGAATATCGGCGGCGCGGAACATCTGCTCGACCTGCTTGGCGTCGCGTGCACCTACGATCGCACCTGTAACGGCGGGGTTGCGCAGGGTCCATGCGATGGCGATCTCGCCGGCGGTGCGGTTACCGCGTGAGGCCCCGATCTTCGCGAGCGTATCGGCCAGTACCAGATTCTTCGAGAGGCGAGGCTCCTGAAAATTCGGGTTCTTCTTGCGCCAATCGTCATCCGGCAGGTTCTTGGCGCGATCCACGCTCATTGAACCGGTGAGAAGCCCGGAGGCCATGGGCGAGTAGACGATAACGCCGATATTGTTCTCTTTACAGAAGGGCAGAACCTCCGCTTCGATTTCGCGCCGCAACAGGCTGTAGGGAGGCTGTAGCGACGTAACCGGAGCGATAGCGTGACATTTTTCGAGTTCTTCCCGGCTGAAATTTGAGGTAGCGATGTAACGCACTTTTCCCTCTTTCTGGAGTGCGGCTAGTTCCGTCCAACCCTCCAGCGTCTCGTCTAGGTCATCGCTCGGCCAGTGGATCTGGTACAGGTCAATGGTTTCGGCCTTTAACCGGCGCAAGCTCGCTTCGATTTCGCGGCGGACGGAGGCTTTTCGCAATGAGTAATCGACCTTGCACTCAGCGTCCCAAATCATGCCACATTTGGTAAAGATGTAGGGCTTGGCTCCGCTCCATTTTTCGAGAGCGGCAGCGCACACCTCTTCAGAATGGCCGAGTCCATAAATGGCGGCCGTATCGATCCAATTGATGCCCATTTCCAGAGCCTTGTGGATCGCGGTGATCGAATCGTCGTCGCTTTGTTTGCTCCAGCCGTACTGCCAGGGACCACCGGTGGCCCAGGAGCCGAAACCGATGCGGGTGATTTTCAAGTCCGAGTTACCGAGAGGAAATAGAGTCAGTGCCATCTGCATAGCTTGCTCACGTTGTTGCATCTGGCAACCGAGATTTTTAAATCGTAATGGTTCCGGCTAGCGGGATGTATCGCTCGGCGTGGGAGTCGGGTTGGTCGGCACGGCGGGATCGGTCTCTTTTTGAGTGCCCAGAATGATGAAGAGTTCGTCGAGTTGATTGAGATCTGCCGTGGGATCAATGTGCGCTTCGCGGTAGAGCCCAAAGGTGGGGTAGGTCTTCGCGGGGTCACTCACTTCGGTGACGGTACCGATGTGAAGGCCCGCCGGAAAGAAGGGGCCAAGGCCGCTCGTATCCACAAAATTTCCGGGGGCAACCGCGGAGTTCTTGGGCAGGTAGGTGACCTTTACGCGGGGTTGCGCATCGCCCGTATTCCCCTCACCCTCTGTGAAGCCTTGATCGCGCGTGCTTTCGACAATCGCTGGGATTTGGCAGTTGCGGTTAATGATAAGAATCACATCGGAGACCTTAGCCGAGACCTGGCCGATTTTCCCGACGACGCCACGCGGGGTGACGACTGGCTCATCCGGCTTAATATCGGGCTCGTCCTGCCAGCCGACATCGATTTGCACCACGTCCCACCAGGTGGTGGGATCACGACTGATCACGTGACAGGCGCGCAGCCGGTAGGGGGAACCATTTCGATAACCGAGCATCTCGCGAAGGCGGTCCGTTTCGGCCTTATTCGCCGTGAGCAATTGGTTTTGAATCTGAAGATCGGCTTTCTCTTGCAGGAGCTGCTTAATCTGCGCCTGCGCTTCCGGCAAACTGTTAGCCGTACTCGATTTTCGGAACCAACTGAGCGGTCCCTCGAATACCCGCAAGACAGAACCGGTGAAGCTCAGCTTTCCGCGCTGGAGGCTACTGACGGCTTCCGGCGGTAGGAGCCAGCAGCCGACGGCCACCAACAAAAGGATGAGGACGGCGAGAGGAAGACGTTTCACTGGTGCTTACAAATGCCGGCGATCGGCTTCTGCGGCGCGTTTAATGTATTCAAATTCTTGGAGCACTTTTCCGGTTCCTTCCGCGACAGCACTAAGTGGATCTTCCGCGACGTGGACAGGCAGGCCCGTTTCGTCCGAAAGCAGCTTATCCAGACCACGCAGCAGAGCGCCACCGCCCGCGAGCACAATTCCGCGCTCAACGAGATCGGCGGAGAGTTCCGGGGGACAGCGTTCCAGAGTAACCCGGACCGATTCGACAATGACCTGTACCGGCTCAGCCATTGCTTCACGTACTTCTTGCGACGTTACGGTAAGGGTTTTCGGGAGACCCGCTACGAGATCGCGGCCTTTCACTTCCATGCTCTGTTCTTTTTCGACAGCGTAAGCGGAACCGATGCGGATCTTGATATCCTCTGCGGTCCGATCGCCGATCATCAGGTTGTAAGCACGGCGCATGTAGCTAATGATCGCCTCATCCAGTTCATCCCCGGCCACGCGCACGCTGCGGCTGAAGACGATGCCACCGAGCGAGATAACGGCCACTTCCGTGGTGCCACCGCCAATATCGACAATCATGTTACCGGCCGCTTCTTGAACCGGGAGGCCGACACCGATTGCCGCAGCCATGGGCTCTTCCATCAGATGCACATCGCGCGCTCCAGCATTCATCGCCGATTCACGGACAGCGCGCTTTTCAACTTCCGTAATGCCGGTGGGTACAGCGATCACAATTCGCGGTTTGCGTTGGAATCGGCGGCGATTGCTCACTTTTTCGATAAAAGCCTTCAGCATGGCGGCGGTCACTTCGAAGTCAGCGATTACCCCATCTTTAAGTGGGCGAACAGCGATGATGTCTCCCGGTGTGCGCCCCAACATGCGTTTGGCTTCGTCCCCGACAGCGAGCACCCGCTTCGAACCTTGGCGTATGGCGACGACTGACGGTTCACGGAGGACGATCCCGCGATCACGGACATAGACGAGGGTATTGGCCGTGCCGAGGTCAATACCGATGTCGTTAGAAAAAAGGCCAGAGAAAAAATTCATGGGGATGCGGTTGGAACAAGAGATGTAGATTAAACTCTCAGTATGATCGTAAAGGGGCCGGGCTGTCTTGCAGAAAATCCAGAGGGAGGGGAAAAAAGATTTCGGCGTCGCCGCACCACCCGCGACTACTCACTTCACCCACGTTTCGGGCTTGTCCGTATCGAGACCCGCCGCACGGAACGCCCGCAGCTTATTGCGCAGCGTTCGCAGGCTGATTCCCAGGTTCCGCGCAGCCCGCGTTTTGTTCTGGCCGGTCTGCATGAGCATGCACGCGATGAGACGCCGCTCCATCTCTTCCACTGTGGGAAGCGAGTCTTCTGGGCCGAGGCTCGGCAGGGTAACCGTCGGCTTCTGCACGAGCGCCACATCGGTCACGTCGATGACCGGTTCGTTCGATGACATGATGACTGCCCGCTCTAAAACATTCTGAAGCTCGCGGACATTCCCCGGCCAGCGGTAAGCTCGCAGCCGTTCCATGGACGATTGAGACACGGCTCGCGCGACTTTTCCATGCTTGCGGGCAAAGTGCGAAACAAAGTGTTCCACCATGTCATCCAGATCCGAGCCGCGCATACGCAGGGGTGGAAGGTTGATCGGCACGACGTTCAGCCGGTAGTACAGATCTTCCCGGAATCGACCGCGCGCCACCTCTTCCTGCAGGTCGCGATTCGTGCAGGCCACAATTCTCACATCCACTTTCACCGTTTTGTTCCCGCCGACCCGTTCGAACTCGCGTTCTTGCAAGACACGTAACAACTTGACCTGCAACGACAACGGAATCTCTGCAATCTCATCTAACAACAGTGTGCCGCCATTGGCCGTCTCAAAACGACCCTCGCGCCGATGCAAAGCACCCGTGAAGGCCCCGCGTTCGTGACCGAAAAACTCGCTCTCCAGAAGTGCTTCAGGAACCGCCGCACAGTTTACCTTAACGAAGGGCATGTGGGCTCGCGGGCTATGCTGCATAATGGCATGCGCCACCACCTCTTTCCCCGTACCGCTTTCGCCCTGGATGAGAACTGTGGCATGCGTCTGCGCCACCTTCTTTACCATCTCCAGTATCTCCGTCATCGTACTGCCCTTGCCCCAAACAATGTTCGCGCCGACTGAGTTTTGGTGATGCTGGCGCAGGTAAGTATTTTCGCTTTGGAGCTGCCGAAGCGATTCCAGCCGTTTTAAGGTCAAATCGAACTGAGCGGGCAGAATTGGCTTGATTAAATAGTCAAATAAGCCCAGGCGGATCGCCTCAACAGCCGTTTCCATGGTGGCGTATCCGGTCATCAGAATGCCCTGAGTCCGGGGATAATTTTGCCGAACCTGCCGGAGGACATCGATTCCACTGCCGTCTTCCAAGCGCAAATCGGCTACTACCAGGTCAAAGGTCTCTTCCTTAAGCGCTTCGTAGGTCTGCTGCGTGGAGCGAATGCCCAGAGCCGAGTAACCTTGCGAGACGAGGTAATCCACGAGCATTCGCCGCAAGGGATCATCATCTTCGAGCACTAAAATCCGGTCCAACTTCATATAATCTTTTGGGGGGTAGGAAGAAATTACCGACTGTGCCGCGAGATGCAAGGAGATATCGAAACCAAACCCGACTTCGAAAGGTTGCCCTGGAAGTCTCGACCAATCAACGTCTTACCACTTGTAAATTGACCCGAACCGTTCCATGATTTAACCATCTAAGATGGGCTACTCGCAGAAAATCAGTCTTTCCCCGCTATACGTTCAACTTTTACCCAGCAAAACCCAGGTCTCCGTCGATATCGTTCATAACCGCCGCGCCAAGCGTTACCTGCTGAAAATCGCCCGTAACGGTCGACCACGCCTAACGATCCCAAACCGGGGCACACAAACCGAAGCCCTGAAGTTCCTAAACCGCAACTTGGAATGGCTCGGCCGCTCGCTTACGGAGTGGAAGCGCCGGGCTGCCACTCGCAACACAAACGCTTTCACTCTGGGTAGTGTCTTCGCCTTCCGTGGCAAGGAAGTTACCCTTCTGGCGGAACCGAATGGACTGCTGCTCAATTTGCGTTTTGGTTCAGTGGTGATCGGGCCTGTTTGCCCGGACAGTGACTACCGTCAGGTGGTGATTCGCCACATGCGAGCGATGGCGGAAAAGGAGCTTCATCAACGCACGGTCCTGCTCGCAGCGCAGCACGGCGTCTCCATTTCGCGGGTTACCGTTCGTGCTCAACGTACACGTTGGGGTTCGTGTTCGAACAAAGGCGTGATTTCCCTGAACTGGCGCTTGATCCAGACGCCTCCCTTCGTTCTGGACTACATCATTCTCCACGAACTGGTTCACCGCAAACACATGAATCACTCGAAGCGCTACTGGGCAGAGGTGGCTCGACTGTGCCCGAACTACCTCGTAGCGGAGAAATGGCTGAAAGAAGCGAAGATCGATCTACGCTCGCCGAATCCGTAGTTTTTTGGCTCTCTCCGCATCGTTCGCATTGGCGAATAGCTGCGCCTCATCGATTAGTTGGCGAAGTTAGCGTGTAACGCGCGTTAATGACATGTCTTAAAGCGAGACATTTTTTTGAGTACTCGGCACAAGTTGCCTAACCATTCTGTAATACTGGGAAATTTCTTCCAGGAGAGCCTTCACGTTAACAAAGGTTGGCATATATCATGCGAATAACCTATCTATGCGGCACATAATAGGCCGATAACAATCGATAGGATTTCTCACAAGTTTCCCAGTTTTAAAAGATTTAGAAGAAAGGAGGTGAAAACAAACTATGTTCACAAACATCATCGCTCGCGTTCAAAAATCGCTCCGTTCACTGAAGAGCCGTAAGGGTCAAACCCTCGTGGAATACGCCCTCATTTTGGCGTTTATTTCCGTGGTAGCCATCGCAGTGCTCATTCAACTCGGCCAAAACGTGACTTCCGTATTCTCGGCGATTAATAGCCAGCTCCAAACAGCTCAATCGAGCCACTAATCGGAAACGTTTTACGACCAAGTCGATGGTCCAATCCCATCGACTTAATCCTATACATCTTCATCTAGCATAATGTGCATCCAGCGTAAGGTGCACCATCAACAATTCCAATTGCAATATTAATAATAATAAGCCTGGCTCATATGTTGTCCATTAATCCATAAGGCGGGCTTAAATCTGTTCAAGAATGCGCAAATTCTGCCCAGCTCCGGATCGAGTCATAGACTTAACTTTCCGTAATGGTAGTGAAATGAAAACGGACACTCCTCCCTCGCCGCGCGAGGAAAGTCGGTAATCTCTCGGGCTGGACGACGCTGCCTCGTGTTGGCACGGTTGGCCGATGACGAGACTATCGATCCTCTGCGCATCCTGCTTTTTGTTAATCCAACCCTCCTGTGCCGATTCGATTGACGATCTCGTGAATCGGGAGATGAAGGAGCACTACGTCCCCGGATTGTCCCTGGTAATCATTAAGGACAACCGGATTCTTTCAGCCCGCGCCTACGGAAATCGCGAGGTCGGCGGAACTTCGCGTGTTACGCCCGAGACTTTGTTCCAAGCGGGCTCTGTCAGCAAAGTGGCGACGGCAATCGCCGCTCTGATGCTGGTCGAAAAGGGGGATTTGTCGTTGGATGAGGACGTTAATCTTCGGCTGAAGACATGGAGATTGCCAGAGACACCCCTCACCCAGGTGCAAAAGGTGACGGTGCGGCGAATTCTCTCGCATACGGCTGGGATGTCGATCCACGGCTTCACCGGTTACTCGCCAGGTGCTACGATTCCCTCCCTAAATGATATCCTCGATGGCACCGGACCCGTAACGTCCGGTCCGATTCGTGTTACGAATGTGCCGGGGACTGAATGGAGGTACTCCGGTGGCGGTTACGTTGTTCTCCAAAAGCTTATGCTCGATGTAACCGGACGGCCATTTCCCGATCTGATGAGCGATTTGGTACTCAAGCCCCTCGAAATGGTTCACAGCACTTTCGAGCAGCCGCTCCCTCAGTCGAAAGAAGAACTTGCCGCATCAGGGCATTTGCAAGGCCGTTCCCTCTTGTCTGGAAAATGGAATGTTTACCCAGAAATGTCCGCCGCTGGATTATGGACGACGCCCTCGGATCTCGCGCAAATGGTCATTGGAATTCAGAAAGCGCTGGCCGGAGCGAGCACCGGGGTGATTTCGCCTGAAATCGCTCAATGGATGACGACCCCAGTGCTGGATCATGATGGTCTCGGACTGTTCGTGGATGGACCGCACAACCAAATTTTCTCGCACGGAGGCAGAACTATCGGTTTCGACACGCTCGTCCGTGCTTCTGGAACCGATGGCGTGATTATCATGATCAATACGAACGACGACTCCGGCGTGATGAATCGCATTTGCCAGAAAATCTGGAAAGTGCAGTCGCTTGCTCCGAGTTGGTTAACGCCTGGAACGGCTGTTGATACTTCGATTGATCCCAAGACGTTCGGGGATTACGTAGGTCGCTATGACCTCGGAGATGGTTTGACGGTGGAAATCACAGTCGAGAATCGGCGAATCTACACTCAACTAACGGGCCAGGATCGATTTGAGATATTTCCATCGGGTCCAGACACATTTTTCCTCAAAGTCGTCGAAGCCGGGATCGCATTCAGCCGCGATAAGAACGGAGCTGTGACCGAGTTGACCCTCTCGCAGAACGGCACGTTGAATTCGGCGGCAAAGCTGAAATAGAGCCATTCTCGCGATGACGTGAGGACTTGCGTTCAGAACGTTGGCGCGTTTTTTCAATCCACCGATGCGGTTCGCGGCGTTGAAGCGGTTCGCTTTTCAAGTTCAACGAGCCGGGCGATCAGCCGTCCCTTATACAGTCGCCAGACATTGAAACGGATGAATTCCAAGCCCGAGACCAAGATCACGAAACCCAATCCGGCACTCATGCACCAAGCGATATCAACGACAGAAAAGACCAGCCAAGTTTCAAGGTGATTCAGCATGATCATTTTCGGGCTTTGGAAATCGTGGCTGTGCTGAATGAATTTTCCATAAGCGATAGCCGTTGAAATAGCCGTCGTGCTGGAAAATGCGCAAGCCACCGCGGTCATCATCAGTGGAAGGCTAACGACGGTGACACACAGTCCCGATAACAGACCCTGCCGGGCTAGGTCCAGCCCTCCATATCGCCAAATGCTAGTTTCCGTCGGTCCGGTCAGTTTTTGACGGATCAAGCGAACCTGCCAAAGCATGAGCGCAAAAATGCAGCCCAGCAGCACGAGCGAAAGCAAGAGTGGTTCCGGCGAAAACCGGGTCAAAGAGTTCGCAATCGCCTCACTGGAAAGCGCCCCGGCGATCCCGAATTCTATCCCCACAATCAACCATGAGTAGAACGGGCGAATGGCTTTAGACGCACTCAGCTTCTTAGCCAATTCGTACTGGCAGATCAGAAAGAGACCAGCGGACAAGAGGGTTGCGGGTTCCAGTGTTGCGAAGATTACGCCCACGTGCCCCCCGTTATTAATAAATACGAATACGCAGGCGTTCACATTTTTTGCCAGAGTGCCATCGATGAGCCAACCCCAACCCCAGACGAATCCGGACGTGATAAGAGTGAAAAACCATGGGGAACATTCGGGCGATGGAAAACAGGTAACTTCAGTGACCGTGTTTCGTGTGCTAACCTGGGTGCAAATGACTCCAAGCGAGGCCGTCACGGCTATGGCAAGAGCGGTGACATTAACCACAAAAACGACGGCTGGCATGAGAATGTAGAGGAAGCTCCAAGTCGTGTACTGCTTAAGAACGTCGCCGGTGAAGACGGTGCGATCCGGCAAGTCGAAGTAAGACCGAAGTGAGAGATTACAAAGACAATCGCCGAGAAACGGTGCCACGGCTAATAGCAAAACCAGACAAGCCATGAGCTCCATCGCTTGGCGGGTGATTGGTCTCCTCCGCCACCAGAGGTTGGTGACGACCAGGCCGACTATTCCGAGGGCGATCTGCCAAAGCACGAATGTAACGCCTTGACCAATCCATCCCGGACCGACAATCGACTCGGCTAAAGAATTGTACATCAACGAATAGAGGATGGGGATCAACGCTAATGCATTGCCCACTCCGGCGATCATCGCCCTGCGAAGTGACTCGCTCAGTTGCAATAGAATGATCGCGAAAGCGCCGAAAACGCAGGCCCAGAAACCGACCCATTGCCAGTACGCCGATATCCACCGCAGCGGTTGGAATTCCGCCGCCCCCGAAAGGGTAGCGTAAAACGAAAAGATATTGATGCCAATACAGAGGCCTAACAAGAGAAGAGGACCACTCCATGCGATAAACAGTCGGCCCAGTGCCGGGAGGAGCTTATTCTTTGTGAATTCCAAGGCCAGGGCGTTGGGTGAACCCAGCGAGGCGAGTGCGTAGTTCCAGGCCGATTCCGGCGCTTGGCCTGCGCTCCGTTGTTTCTCGAACGCCAGTTGCAAGTGATCGTCCAATTCAGCAATCTCTTCAGGCATGAAGGCCAAGGTCGCCTCCAATTCGTTGCGCCACTGCACTCGTTTTAAATCGAAATTAAACATGTTCGGCCTTTCCCCAAGCGAGGTTCAAAAGATTGTTCACCATGTGCCATTCTTCCCTGCGCGAGTGGAGCGCTTCGCGACCCTTTGCAGTGATCGAGTAGTATCGCCGCTTGCGCAATGTACTGACAGTTTCCCAACGTGAGGCGATCAGGCCGCGGTTTTCCAGGCGATGCAGAACCGGGTAGAGCATTCCCTCGGTCCACTCGACTTTTCCATCGGAGAGGCGCAGAACTTCTTCCGCAATAGCATAGCCGTAGTTTTCGCCGCGCTTGAGAATCAAAAGGACGAGCGGTTCAGCGGAGGCGGCAACCAATTCGCGTGAGATCATGATCCGCACGTTACCTAATAGATCTATGTATGTCAAGAGGCCCAAGCCTCAAATTAATTTCCATGAAGACTCAACAGACCTCAACCGAGGTGCGTGGAGGCCGGGATTGCATTCAGCCGCGATATGAACGGTACGGTGACCGAGTTGACCCTGTCGCTGAACTGCGCGTTGACTTCGGCGGCAATGCTGAAATAGAGCCTCGCGCCCTATCAGCCAGCCTTCGGACTGCTCAGCGATTCACCAGCAGCCGTTTCACCCGTCGGTGCGGCTGTTTTTGTACCGTGGAATTGATCCAAGAGATTGCTCCAGTACTCTTTATTGAAGGGTGTTTCGGGATTTCGCGCTTTGCCCTTCTCGATCAATTCGGAGAGCTCTTTGTTTTCTTTCTCGCCCTTCACTTTTATTTCCACCTCAGGCAGGCGGTCAGAAGGTTTGCGCCAGACGGGACGTTCCAGGGTCTCCATCAAAGTTTGCTTGGCCTTTTCCAATTTGGCACCCTCGCGAACGTCGTAAACCATGTTGGCCAATCCCATCGCCATCGTGGCGGGAATGCCGACTACAGGGATGAGCGCGGCCCCGGCACTCGAAACCTCTTGGATCACGTGCCACTTGGCCATTTTGGCCTCCCACTTGGCCTCGAGCTTTTCGACAGGACCTAGTTCGTCGTTGTCGTGTGCCTTGGCCTTTACGCGCCATGTGTTGGCATCGCGCATGGCCAATCCCGTGTCGACCGCAGCACTTGCGGCAGGAAGAATGTTCAAAACCACCGTACCAATGATTTCGTACGTCAGAACGTGCATGCTCTGCGCAAACTGCTTTCGCTGGCTAGGATTTAGGATAGGCAGCTTGCCTTTGGGCAAATCCTCTTCCAGCTCGGGAGTAAACCGCTCCTTGTGCTCGCTCTCCATGGTCTGGAATTTCTCCTTAAAGGGAGCGGTATCGAGTTCCACGGAGTGGCCTTGATCGAGGCCTAAAACTCCGCGATCAACCCGCCATTTTCTGAAGTAATCCGTCATGGCACTGTGCACTTCCGAAGAGTGCTCCCGAGCCTTTTCCGTCGCCTCAAAGCGCTCTCTTAAGAGGGGATCGAGATCGCCCAGGTCCACCTTCTTCTGGCTCAACTCCACCTGCTCCTTGCGGAGCTCCTTAATCTGTTTCTCTAGAAATTCCGCTTCGCCCGGCTTGGCCTGCCCTTCGGTATGCAATTGCTCGGCCCGCTTAAACACCAGCAAATCATCCGTCGCCGTCTGAATTTGCGAAGCTAAATAGGCATCTTTCTGAAGTTTACGACCGAGCTCGGTATCCGTATTAATCGCATCGCCGAGGACAGAACGTCGCTCCAGATCGAGCTCCATTTGAGTCTTTGCGGAAAGTGAAACCAAATCGATAAATCCGTCTGCCTCACGATGGATAGAGATCAAAGCAGCGGCGAGTCTCTTCCGCTCCTCACGCACGTTCGGATCTGTTTTATCCGTCAAATCATCCTTGCGATGAAAAATCTGTTCCAGATCACGATTGATCGAACGGCGCAAGCCATCCAATTCCCGTTGAAGAGTCGCGCGCTCGTGCAGTTCTTCAAAGGTCAACCCGTGTCGCGGCGCTTCCAGCGTCGTGAGTACCGCGCCTTGCTCTTGCAATTCCGCGCACATGGACCATTTGCGAAGTTCATCCGGCTGCTCGGGTTTTGTGAATTTTCCCTCTAGATCCTGGCGCGCAATGTAAACGCGGGAACCGTCCAAATCGGCGGCAAACTGCCGGAGCGCGTAGTCTTTTAAGCCGTACTCGAGCTCGCGACTGCACATCCACATCCGACCCTCAATCCACGGTTGATCGTCCGATGCAGCACTCGCCTTGGAAGCTTCCAGCTCCGCCATCTCAGTCAGCGCCTCCGTATGACACTTATCCATCAGCTTTTGCCCCAATTCCTGGTAATCTTCTTGCTTGAACTGGCGCTCAAAAATGGCTATTGCGTCCCGGCGATCGATGGTCGTTGTATGCCCGGTAACGTCGTCGATAAAGTGAATCCGCTTCACTCGACTGTTCTTGAGCAGCTCTGGCAGCTCTTCGTTCACCCAGTCCGATTTCAACCGGGTCTCCTCATCCATCACACCACCCACATGCGCCGAAACATTTTCGCCTTCGTGATGAAAAATCTTCTTGGAAACCATGTCCCACATGCTCGTGGGAGGTCCCGGTTCGATACGGGGATGATGCAAAAATTTCTCGAGCTGGAGCTGCTTCTCTTGCGTGGCGGAATGGCCAGCCCAGAACTCGTTTGAGGAATGGCGATATTGACCGGAGAGCTCGCCATTCGGCCCAATGCCCATTTGACCGAGCCCCGGCACCTCCAGGGAAAACGACTCGTCCCAGCCCGAGGCAAACTTCGTACCCGCCAGCTCCCGCTCCAGGCGTTCTTCATCCATGTTCACGCCCACCGCTCGTAAGCGACGGGAGAGAGCGGATTCTAAATAATTGACCCTTTCGAAGTCGTCACTCATCCCAAGCTCCCGGCGTAATCAGCCTCGCAGTAGGTTCGCAGCTCCTTGAGAAGGGCTGCGTCCAGCTCTGGAAACCACGACGCCAGTTCACGGTCCGATTCTTCTTCGGTTTTCTTGCCATTTAAGACGTCCAGGGCTTCGCGCTTGACGAGCCGCTCGAGAGTATCGCACGCCATATCAAAAATGACCTGGGGATTTCCAATGAGCTCACGCTCCGCCGGACCGGAATACCACGGCGAAAACTTCGGCCAATCATCCAAATTACGAAAGTTTAAAAAATGCCCTACCAAAGCAGCCTGGCACTGTTCCTGAGTCCCGCCCGCCTCTAGCGCCATCCGCCAGCCTTGGTTGACGGAGACAATCATCTTGTTCCTTAACATTGCACAACCGTACGACAAAGCGCATTCGAACACAAGAGTTTCCGCTTGTTAATGTAGCTGCCGTATCTTTTCCATCATCTCATCCGCTACAGTACCGTAAATGTGTTTGTCCCGCTTGCCCTCTGGCAATCTCGGCTGATACGGCTCGCCGATGACCACGCGAATCGGTTTAAAGCTTGGCAGTTTTTTGTGTCGGGGGAAACTTTCGTACGTGCCAAATAAGCGCACCGGCACAATCGGAACACCCGCTTTTACCGCGATAAATCCAGCACCTGGATACGCCTTCTGCAAATTGCCGTCGGGCGAGCGCGTCCCCTCAGGAAAGAGCAGCAGCGGTCCTCCATTTTTTAGAAGGTGGATGATTTGGCGCAGCGAACTGCTTTCGCCGCCGTCCCGATCTATCGGTAACACATTGCACCACGGCAGCAGCCAGTCCATGATCGGTGGTTTAAACAGCGTCTTGCGCGCCAGGTAAAAGAGCTCGCGGCGCACCGCCCAACCGACCGTTGTCGGGTCCATGAAACTTACGTGATTGGCGACGATCAGCACCCCGCCTTTCATGATCATTCGCTCTTGCCCCTCCACTTTAATGCCGTGCAGGGCGAGTTGAATGCCCACCAAATTGTAAGCCGTGCGGTAAAACAACCGCATATTTGGAATCCAGTATCTCATTTCTTCGAAAACGCCCTCCACCGTTCCAAGACCGCATGCGCCGAACCATCCGCAATCGCGCGAATCGCCAAATCCCGGCCCTGCTCAATCGTTTCCGCTCGTCCTTGAATGAACGCACCCGCAGCGGCATTGATCGCCACCAGTTCTGTCATCATTTCAGTCCCCTGCCCTCTCAAAATGTTTTCAATCATCTCGGCGCTTTGATTGGCGTTAGCAACAAGACATGGCCCGAGATCGGCATCGGAAACACGCTTTTGCAATTCTCCTCTAACGATACGCCCCGCAGCGAGGCTCGATCCACCTGCCCGATAGAGGGTCGCCCCGGTCACGCTGACCTCACCGATAGCCAGCGGTTCGGCAAGTGGCAAGTCATGGAAACCACACGCCACCAAGTACATCCCCACGCCTAGGATCTCCAGCGCCTCAGCGTACAATTCCAAGGTTTGCGGCGAAAAAACCCCCACGAGCCGCGCCTGTGGCTCCGCCGGATTTAAGAGCGGGCCCAGCAAATTAAAAATCGTCCGCACCCCGCGATTTCCGAGATTTCGCCTGCCGCTGGCGACCGTCGCAAAGGCGGGATGAAACTTAGGCGCGTAGAGAAACGCCACGCCCACTTCGCGCAATTGCTTCTCGATTCCCTGCTCAGGCACGTCCAACCGAATGCCCAGCGCCTCCAGAACATCCGCGCTTCCCGATTTCTTAGTAACGCCGCGATTTCCATGTTTCACCACCGGCACCTCCATGGCACCCAGGACGAACATCATGGCCGTGGAGACATTAAACAAATTCACGCCACCGCCACCGGTGCCGCATACATCGAGTAGCGGTTTGCCATTCCAAAGCCTCGTCAAACCGGGATTTCGAGCCAGCGGCAAAAACACCTTCGCGAAACCAGCCAGTTCACCCGCCGTCTCACCACGCTTCGATAGAGCCTCCAGGGTCGATTCTTTGTGCGAATCGGGCGCGTCTGGATCGAGCCACACTTGAGCTAGTTTCGCGATCTCCTCTCCGGTCAACTCACGCTGCGCAATAATCGATTCCATAACGACAACACGTCAGGCTACAGAGTCAGGCAAGTTGCCGCGTGATTCGAGAACATTTATTTCAGGGAGTCCAACCTGGCATCACGCCTTTACCGCGAGCGACTCCAGAGACACCTCTTCGCCTTGCACCACCACGCGCGTCGGGTTGGAACGGCTCTTCACCACGGCGCAGTAGGGATCGGCAGCGCCCTCCCCGTCTGGGAACGGGAACGCCACCAGATCGGCAAACGCGCCATGACTCAGTTCGCCGAGCTTCCCTTTTTGGCCGAGCGCCCTCGCCCCGTTGAGCGTCGACATTTCTAACACGTCTCGGTCGGAGAGCCCGTGCGTTTGTTGAGCTTGGCGCATCTCCGACCGCATATCCAAGGCATTGTTGCTAGCCAAACTATCCGTGCCCAAACAAATATTCACGCCATGCTCCCGCAATTGTTTCAGCGGAAATGGCGAGTGACCAAAATAGGCGTGGCACTTAGGACAATGCGCCACGGACGCCCCTGTGCTGGCGATCAATTCAAAGTCGTAATCGTGCAGGTAATTCAGGTGCGCCACGATGCAATTGTCCCCCAGCACCCCGTGCTCCACCAAGTGCGAGAGCGCGGAACCGTGGCCGCAATCCGAGTTATCCCGACCGAGCTCTGCCAGAAAATCGTAGAGCGGCCCAGAGGCGTGGGAGAACATCTCGTGCTCTTCGATCGACTCCGCGATATGAGTGGTGCACACCATCCCGTACTTCTCCCCACACATCCGCGCTAGGCGGTAGAGATCCACGCTGGCGGTGTAGGGCGCGTGCGGCGAGAGACCGAATCCACCCAGCCAATCGGTCCGCTGCTCAAAGAAGCTGAGAGCCCCCATCAACGTGGCGTCCTCATTCAGCCGGGTCCGAACATCGATCAGTTCTAAGAACCACCACGTGCGCAGCAGAGGTCGACTCAGCCGAGGTAGCAGCTCCGAGAACGCCTCCACATTTGCCACGGTGGTTACCCCGCCCTCGGCACACATTTGAAAACCGTCGGCGATCGCAGCGAGGTAATCGTCCGGGCCGAAATTCCGTTTGATGGCGTTAATACGTTTAATCCATTCCGTAAAACTATCGTGATGGACAATTGCACCGCGAAATCCGGTGTAATCCAGGTGACAATGACCATTGATCAGCCCGGGCATGAGCACGCACGCACCGAGGTCGCTTTCTGGTTCTCCAGGCTGCGGCTTAAGATCACGCGCCGGGCCTACCGCTGCAATTTTCCCGTCCTCAACGCGAACTGCGCCGTTGGGAATCGGCTCAGCACTCATTGGCAAGACAACATCAGCTCGGTAATACATGCGGCGGTTAACTTAGAATAGGACCGTAAGCATACACGCCACGGCCCAAGTGTCTATCGCAAGAGAGGGTGCACTAGCTTACAACTTGCCCACGCGGAATTCAGAACTCCTTTTTCGATACGACCCTGTGAATCCCGTTGCTTGTTGCGTACCAGTCCTCGTAGGGTTTTCGGGTGTCCTCGCATCTGAGCGTTATTCTCGGGTCACCTGATTTTTCGGGTTTTGATCCGATCAACCGGTTGTTCGTTGCACTGATTATCTCTTGGGTACTTGTTCAGTTCTATTCTGACGCTGTTGCGTTGGTGCGTTCCTTTCGCAGTCCTACGCAACCTCGAACGGATTGGGAATCGTTCGTCAAGAAAGCAAACATTATAATCATGACTTTTATGATGACATGGGTCTCGACTTGGTTCGTCCCAAATATTTACTTTCCATCCTTTGCTATTGTGTTTTATATAGGCTATTGGATTTATTCGATAAAAACATCTACTTATACACCAATAACTAGTCCCATTGTAATTAGAAGCAACACATTAATAATTATTACACTCAGCTTTTTCATTCTTTGGTATGAGCCAGGTTGTCTCTACCGAATGATTCAACCGCAAATGAGCTATTTCTCCGGTGAAAATAAAAGAGAAAACTATGAGTATTGGACGCGGCATTGGCTGGATTTGGTCAACGTTAGTCGAGTGCCCAAGATGCGTATTCAATTTTATGGCGAAGCCGTGGATGAGCTGGGCAAGCCCGTCTCTGGACACCTGTTTACCTGCATGAACGACTTTCGCCCTCCCTGGAACGGTGATACGGACCAATCCGCCGCTCAACGTTATAAGTCCATGGATGTCACCACGGGTCCCGATGGTCGTTTCACGGTGCAATGGGAAGGCGGCGAAATCTACGTTAAAAGCGGAACACACATCACCTTTTTTGCTCGGTTCGATTACCACGATCCTCATTTCTACCTCTCCGATCGTCAGAATCCCGCCATCTTCGTTGTCCAAGATTCGGACAAGTAAATTAGAGGCCTTTCTCTGCCGACGCCGCTCACCCTACTCAGCTCGCGGTAACAGCCTTCAGCGCGCGCTCGCGGGCATCACGGGCTTGGACCAGGCCCTTAGTGAAACGCTTTTCGGCCATGGCTTTATCCGATTCCCCGGACGCCTCCACTAGGCCCGTAAACAAGACCTTAAACAGGTCGCGAATCGTATCGTTGTAGGCGGCGAGGATGACATCGGTATCGTCGGATTGGTAACTCATATCCTCCGGTCTACCTCCATTTACTGATCTATCAAGAACCAACTACTCCATCTTGAGTCCTTCCGCGATGCCAAAACGCGAGGCCTGCCGGGCGGGACCGTAGCCCGCAAGCATGGAACCGGCCACCACAATGGGCGGCAGCATCAGCAGAAAACCCCACGGCGTGGCCCAGGTAATCGTCCACCCGAAAAACGATACATTGATCACGTTGCTCAAGATCCACGCCAAAATGAGCCCAGAACTCAAGCCCATGACGGACGCAACGCTGCCGATTAACGCCGCCTCTCCCAACACAATCTGGATGATTTGACCGCGCGTTCCCCCGACCGCACGCAGGACCGAGATCTCCCGGCGACGCTCTGCCACCAAGATCGTTAGGCTCAAGCAGACGCCCAAGGTGGAGACGACAATCCCTATCGTCTCCAAGATGTACGTCACGGAAAAGGTTTGGTCGAAGATCCGGATCACCTCGCCACGCAGCTCGCGGTTCGACTTCACGATATACTCACCCATGGGCGAAATAGTGGCCTTGATCGCCGCCTGTCTCGGCCCGACCGGATCACCCTTCGCTAGGTAAATCGCCAGGCCATTGATGCCCGCATCTTTCCAGATTTGCTGGTAACGCCGCCAATCGACAAGCACCACGCCCGCCTCCGTGGTGTAATCGCGGTAGACCCCGGCGATTTTAAACGAGACGGGTCCCGTAGGTGTTTTCAGTTCCACGGAATCGCCCACATGCTCGTGAAACTTGCGACCAAACGCCTCGCTTACCAGCACGCTGGTTCCATCGATCGCTTGCTGAAAGGCTGTTGGACCATCGCCCTCGATAAAGTTCAGTCGGTCCAGTTCCCGGGAAATGTCCATGTTGAACGCGACCATTTTCACTCGGTCGCCTCGGTAATCGAGCTTCAGCTCGCGGAATTGATCGATTCGACAACCGGGCCAGTCCTGCGCGATTTGATGCACCGCCGTCTCCACATTCGGACGAACCAGCTCGCAATTTCCCATAAGCAAATTCGCCGCAGGAGCGATCATGATATCGGCCTGGATCGATCGGTCCATCCACGATTGCACCGTCGTACGGAAGCTGTAGATCATCGTTGATATCCCGACCACCATCGCCAGCGATGTGACCAGTGCGGCCACGGTGACCGCATTCCGATGCATCGCCATGAGAAACTGGCCGAGCGTCAAGCGCGTGAGCACCCCGCCGAATCGTAACGCCAGAAGCAATTTCACCGTCAATTCACAGCCCAGCGGCACAAAGAATGCCGAGCCTAAAAGCGCGAACAAAGCCGTGCCAAAGCTCAGCCACGTACCCCCGCCATTTAACGCGATCCATCCGCACACAGCACCCAGTCCCATCATCGCGCAGCCCAGAGCGGTCCACATCCATGTCGTCCGGAGCACTTTGTCCTGGAGATGGCCCACCTGCAGAGCCTCCACCGGGGAGAGCATGGCCGCCTCCCGCGCCGGCCACAATGCCGCAGCGACCACCGCACCGAGCGAAAGGAACGCCGAGGCGAAGATCGACCAAGGCGAGACAAAAAGTTGCTGAATGCTCTCCAATATATAGAGAGAGGTGATCGTCTTCGAAACCACGCCCACAAGCTCCCCTGCCAACAAAATCCCTAAGACAACACCCAGAACCAGGCCAAGCACCCCCAAGATCAAGGCCTCGCCAATAAACATCAGTAAGACCTGGCGCGAACTCAGCCCCAGCGCCCGCAGCACGCCTATTTCGAATCGCCGCCGCACCACCGCGCTCACCACGGTGTTATAGATCAGGAACATCCCCACCATCAACGAGACGAGCGACAAAGCGGTCAAATTCAACTGGAACGCACCGATCATTCGCTCGACTTGTCGGTTGCGCCGGTCGGGCACCTCGGCAATCGCGTTTCCAGGCAAGGCCGCTTGCAACTCAGTCGCCACCAAGGCGGGGTCGACCCCCTTCTTCACGATCGCGGAGATACGGCTCAGTTTGCCGATGTGCTCGAAGACCTCTTGAACATTCGCAATGTCCATCACGGCCAAGTGCTCGTCGGCGCCCACCACATCGGGGCCAAATTGCAGGAGATAAGCCACTTTGAACGACTTCACGCCGTTGGGGGTATCGATCGGCAATTCATCGCCAACTTTCACGCCCAGCCGCTCGCCCATACTCTTCGTGAGAGCGATCGTGCAGGGGCCTCTAAAGAAGGCGTCTAAGCCAGTGGTGTCGGTGACTGCGGCCGCCTCCCCGGCAGTCACGCGGTAGGTGCTGAGCGGCCCGTTCGTGAAAACGTCGACGCCCAAGATGTGGAGGTAATCGCCTGCGTGACCCGGTAAAGTTGCCACTTCCTCAACGCTCGGCGTGGCGGCCTCAATGTGTGGATTGGCAGCGACCACCGGAAACGCCGCCTCGTCGAATTGCAGGCCGTCCGCCACCACTTCCAGGTTCGCTTTTCCAGCCACAACATCGACCGATGCCTTAAACGATTCCAGCGCGCTGTGATTCACCACCTGGACGCTGAGAAATACGGTGACTCCAAGCGCAATGCCGATCACATTGAGCCCGCTCATCACCCAATGCCGAGCGGCGTAGCGCATGGAGTGGACCAAAAAAATCTTCAGCATGGGGCAGGCAATGTAGGACGATGGCGGGGAAACGCAAATTCTAGGTTGACTTCTTTCTGTCTGAAAGGTAATGCCTTATCACAGCTTTTTAGTAATAATATCTCGGCCCTTATACTATCGAAAACTAAACATGAAAAACTGGTCCCCACTCATCGCCCTTTCCCTGGCACTTCTGGCTTCCGGCGCAGTTAACGCGCAGACAGATCAGAGCCTCCCCCCGCCTAAGCCACCCATGATCGAGCCCTTCCATCCTGAGGCTCACACGGG
>CAVURW010000157.1:0-8379 GCA_963743595.1 uncultured Verrucomicrobiae bacterium
ACGATGCGCTCGGTGCGCAATTCCAGGCGGTCGATTTCACCACTTCCGGCTCCGGCTCACCCTCCGTGCGCAGCCTCCTGCAGTGGGTCAATCGCTGGAGTGGTCAACCGACCTCCGCCCGAAATGAAGAACAAGCTCTGACGCTCGCTCTGCAAATGCTGGATGTCGCGGCCGAATCGGATACGGCCACCGGCGGTGTTGACCGGCGTTCGCTCGTCTTCCCACAGGTCGCTTTTCTCACGGCAGATGGCCTGCGCCACGCCACGGAAGAACAGATCAAAAAAGTCTTTCTCGAAATGGAAACCCTCTCCCTAAACCGCACCGGAGCCCCCGCCAATGCTTGAAGAACCGTACCGTTGGCTTGAGGCCATTCGCACCCGCCGCGATTACATCGATGATCAGTTGCTCCCGGGTCAACCCGCCGTCATGATGAGCCTCCCGGCTGGAATCCTTTTGGCGACGATTAAAACGCCCGTACAGAAGCTTTTTGAAATTTACGATAACATGGCGCTGGCGGCTGTCGGCCATCCTGCCGATGTCGAAAAGGTCCGGCAACTCATCATCGATGCCGCTCACCTGGAAGGCTTCAATCGTTCTCCGCGCGATGTTGCTGCCCGACGACTCGTCTCGTACAACCTCGCCCCGGCATTGAAAGCGGCATTTGAGCAGATTTTCTCGGCACCACTCCTCTTCCGCGGACTGGTGGCCGAACTCGGTGTGCATCAAGAGCTCGACTCACTCTGGTCGATCGATTACGGCGGCGAATTCGTCTCGTGTCCTAACGCGACTATCGCGCTGACCAGCGGGTCGAAAGTCGTGATCAATGAGTGGCTAAATTTGGCCACTCCGCCTGCGATTCCGTCAGACTTACCTGGAGCCGCTAAGCTCGCCCTTCGCGTCGTCACCTGGGCCCGCACCCGCGCCACGCGGGATCCCAGCGACAAGGGAAATCTCGACTTCAAAGAAGTCAGTGAAGACATCGCTGAACTGAAGAAATTGATCGATAAACCGGTCGAATTCGCCCTGCTCGATCGCAGCCGGGTCAGCCGCTCCATCTCCTACCGCATCCCGACGCCCGCCGAGCTGCAACTCAGCTAAATGAACGCGCCCAAAAAGCCTGCGGACTCGGCGTCGTCACCGGCAAACGTCAAGCCGGATGGGTCGCCCGTGCCAGGCCTGGAAACTCTGCCAGGCGAGGAATCGTTTGAACTGATGATCGAGAAACTGGAAGGCATCGTCGCCAACATGGAAAACGCCGAGCTCCCGCTCGATCAACTCCTCGTTCAATACGAACAAGGCATGAAGCTCGTGAAACTCTGCGGCGATAAACTCAACAAAGCCGAGCAAGTCATCGAAGTGCTTTCAAAACCTGCCACCGGGCTTTAAAGCATTCAGCACCGACTTCGTAAAACAGTTGCTGAAGGATGGACGATGAAACTTGTCATTCGTATTGAAGCAGGCGAAGACAATGCTCTCACCCCTGAATTTGTCGATATATTCAACGCAATCGAAAAGGAGATTTTTTCCGAGTATATAATCGATAGTAATCTAACCGCATTAATAGAGGCACAGACGCAAGCTCACATTGATGATGGAGTATTGAACATTCGCTAAATATTACTCGCTTGTGGAATATACGGTTAAAGGACAGCTTCCTCCGATTGTCGAACAGGAGCTAATCACATATACAATCGGGCAGATATCTGATGGGATAGGGGATAACTTGGTTCAAGTTGTTCAAGAACAATATGGTGTATTCGTATACTTAAACGTTCCTGATCCACGCATAACGCTCGAATACATCAGCGAATAGCTGCCACCACCTAATCTAAACATTTTTCCATTCCTGTGAAGAGACTAGGTCTCCCCCACACGCCGTTTTCACCACTCGCCATTTATTGCCAAAAATAGTCGTTTCCAACGACCAGTTGCTAAGATCGGGTTAACTTCTCAGCCAGGGCCGATTAAACTCAATTTGCTCTACAAACCGCGAATCGTCCACGAATGCCGACTGCCCGATGCCGCCGCTTCAGCAGCCGGTGAAAACCACGGCGAGGGATTTTGGATCCATTGCACATGTTCATTTCGATTCGAAGGAGTGGACAAGTGGAAATCGGTATCAAGATGCCAGACCAGGAAGTAACCGGGATCCGAGCCAAATTTATAACCCGGCACGTGCATGAGCGCCGAGGAAAGATCGGCGGGAATCCAGCCGATTTGCGGATCAAAAAACTCGGCGTAGACGTGCGGTTGGCGGCCCAGCAATTGAACGGTGTGGCCCGATTCCGCTGTCTTCAACCACTGCCCCACGAGGAGATGGGCGGGGATGTTATTCGCACGGCACGCAGCCGTAAAGACGAGCGAAAAACCGCCGCAATCGGTGGAGAGACGATTGCACGTGGCTGAGGCGTTCCAAGGCGCTGAAGGCGGGTAATCGTAGCGGCCGTGATTCTCCAGATAGTCAAAGAGTCGGCGACCGAATTGCGCGGAGGATTCACTGGAAGAGCGAACGAGGCCCGATTCTTGCAGCCAGGACTGAAAGCGATCCGTATTCCAGTTGATCGATTCCGTGGAGCGCAGGTCATCGGCAGAGGGCGTCGGCGCTACGGGCGTGTTCGGCGCAGGCGGTCCGGGGACGAGCTCGCGCTGGCGAAAGTAGCCGACGACATCGACCTCCCATCGATAGTAACGATCGTCACCCAAGTTCTGCTCCAGATTCGTGGCGAGCATTCTCCGTTGGGATCGATCTGAATGGATGCTTCCGGAAAAGCCAGGGCTAAACCCGGTGATGTGCTCGTTACCAGTCTCCGGGGGAACGGGCAAGTAGAGCCGTGCGGTGTAGGGACCACCACGAGGCCAAACGGTGGCGTACTCGTAAGAGATTTCCAGTTTATGAACGTGCTTGTACTCGATGTGCTCGCCAGTGGCACCGAATTGTGAGGAGGTACTTGGGTAGGTGGCCGCGGCAGGCTGTACATACGCGAGATCCGATTTATCACTCGCGGCGGACGCATCTTGAATCGGCGGCGGAACGTGGTTCGTTTGGACAGGGGGTAAGGCGGGCGGACGAAACGAGTTGTATGGGAGCGACTGCCCGTGTACCGAGATTCCAGCGAAAACGAGCCAGGTAAGGGCGAGGATGGATCGCGTCATACCCACCAGTTTAGAGGGTAATGGGGCGATGTTTCGATGAAAATCATTTTGGCTCCGGCAGCGCGCTTGGAATTTGCATGCCCGCTAGAGCGCAAAACAGCACAATCGACCACGGCGGAAGCTTCCATACATTGAGCAATACGTAGGCAAAGAAAATAATGGCCACGTGTACCGGCGTACGAACGGTCTCTGTCCAAATAGGTGTGTAGAGAGCGGCGATCAAAATTCCGACCACGGAGGCGTTCGTGCCGCGTAGCGAGGCTTGAAGCCATAATTTGTGCCGAAGGTTTTCCCAAAACGGCAGGGAACCGAAGACGAGGAAAAGCGAGGGTAGGTAGATGCCCGCCAAGCACCACAGACCATAGAGCCAGCCGTGACTGCCTCCGTCCATTACGGTGCCGAGAAACGCCGCAAACGAAAAGAGCGGGCCGGAGACCGCTTGCGCCATGCCGTAACCGGTGAGGAAATCACTGTGGCTTACCCAGCCCGGTTGCACCACCGCTTGATTAAGAATCGGGAGCACCACGTGGCCGCCGCCGAAGACGAGAGAACCGGTCCAGTAGAAGGCCGTAAAACTCTGCCACAACCGAGAACCGGTGGAAGTGGCGAGAATGGGTAGTCCAATAAGAAATACGAAAAAGAGGACGAGATGAACGGCTCCGGTCTTCGTGCCGAATGGGATATCGATTCGATCCTCGTTGTGGACCGCACCATGACCATTACGCGAGGTGCGCGGCGGTGTCGGTAGAAGGAAATGGTCCGGAAAAAGCCGGTAGCCGAGAGCACCGAATGTCGCCCCCATGATCAGGCAAACAAGTTGCGTGTAGGCGGACGGAATGACCAGGAGTAGAACGGCACTGAGCGACGCTAAAGTAGCCGTCGAGCGCTCGGTACAAAACGAACGCGCCATCGATTGTACCGCCTGTGCGACAACGACCACCGCCGCGAGACGCAGTCCAACAAGCCAGCCTAAATTCACGTGAGTGTCCGTCGTCATGAGCGGCATCCCCGTGGCGAAGCAAATCAGCACGATCACTGAGGGCATCGTAAACCCCAGCCACGCCGCCAGTGCGCCCAACCTCCCGCCGCGATGCAGTCCGATTACAATTCCGACCTGACTACTCGTGGGTCCAGGCAAGAATTGGCAGAGCGCCACGGTGTCCGTGAACGCTTTATTCGTGAGCCAGTTTCTTCGAACGACGATCTCGTTATGAAAATAGCCGAGGTGCGCGATCGGTCCGCCGAAAGAGGTCAGCCCCAGGTAGAGAAAGGTGGTGAAGACCTCCCAGACGCGCGAAAGCGATTTCATATTTCCATCACAATAGTTGCATCACAAGCCAAGCTGCGAGAGACCGGGGTGATCTTCAGGACGACGACCCGGCGGCCAATGAAACTGACGCTGCTCCAGGGTGATCGGCAAGTCGTTGATCGAAGCGTGACGGTGCCTCATGAGCCCATGCTCATCGAATTCCCAATTCTCGTTCCCGTAAGAGCGAAACCAGTTCCCGCTATCGTCACGCCACTCGTACGCAAACCGAACGGCAATGCGGTTTTCACGAAAGGCCCAGAGCTCTTTGATAAGTCGGTACTCGAGCTCGCGACTCCACTTGCGCTGCAGAAATGTGACAATTGCTTCGCGACCGGAAAAGAACTCGGCGCGATTTCGCCAAGCGCTGCCTGGCGTGTAGGCGAGCGAGACGCGCTGAGGATCACGAGAATTCCAGCCATCTTCCGCAGCGCGAACTTTTGCGGTGGCTGATTCAAAGTTAAACGGAGGGAATGGAGGACGAGAGTCAATGCTCATGAATTTGAAATGTAGTGGGAGTCAGCGTCACTCTAGTCGCCCCGATAGATGCAACTCGCGCGTGGTGTTTCGTGGAGCTCGATCTCGTAAAGACCCGGCAATTGCGGTTCGAGTTTTTGCCAAAGCCAGTGGCACATGAGTTCAATGGTCGGCTTTTCTAATCCGGCTATATCGTTCAAGTAGGAGTGATCGAGTTCTTTAAGGATGGGACGCATCGCATCGGAGATCTTGGCGTGATCGTAAACGATGCCGGATTCCGGATCGACGGTCCCTTTTACGGAAATAGCCACCTTAAAGCTGTGGCCGTGGATGCCCCGGCACTTATGTCCCTGCGGGAAGCTCGGTAGCGATTGTGCGGCTTCGAAGTCGAACGTTTTGCGAAGGATAATGGTCATCGTAGCGGATTGTTTTGTAGGATAAGGTTAGCAGGCTACCGCAAAACTCCCACGGCTATTTTTGCGTACGCAGTAAGTTAAGCAAGGTCGTCTTATTACTCGAAAAGGAATGAACACGGGACAACTTGCCGGATCAAATTCGCCAGTTTTCCAACAGAATTGCTGTTCTTTCACTTGCAAATTCCTCTTTTCATTTTGAAAACTGCTGTTAGAAGCTACTCGTAAACATATGAAACATATCCGCTCCCTCGTGCTTGCCACCCTCCTTTCCGCAACCGTTCTTGGTGCTTACGCTCAAGTTCCGGTTCCTTCGCCGACTCCGGTTCCTCCCGCTGGGACAACGACGGCTACTTCGATCTCTCATTCCACACAAACCATCAAATCGATCGATGTAGCCACGACAACCTTCACGTTGAGCACCACGAAGTCGCACACGTACGTTGTTGGAGCCGACACCAAAATTGTTAAGGCAGATGGTACTGATGGCGCGTTTGCGGATCTCCAGGTTGGAATGAAAGTCACGGTTTACTACCCAAAGACCAGTGACGCAACCCGCAACGCCACGAAGGTTGTGGTTGCTCATACGTCGACCAAGCCGACGGCCGCTCCCGCAGCGACTCCGGCACCGGCAACTCCTGCTACTCACTAGTTGATTGTGCTCGTACCATAGAGGCACGAGCGGTCTGGAGATCACACGGAACCCTCCTTGGAAGCTGTCATTGACTGCAGTAGTTTTGTCGACACCTCGAGCGCTCTTCGTCCCTTTCAACGTCGTGTTAGTCTGATGGCGCATGACCACGCTTCCCGACTCTTCCGCCAGGCGCGCCTTTACTGAAGAGCTGGGCACCCATTTCTCGGTCATCGCGCCTGCGGGCGTGGGCAAAACACGGACGCTGGTCGATCGGATTTTAGCGATCTGCCGACGCCATGATTCCGCTCAGGTTTTGCCGAGAATGGCTGTGGTCACCTTCTCCGTCCGCACGGCTCGCGAGATGCAAATTCGTGCACGCGTTGCGGTGCAAGAAGCCGGTTTGGCAGCCAGCGTTCAACGGGCGTTCGACCAAGTTTTTTTTGGGACGATACACAGCTATTGTTTGCGTTTGATCCAGCGCTTTGGAGATCGATTGGGTTTGCCTGCGCGCGCCCGCGTACCCAGTCGCCGGGAGCAAGATGAGTTGTGGGAAGCGTTTCTTAACAGCAAAGAGTTTCGCGCATTAGGTGACGAGCTGCAATTCGCGCAGCAGTTGTTTCGAGTAATCGAGGTAGATGCGGTGTATCGTTTTGCAAAAGGGTTACCGCCGGGCCCCGTCCCTGAACCGGTGTCGCCTCCCAGCCTGAATTTCACCCGGATCAAAGACTATCTCTCGCCAAATCCAAGAGCCCGGCCTGCAATCAAACGGAAGCAGGACGAGCTTCGATCTTGGGAATTGGCCCTACGTGAAAAAACCGGCTGGACGCCGCTCCCGGATGCACCTCGATCCGCAGATCGCGATTTTTGCGAGCGTTGGCAAAGCGCTTTTCAGCCTCTGCACCTCTTTTTAGAGCAATCGCTGTTACGCTACGGACGGCTGGTGGCGAATGCTTTTGCTGAGTACCGGTTTCAGCGCGGATTTCTGAATTATGATGACCAAGTACAACAGGCGTGTCGGCTTCTGGACGTGCCGGATGTTCAGGAAGAACTCGGCCACGAACCGCCCATCATTCTGTTGGATGAAGCGCAAGATACCGACGCGCAACAGTTCGAAGTTTTGCTCCGCGCGGCCGGTTGGCGGCGGGACGGTGGACCCGTTCCAGGCCAGACGATTTGCGTGGTGGGTGATTTCCAGCAATTGATTTATAACGCGCGCGCAAATTCGCAAGATTACCGGCGTGTTCACGAGGAATTGATCAACTCGCTAAATGGCGCTGAGGCCATTTTTCAAGTCACATTTCGTTGCGATCTCGCGATTGTCGACTTCGTTAACAGCGTGTTCCCCGTGATCCTGGACGGAGCTGAAGAGCAGGCTGCCTTTGTGCCGCTCGTTCCTCGTCCAGGAGTCGATTCAGGCCTTGTCCAACGATGGAGTTGCCCGGAATTGCCACGGCAATCGGGCTCCGATAGCGAACCGCCTACTGTTGAGATGACCGTGGAACAAGAAGCGCAGGAGTTGGCTGCGCAATTCAAGCGAATGGGCTTTAGCGGACTCAACGCCGATTCGTGGAAGCAAGTAGCCATTCTTTGCCCACGTGTCGCATGGTTAAAAGAGTTGGAGGTCGCGTTTGTTCAGGCGGGCATTCCCGTCCAGGTTCACTCCACTGCGGAGACACGTGCGGATCGCGCGGCCTATCGATGGTTCACCGCGCTCTTTTGGATTTTAGCGCACCCTGGGGATTCGTTTGAAGTATCGGGCGTTTTACGAGACATCTTTGGTATTTCAGATCACGATTTAGCGCTGTTTACCGGTGGAGATGGCGATTTTTTGCGACTCGATCTCTTCGTGAGTAAGTCGTCGAAAAGACGCCATGGCGAGGCTTCGTCCAGCGGCGAATTGATTCACGATATCCTCCAGCATTTATCAGATCTCTCCATCAAGTGTCAGCGAATTCCGCTCCACCGCGCGGCGGACGAATTGATTCGAGAGACGCGATTACGCGAGCGTTTAACTGCAGTCGAGGATGACAACGCCGATCGCGATTTGGATGATTTGATGGCGCTCATTTTCGAGCGATCCGCGCAAGGTTCCACGTGGAGTGAAATGGCTCAGGAACTGCGCGATTCCATGCATTCCCCGGACGAAGTGGATGACGAAATTCAAAACGCGGTGCAACTGCTCACCAGCTTTAAAGCGAAGGGCCTGGAGTGGCAGGCGGTGGTGATTCCGTTTATGTTTCGACCAATCGGGTTCAAATTCGGTGCCTTCCCGCGCATTGTTTCGCAACTAGGCGGGCAGCCGCTGGTTCAACTTCAAGCCAGCAGTGAGCCCGATAATTTGATTGAGACGCCTGTCAATCGCGCAGAGCGGCAGAATTATGAGCGGCTGATGTACG
>CAVURW010000158.1:0-18310 GCA_963743595.1 uncultured Verrucomicrobiae bacterium
GTCTAATGGGGTCATATTCGTGTTGATTTGTCATGATATCCTCAGGGTTTTCTCGCTTTGCTGCAACCGATCGTAAGTCGCTTTCATTTTCGTTTTAGCCCGGGCGATGCGCATCTTAACAGCACCCTCGCCCATTTTCATTATGTCTCCCACTTCAGCCAAACTGTAGCCTTCCAAGAACGCCAGGCTCATGATCACGCGATCCTCCGGCTTTAGGGAATCCAGCAAGAGCTGCGTGAGCTCGCGGGCGGCAGCGTGATGCGCGATCTCTTGTGACTTGGCCGAGCTCCCCAGCAAATCGAGCACCTCCACCTGCTCTTCCGAGAGATCAGCGTGGCGCAATTCCGGTCGGCGGCGCTCATAGCGCAGGGCATTGATACAGGTATTCACAGCGATTCGGGAGATCCAATGGTGGAAAGGGGCTTGAGCCGAGTATTGGTTCAGGTGCGAGAGCACTTTGACCAGAATCACCTGAACCAAGTCATCCAAATCCGTTTTTGTAGGCAAGTTAGAGCGGGCGATGCGAGCGACAATCGGTTGCATATATCCGACAAGCTTCTGGAGTGCCATCGGATCCTCTTGCTTGGCGAGCTCGAGGCAATCCGCAAGCTCGGGGTCGGTTATACCGTCGATCGCGTCCACTTCAAAACGATACGACGCCTGAGCTTTAAACGAAGTAACAATTTTTTAACACGATCTACATCTTGAACATGCTGCTGAAATTTCGGCCCAAGATCCTACCGCTCAGCATCATCCCCGCTGCGAGCAAGACCATCGATAACACGCCGAACGCGCAGGCTAGATTCGCTGAGTCGGCGGTCGGTCGGCCCAGGAGATCGTAGATGCCGCGGGTGATCGGCGCGTAGCGGGGCAATTGCGCCAGGATGAGGCTGTCGCTCACCTCGAGCATGGAATAGCAGAACGTGAGAATGCCGCCCGCAATGAGGCTCGGTGCCAGGAGTGGCAGAGTAATCTTCCAAATGGTCCGCAAGCGACCCGCCCCCAGATTGTACGACGCCTCCTCCAGCGAGACCGGGTACTGCTGATAACCTGCGTAGGCCGAGCGCACCATGTAGGGCAACCGCCGCAGCGCGTAGCTCATGACCAACAGAAACGTGGGGTCTTTACGCGGGTTCAACCATTGCAGGAAGGTCGGGGAGCCATCGCGGAAATCGAAGCTCATCAAAAGCCCGAACGCCAGCACCAATCCCGGCACCGCCAGAGGCAACATCGCCAGCGTATCTAGGACCGATTTGCCGATAAACTTCTCACGCACGAGTAGGTGCGCGATCATCAGGCCAACGACCAAATCGAATCCGGCGCTGAGAGTCGAGTAGAGGATCGAATTCAGCACACAACGTTGGGTGACGGTGCTGGAGAACACTTCCTCATAGAATTTGCCGGAGACGCTGGTCGGTAATACGGTGAAAAACCATTGCCGGGCCACCGATGTCAAAACCACGCCGATATGAGGCAAAACCGCCATGAATATGAGCAGCGAGACCACGGTGAATGCCAGGAAGCCGGGGAAGCCGGTGAGCTGAACCTGCGGCACACTGGTGCTGGGACGCGTTAGCCCGGAATTGCTCTCCCCGAAACGACGGATGAGCAGAAAGAAAGTCATCACCATCGCCAGGGTCATGACCACCAATGCGTAACCGGCCTGCTGGGTGATCGGGCTCACGGACGCCTGGAAAATCTGCACAGGCACGGCCTGGGTCAGGTTGAAAATGAGCGGCGTGCCCAGATCGGTAAACGCGCTGATAAACACCACGCTGGCACCCGCAAAGAAACCGGGCATCGCTAGGGGAAGGGTGATCGTGCGGAACCGTCGCCACGGGGATGCCCCCAAGTTCGCGGCGGCGTCCAGGAGCGATTGGTCCATGTTCGCCAGGGCAGCGGAGGCGCTCATGAACAGGACCGGAAACAGATGCAAGACCTGGAGAACAATCACCCCGGCCAAACCACCGCCGCCGAACCAATCGATGGGCCGTTCAATGGGCACAATTCCCAACTGCGCGAGTAACAGGTTCACCATTCCAAAACGTGCGAACATGTGCTTCAAGCCGAGGGCACCCACGAACGGCGGCAGGATGAGGGGAATGAGCATCAACATCTGGAGCGTGCCGGAACCATAAAAGCGGTAGCGCGAGAAGAGGAGCGCCAGGGGAATCGAAACCAGGCAGGTACACACGGTGGCCATCACGCCAATGAAGACGCTGTTCTCGACCGATCCGTAGAAGAGCTGCCATTTCAGCAGGATGTAAAAGATCGCCAGCGAGAAATGGCCGTTGATGAAAAACGCGCCGTCAACGAGTTCGCCCAGAGGATAAATCAAAAATACCCCGAAGAAAATCGCGAGCCCAGTGAGGAGTACGTATTTCATTCCGCCCAGACAGTGGCAGGAGTCGTTGAGAAACGCCAGTCCAGGGTTTTGAAGGGTGATTGTAAGAACATGCGGTTGAAATACCGGCTGTCAGTGCCGAAACGCTCCCAGCCCGACAGGATGAGCAATAACCATTATGTCAACCGATCATCTTTGCCGCAAAACCCTCGCTGCGAAGCCGACAATTGATACGCTAACATCTGGTCGTCAGGAGCCCCGGCAGGGGCGGGAGGACCATAGACCCGGGTGCAAACCCGGGGTGCTATCAGACAAAAGATCGCTCGTGCCTTTAAGGTACGAGCAAACGCAGGGTAGGCAAGATTGAGGTTCTACGCCTCTGTTGTTATAAGACTCGGTCGCCGTAATCCTCAAACTAACCCGATGCCAATTCCCATCGGGCACCCTTAAGATGAATTGAGTCTCCATGTTAACCGTAACACTTCTTAATTTAAACGTTCTTCCTAGTGCCGATTGGTCAGCACATTCAGTCACTGTGAAGGTGTCTCCTTCCCACGGTATGGGCATCGCACTTGCTGGCTCTGTTTTTAACGTTCCCTTATAAACACCATGAGTTGGTGGAACAAAGTCTCGAATCGTGACGTTAGGATAGTGGAACATTTCCCGACTTTGATCTGTTTGAGATTTTGATCAAAGCTTAAACCTGAGTTAAGATCTAGATTGGGGAAGAGTTTTGCTCGTACCGTAAAGGCACGAGCGATCTTTTTCTGATAGCACCCCGGGTTTGCACCCGGGTCTATGGTTCTCCCGCCCCTGCCGGGGCTCCTGACAACGGATTCTGTCGCAACCTCCCATCTAAATTCCTGGGTAGATCGCAACGTGTTTTACTACATCCGATCTCGCACTCCGCCAATTTTCCATAAGCCCAACTGATCCTTCCCTATGCTAATATCGCTCTTCCACTTGATCGGAACCCGTTCTCCGGCATATTGCTACCATGGCTTTCTCCTCCATGCGCCAGTTCGCGGATAAACTCGAGTCATTAGGCGAACTGATCCGAATTTCACAGCCGGTCGATACCGCCCTGGAAATCACCGCTCTCGCGGATCGCGAAATGAAGGCTCCCGGTGGTGGCAAGGCACTATTGTTTGAAAAGCCGCGTCTACCCTCCGGCCAGATCTCTGCGTTTCCCGTGCTTATCAACTCGCTTGGCTCCTACAAGCGCATGGCGCTGGCGTTGCAGGTGGAGAATGTGGACCAAATCGCCTCGCAAATCGCCTACCTGCTCAAGGCCAAACCGCCCCAAACACTGATGCAAGCTTGGGAGCTTCTGCGGAACGGCTTCGACGTGATCCACACCCGCCCGCAACATGTCACCTCCGGCCCCTGTAAAGATGTGATCCATCGGCTGGATGGCGATGCGCCTTCCAAGTTCGACCTCGATTCAATACCCGTCTTGAAATGTTGGCCGCACGATGGCGGACCGTTCGTCACGCTGCCCACCGTTTACACGCGCGATCCCGATTCCGGCGAGCGCAACATCGGCATGTACCGGATGCAGGTTTTCGACGGCAAAACCACCGGTATGCATTGGCAAATGCACAAGGTCGCGGCGCGGCACGGTAAGCGTTATTATGAAACGGGGCAGCGGATGCCGGTGGCGGTCTGTTTAGGAGGCGATCCCGTGATGCCGTTCTGCGCGACAGCCCCGATGCCGGATGGTTTAGACGAAGTGTTGCTCGCCGGGTTTCTGCGGAAACGTTCCGTGCCGCTCGTTAAATGCGAAACGATCGATCTCGAGGTACCGGCGCACTCGGATTTTGTCATCGAAGGCTACATCGATCCGAAGGAACCGCTGCGTCCGGAAGGGCCGTTCGGCGATCACACCGGATTTTACACGCCGATCGATAATTACCCGGCGTTCCACGTAACCTGTATCACCCATCGGCAGGATGCCATTTATCCCGCCACGGTGGTGGGCAAGCCGCCCATGGAAGATCTCTACATCGGTCACGCCAGCGTCCGCATCTTCTTCCCGATTCTGAAAATGAACTTCCCGGAGGTGGTGGATATGGCGCTCCCGGCTGAGGGCGTTTTCCACAATCTCGTCTTTGTCAGCATCAAAAAACAGTACCCCTACCAAGCCTATAAAATCATGCACGGACTCTGGGGTATGGGCCAAATGATGTTCACAAAAATCATCGTGGTGGTGGATGCGCACGTGAACGTGCACGATACCAGCGACGTGCTGTTTCACCTCTGCGCGAACATCGATCCGCAGCGCGATACGCAGTTCATCAAAGGGCCGTGCGATAGCCTCGATCACGCCACGACTTTCCCGAACATCGGCACGCACATCGGATTCGACGCCACCAAGAAATTGCCCGGCGAAGGGTACACGCGCGGTTGGCCGGAAGAGGTCGGTTTGCCCGCTGAATTAGTCGCGCAAATCACGCAACGGGTCCCCCGTACGTGGGCGTAATTGTCTCGACAGCCACACCGATCAAGACGACCCTACCGGCTTCTCTTTTATGCCGATGATGAATGATTTGAACGCCCCGATTTTTGTGGCTGGCCATCGTGGAATGGTTGGTTCCGCACTGGTCCGCCTGCTGCGTGCGAAGGGTTTCACGAATATTTTGGTTCGCAACCGATCCGAACTCGATTTAACGAAGGAATCCGAGGTCTCCACGTTTTTCCAGGAGACCAAGCCGGCCTACGTCTTTCTGGCCGCCGCACGTGTGGGTGGCATCCTGGCCAACAGCCAGTTTCCCGTAGAGTTTTTAACCGAGAACCTGCGCATGCAGATGAACATCATCCAAAGCTCGTATTCTGTGGGCGTGCGCAAGCTCCTGTTTCTGGGCAGCTCGTGTATCTATCCCCGAATGGCACCGCAACCGCTCAAGGAAGATTCGCTGCTTTCCGGCCCGCTGGAATTGACGAATGAGGGGTATGCATTGGCCAAGATCTGCGGCGTGCGCCTGTGCCAATATTACGCGAAAGAATATGGCGCCAGTTACATCTCTGTGATGCCGACGAATCTCTACGGCCCGGGCGATAACTACGATCCGAAGGCCTCCCACGTATTGCCCGCCCTGATACGGCGGTTCCACGAGGCGCATGTGAGCCAGCAACCCACGATTACGATTTGGGGCAGCGGCTCGCCCCGGCGCGAGTTCCTGCACGTGGATGATCTCGCGAAAGCGTGCTTCATGCTCATGGAAAACTACGACTCGCCCGAGCTGATCAATATCGGGTGCGGGAACGATGTGACCATCAAGGAATTGGCGCTTTTAGTAAAAGAGGTGGTCGGGTTCAAAGGCGAGCTCGAGTGGGATTTGACCAAGCCCGATGGGACACCGCGCAAGCTGCTCGACATCTCGAAAATCTCCGCCCTCGGATGGGCCCCGGAAATCGAGTTAGGCGAGGGAATTCGCTCCACGTATAACGAGTGGCAGGCGCAGCCAACGCGGATTTAAATACCTCAGGGCCGTTGGTTCAATTCCCCAGAAGTTGATCAGATCAACCGGAGAGAAAAGTTCATTTGCATTGATGGTCCGTTGCTCTAGTTTAGCGGTAGAATGTCCAAAACGATTCAAGAACTCACCCAAAAGGAAATCCTCGCTCTCGCCATTCAGTCGGAAGAGGAAGACGGGCGAATCTATTCGGATCTGGCCGAGCGCGTCCGCCAAGATTATCCGGAAACGGCGAAGGTGCTGGCCGCCATGCACGATGAGGAAGACAACCACCGCCGCAAGTTGATTGATCTTTTCGAAGCGCGTTTCGGCAAGCATATCCCGCTCATTCGTCGCGAAGATATCCGGGGTTTCATTCGGAGGTCGCCGCTTTGGCTGAACTCCGTTCTCACGGTAGCCATGATCCGTCGTCAGATCCAGGCCATGGAAGATCAAGCCGCTAATTTTTATCGTCTGGCGGCGTCGCGTGCAGACGACACAGAAGTTCGCAAGCTGCTAGGCGATCTCGCCGCTGAGGAGGGTCGCCACTCGGAGACTGCGGTCGCCTTGAATGACGAACAGGTGCGGTCTGGGGCGCGCCAGGAAGAGGACGAATCGGAACGGCGGCGGTTCGTTCTACAGATCGTTCAGCCGTCACTGGCGGGTCTCATGGATGGCTCGGTATCCACGCTTGCCCCAGTCTTCGCCGCAGCGGTCGCCACGCACCGGACGGAGGACGCGTTTCTTGTGGGTCTGGCGGCATCGATCGGGGCGGGCATTAGCATGGGTTTTGCGGAGGCTCTCTCGGATGACGGGGTCATTAGCGGACGCGGCAACCCGTGGTTGCGGGGGCTCGTCTGCGGTCTCATGACCACCCTGGGCGGTGTGGGGCATACGCTTCCCTTCTTGATCTCCGATTTTTACCTGGCCATGGAGGTCGCCATGGCGATTGTCGTTGTGGAGCTCGCTATCATCGCCTGGATTCGCCATCGCTACATGGATACGCCGCTGCTCTCGGCTGCGTTTCAGGTGGTCGTCGGCGGCGTGTTGGTTTTTGCAACGGGCATTCTCATTGGACGTTGGGGCAGTTAGCTTCGCCTAGCGCGCTTCTTTGTGATGTCAACAATCAAGCCTGCCGATTATCGCCCTACATAAATCTAGTCGATGCCCAAATCACTCGCTATGTTTCGGGAAGCTATGGCGACGTTTCAACCGAAGCAAACGGAGATTATCGGGAGTGCTCTCGTCATTGTTTGGTCAGACGAGGCCGAGTCTTTCCTTTTGCTAGAAAAGCTGCGACGCGCCTGCCCCTGCGCGTGGTGTAAGGGCGAGCCGGACGTGATGGGCCATGTCGTAAAACCCCAGCAACTGCCCCTACTGCCGAAAAGCTTTTTGATGTCCTCATTCGAGTGGGTCGGCGGCTACGGGTTCCGCCCGGTTTGGGGCGACGGCCACGACTTCGGCATCTTCACGTTTTCAGCGCTTCGGGAGATCGGGAAATGACCGACTGGGCGCAGTATCAGCTGGACCAAAAAACGAAGCGGGAAGAGCTCGCCACCTATCGACAACTGAAGCTTTCGCGTGACCTGAAATCAGCCAAAAAACGGAAGCGCCTTAACGAAAACCCGAAGACCCGCGTTCTGGGAGACGGTGCTCTCTCAACCCCGCACTTAGTCGTCGATCGCGACAAATTCATGGCAATCTGGCGCGAAACGGCTGCGGTCCTTCTGCGACAGGCCCGAGATGCTGGAATGGAGCTCTCGCCGGATCAACTCCTTCCCATGCTTCGCCCACGCATTGAAGCCCTCACCTATGCTCGGCTCGCCTCAGAAAATGGGTGGTCGCTGGCGCAATCGCATAACAGCCAAAGGCTCGGACGACAGCTCACCGCGCTGGAACAATCGATCTTTCAAGAGACCCAGCTTCACGGGCAAGAGTGGCAAAGCACCACCTCCGATTTTGCCCGGCTGCACGCCGCACACACCACTCACACGGCGCTTGATAGCGTGCTGTCCCAAGTCGCCGGACGTCAAACCCACAACCCCGCTCGTTACCAGGCCATCTGGGCCGAGATCGTGGGGCTCGACGCCGCCGCCCAATCCGAGCTGGTCTCCGTAAACGAAACCACCGAAACCGCCTTTTTCCGCTGCCTCAATTCCGTGCTCTCCATGAGCCTGCAACGCAAAACGGATCTACCCAAGAAACTCGCTTCCGCACTGGGGAAGAAAGTGAAAAAGTTGCGTGCTTCGTTTTGATACGATTACGTGCGCGGCTCAAAAGTGAAGATCTTCAACACCCTCTCGATCTCCTTTCGAGTGAACTTGACTCGATAAATCTCACCTTTCTTCGGGAAGGGGATGCTGAACATCGTCTCGTACTGATATTCGCCCACACTCAAGAAGACTTGGGCCGGTTCGGAACCGGTGAATTGAGGCGAATATTCGACCATGATCCGGGTGTGGACGCGATTCGATCTGGCCGTACGGTAGTAAAGGAAACCGCGAATCGTCGCGGGGTCCAGGCTGGAGAAGGCCATGATGAAACGAGCCGTTGTTCCTGCGTTCGTGCGGACGACCTCCCGTTTCATCCAGTCTTTGCATTCGTGGCACCAAGCCGCACGCGATTGGTTTAAACACGACCAGCCCGTCACCCACATGATCAGGAGAAAATCGAGGCACGTGATCAATACGGCGCCAAACGAATCGTGCTCCGCCTCTCCTGCCCCATGGTAGGTCTTCATACTAAGAGTGGAGTCGAGCACATAGCTGAAGAATTGATCCAGGCGCAAAATCGAATAGGGATCTTGCCAAAGCATGGTGAATAGAAATCTTCCGAAGAAGCAGATCAAGCCGCACGAAATGCCAAGAAGGACTCCAAGAATCGGATTACGGCAATTCGAGATCCGCAACCCCAGCATCAAGATGATCCGCAGCCCAAGTGAGATGAGAGCCGGGACGACGATGAACAAATAGAGCCCGCTCACATATAAGGCACTCATTACGCCCGCAGCCACTAGCGAGGCAACCCAGCAAGCGACTGCAGCGATTGAAAACATGATGGGATCGAATCCGTAATCGGAAGTGTAAAATGGTCGGTCTGTGAGGATGATTTTAGCGGCAGCAAACTCGGGGGACGTGCTGATCGCCTTAGGTGGAGGTCCCTTGGCAACAACCGTTTTCGTTTCACCCAGAACGCGGGCGCGATGACACGCGTTTACCACCTGAACGAACACGCAACCCATGTTTACGGTGTACGGCCCGCTCCACCAGACGGGCACCGCCCAGGTCGGTTTTTTCTGTTGAATGAGAATGCGCGTCCCCTGCCAACGACATTCTGCAAACTCGCTCCAATCCAGCGTAGCCCAGATGGGCCAGCAGAGGCATTTCGAGATTCCGGCATGTGTCAGTCGCACCGGACCAAACATAAAATCGGCTTTTGGATCCCGAATCATCGCAACCACTCGATTGATCAGTTTCGGCGTCACGTGATGGTGAACGAGGGCGCAAATCTGGTCGAAGGCCTCGTGGGCGGGCGTGGCAGGTTTCCCGTTAAACCGGGCTTTAATCGACTTCTTTTCAGACTCGATTTCGATGACCCACCAACGGCCCTCGTACATTCTGTTCACGTACCAGTCCGTACCAAACATTCGTAGATCGGTGACGTCATTATACTCAATGCGCACCGATCCGTCCTGAATCCCCGATTCGTCGAAGGAAATCACACGCTTAAAGAGCGATGCAGAAGGGATCGTAACAGAACTTGGCACGCCAAAATCCTGCTTGCGAGAGCTGAGCAGTCAATCGAAAGTTTCCAGTCGTCTCAAGGGATCACCGTCCGCTGCCCCACCACATACCACAGGATCGCGAAGAAATGGCAGGCTGTACCAGCGACCGTGAAAACATGCCAAATGCAATGCCAATAGCGCGGTCCCGAATTCGCGTAGAAAAACACTCCCAGCGAGTAAGCTGCGCCTCCCCCAATGAGCCAGCTCATCCCCGCCCATCCCAGATGCGCGCACATCGGCCGTATGAACAGCAGAACCATCCAGCCCATGCCTAAGTAGAGCGTCAGTTTCACCCAATGATTACACAGCTTCGGGAAGAGCGTCGAAACGATCCCCACCACCGCCGCTCCCCAAATCATTCCGAACAAGGTCCAGCCCTGCCAACCCATCAGAGCAGTTAGTGAAAACGGCGTGTAGGTGCCCGCGATCAAAAGGAAAATCGCGCAATGATCGAAGCGATCGAACAATGTCTTGGCCGAGCCGTTCGGCAGGAGATGGTACATCGTCGAGCAAAAGTAAAGCAGGAGGGCGGTCGCGGCGAAAACGGAGACTCCCGCCACTGCTGTAGCCCCGCGTTCAGCCGCTGCTAGGATCAGAAACGGCGTTCCGGCGAGTAAAGCCAGAACGGCCAGCCCGTGGACAATCCCACTCGCCCACTCTTCGGCCAAGGTCTGCTCGCGCGGTTCTTGCATGCGGCAAAAGATGCCTCACTTTGCCGGAAAAAACCAGTTTCTGTGCACAGCTCAAATCAATCTCCACGCTCCGAGAAATTCTGCTGCGCGCGCAGCAGATCATGCAGTGTCACCACGCCCACCACTTTCCCGCTCTCTTCCACCACAACGGCGATTCCGTGGATGCTCTCCACCAATTTCTGCTGTGCCTCCCGAACCGCTTCCGTACGTAGGCAAACAGGAACCGGGTAAGCCTCCACCTTCATTTTCATTTTCACGGCGCGCTCGGCTTCGGCACGCACCACGATGCCGGGCGGGCCGCTTTCGCCCTGATAAATGAATCGCCCGTACGGCGAGTTCGCTAACGCTTCTGCGAGGACGGAGGCATCCAGACTTCGCAAAATGAGCGGTGTAAAACTCGCGATTGCGGAGACGGGATAATTCTGCCATTCACGGAAATCACGTGGCGGTTTGATCGTCGTGATTTGGTGCCCTTCATTCACGAGCACCTGATCGTAAAAGCTTCTGGGCTCGATTCTTCGCGCCAACGCCTGGCTCAAGATCCCGCCCACGAACAACATCGGCACGAGCGAGAATTGCCGAGTCATTTCGAACACGATCAAAATGCTGGTGCAGGGCGCTCGCACGACTGCCCCGAGGCACGAGCTCATCCCGATGATCATCAAAAGCAGCCGATCTTCCTGCCCCAGCGGAAACCCAAGCATCCCTGCTAAACCCGTCACGCAACAGCCAAGCATCGCGCCGAAGAAAAGGCATTGCGCGAAGATTCCACCGCATCCGCCGGTGCCAAATGAAAACACGGTCGCCAAGAATTTTCCGCCCAATAAAACCACTGCGATTTTGGCACTGACGTTGCCTTTAAACGCGTCCATTAAATCGTCATAGCCGAGACCAAAAATGCCCAGTCGCCCGCACGTGAGAAAGACCGAGACGGCGATCATCCAGGTGAGCAAGGCTCCGACGGCTGGACGCAGCCATTCAGGCACGCGCGCAATCACGCGATTCACCCTGCATTGCACGCGAAGCCCCAGTGTTAAGCGTTGAAACCACACCCCTAAAAAACCGGCCGCCAGCGAGACCACGGGCACCAAGAGCATGCCTCGCCAGGTGGCGCCTTCAACCATGGGCAGGGAGAACGCCGGGTGACTTCCCAGAAAGGTGTGGACGGTGAATGCGCCGAGGACGGAGGCCACGACCACGCTGCCGAGCAGGGGGCTGTTCAAATCGCCCAGCACCTCTTCCAGAACAAATGCCACCGCTGAAATCGGCGTGTTAAACGCTGCCGCTAAGCCCGCCGCGGCACCCGCCGCCAATGCCCGGCGTCGACCGTTCTTCGCTGTGCCCATCCACCCCGCGACATTCGACGCCAATGCACCCGCTAACTGAACCGATGGCCCTTCGCGACCGAGACTGCACCCGCCGCCCACCGATAATACCCCGGCGATGAGCTTCACCCAAACAACACGAAACGGCACATAACCAAAGTCTTTCCAAAACGCGACTTTCAACTGCGGGATCCCGCTTCCTGCCGCTTCCGGCGCATAAATGCTGAGTAAGAACCCGGCCACTAAAGAGGTCCCGACGATTAAAAGAAGGCTGCCCAGCAAAAACGCACCCGTACTCCACTGAGCCATGGGAGCCAAAACGTGGTGATACATCAAATTGATCGATTCCTCGAAAACGACCACAGCGAGGCCTGCACACAGCCCATAAATCACCGCTTCGATGAAGGGACCGCTTCGCCCTTTTAGCAGGGCTTTTAGCTTTGCTTGTGCAAACGACATGAACAAAAACTCATGGAAAACGAGTTAAAAGGCAAACCCTCCTTTTGATATGTTTATGATATCACAACAATTCAATAATCTAAATGCATGCGCTCAGGGCAACTCAAACCCGTACTTCTTAAACACGGCGCGGGCCTCGTCGCTCACGCAATACGTGAGAAAGCGTTCGCAGAGTGCGGTGTCTTTGGCTCGACTCGTTACGGCACCCGTATAAAGCACCGGAGCTGAATCGGTCGGCTTCATCGTAAAGGGCTCAAATCCAGGCATCTGCACGCCCAGTAAATCGGTTTTGTAGACTAACGCCGCGTCGGCCTGCGTCGAGCCAAGCCGCGAGAGCACGAGCGCCTCGTTCGGAGCGATGACTCGCACGCGTTTCAGGGCTTCGGGATCGGCTAAATCATGGGCCTTGAGCGCCTGGAGGGAAATGCGCCCCAATTGGGAAACGTCGCCATCCGCGACCACCACATGCCGCCATTCCTTGCCCACTAAATCCCACCAATCAGAATCTTCATCGCGAATAACGGGGTGCCGACCGATCACCGCCAATTCATTTCGCGCGAGGGTCTGCTGACCGTCCCGATGCAGAAGACCGGTATTCGCTAATTCAACGACATCCCCTGCGTTCGCCGAGATCACGATGTCGCCGTCAGCACCCTTCTGGACCAGATCGCGCGTCGCGCCTGCCGTCCGAAACTGGACGACAACCTTGACCGGAAGCTCCTCCGTATCGACCCAATTTTGCACCAACTCTGGCACCACCTTTCGCAAGCTAAAATCGGCTACGAGAATTACGGAAGGACCGGTCGTAGTCGCATCCGCAGGAGTGGAGTTAGGTGCTGTCTCCGGAGTGGCTTGAGGTGCCACCGGAACTACGGCGGGAGCGACGGGCACTTCTTGCGGAGCCACCGGCACAGGCAGGGCTGATATCGGTTGAGAAGGATCGGCCGGCCGGGCGGGAATGGGTGTCGGAGCGGCGAGTGCGATGTTAGCGACCGCGAAGAGAAGTCCGATCCATAACAAGGGCAAGCAACGGTTCATCCCGACACACTAACAAATAGGCCCTCGCCGACAAAGCCCAACGAATCCTACTCCGGCTGAGCTTCAATCAAGATCTGGATCAAATTTTGATCGCCAAGTGTCGCCACTTCCAACGCTTTGTAGAGATTCGCCCTCACGGCATCGAGATTTTTGAGTTCGCGACAACCCGCTGCAAGCGCCAAGTATCCGCGGTAATCCTTCGGGTCATGTTCGATCGCTTTTTGCGCCTCCATCGTGGCTTCTGGGTACTTGCCTTGTTTACAAAGTTCTAGGGATGAAATCAGATGAGTTTTAAATGGCCGCTCGTGCATACATGTCCTCCTGTACAAGTTGGTTGATGGGCGAGGAGTATCATTTTGCGGCCGATTTTTCGCAATCCGTAGAAATACCTATACTCGGCAGTATTTTGGCTGGTAATCAAGACTTCAGATCGCTCCAAATATCCCACGCATTTATGACTGCCGAGCCCCTCACTTCTAGCCAAATCCGCAAGCTATCGAACGCCATTCCTGTGATTTACGGCGCGGGAAATATCTCGGCGTTGACCCAGCTTTCAGTCGAACTCTTGAAGCAATTCATCACCTCGGACGTGGTCCACTACACGTCTGAAGATCCCGTGGGAGGATTTCGGTTCCTTGCCTCATCGCATCAGGAGGCGCAGGTTAATTTCGTAAAGGCGTTGCCGGTCCTCATTGATCACCGAGAGCGGCATCCTCACATCACGAATGGGGTCCTGGACCTGGCAAAAGCGAGACAAGTTCGCCGATTAAGTGAGACGTTAGACTCCAAATACTCCGATGCGTGCGGGTACACCTCTCTGTTTTCCAAAGCGAACTTTTGTGAAAATCAGCTCTACTACATTTTTTCGCTCGGGCCGAAACTGGTTCTAATGACATGTAATCGCAACGATCGTGACTACAACGAAACAGAAAAGGCGATCTTTGAATTCTTCTCTCCGCATCTGGAATGTGCGTACCGAAACGTCGCCCTGCGCCAGCAACAGCAGGACCGCCTGGAACGGGCACAAGCCACACTCTCCGCGATCGAGAGTGAATCGATCTGGGTGACCTCAAACTTCGGCCTCTACGAGCATTCTCCCAGGGCGCTCCTACTGCTGAGCGAGTTCATCGCTCCAGTCCACAGTGGACTGCCGGAGGTGATCACCGATTGGATGAAAGCGCACTTTGATGGCGATCAATTCAACCTTCAACCGCCCCTCGCCATTCGAACAGCGACGGCCTCATTGATCTGTCATTTTCATGCCTATCAGAGCGAAAGCCTTCATTTGATCACCCTGAAGCGGCGCAATCACCAGCCATCGTTGGAAGCGGTGGCCACGCTCGGACTTTCGCCTCGGCGCGCACAGGTCTTGACGTGGCTGGCGCAGGGAAAAACCAACGCGCAAATCGCGAGCATCCTAGAAATTAGCAAGCGAACCGTCGACAACCACATTGAGGCGATTTTCGATAAACTGGGTGTCGATAGCCGGGCCGGGGTAATCGTGCTGCTGTCTGAGCTGATGGCGTAATTATAAGCGATCTTAATGAATCGAATTTGCCCCACCCGCCGTCTGGCCGTACCTTGGCGTACATGAAGCTCGTCGTCGCCATCACCGGAGCCAGCGGTTCCCTCTACGCACAACGTCTGCTCGCTCTGCTGGCCAAGCACAGCACAAAACCCGAAGTTCAAGTCATCCTCAGCCAACACGCGCAAGAGGTGGCCCTTGCCGAGACGGGAAAGCTGGTAATTCCCGAATCGTTCACCGTTTACAACGATCGCACCATGCAGGTGCCGTGCGTTAGCGGTTCCGCACATTTCGATGGAATGGTGGTCATCCCCTGTTCCATGGGCACAGCGGCGCGAATCGCCCACGGCATCTCCGACTCCACCATCACCCGCGCAGCCGATGTGTTTCTAAAAGAACGGCGCAAATTGATCATCGTTCCGCGCGAAACACCGTGGAATCTCATCCAAGCGCGAAACATCGTGACGCTGCTGGAGGCCGGTGCCGATGTCATCCCGGCCATTCCCGCGTTCTACCATAAACCGCAAACGGTGCTCGACCTCGTCGATACAGTTGTCGGTCGGGTCCTGGATCACTTGAAACTGGAGCATCACCTGCATCCCCGCTGGTGTCACCAGAATGAAGGCGGCTCTACAGACGTGGAGTGATTAGTTAGAACGAACCGAAATCACTGTAAGCCACTCACTGTCAACACGTAACCCATGTCTCCACAAGGTCGACATGGAAACATGTTGAGAGACACCGACCCCGCCAATCGGTGTGATTGCTTTCCCGCTATTACCTGGGCTAATGTCTCACTCATGAGCAAACCTAATTGTCCCATGTGTGAGATGAGCGATGTCTTGGAGCATGCGGAAAAGTGGGAATGCGTCACCTGCGGTCATGAATGGGAGCGCCAAGCTGCGCCAGAGGGCCCGCGTGTGGTGAAAGACGCCAATGGCACCGCTCTGGCCGACGGCGATTCCGTGACCTTGATCAAAGACCTAAAATTAAAGGGTGGCTCCGGTGTTCTCAAAGGCGGAACGAAGGTCAAAAGCATCCGCCTCGTCGATGGTGATCACGAGATCTCGTGCTCAATTGAAGGAAGCGCCATTGGCTTGAAAGCCTGTTTCGTGCGGAAGGCGTAGAATCGCATTCCGATCTTTGGCTCTAGCGCTCTATGAATGGTCTGAGTCAGCTATCGCCAATTGCTTTTGTGTGCCGAGCCCGTCGATCCCCAATTCGATGACGTCGCCGGGCTTCAGATAAAGAGGCGGTTTCATGCCCAGGCCAACTCCCGCCGGCGTGCCCGTGGAAATAACATCACCCGGAAGCAGGGTCATGAATTGGCTAACGTAATGGACCAGGTGCGCACAGCCAAAGATCATGTTCGCCGTGTTTCCGTTCTGCATTTTTTGCCCGTTTACGGTAAGCCATAAGGCCAGCTTCTGAGGTTCAGGCACCTCGTCGCAAGTCACCAGCCACGGCCCTAGAGGAGCGAAGGTATCGGCGCTTTTGCCTTTGACCCATTGACCGCCACGTTCGATCTGCCAGGTTCGCTCGCTGTAATCATTGTGCAGCGCGTAACCGGCCACGTACGCCAGGGCATCGGCTTCACTCACACGTCGCGCGACCCTCCCGATAACCAAGGCGAGCTCCACTTCCCAATCGGTCTTTACCGAGTCGTGCGGAATCAGCAGCCCGTCATTCGGGCCGGTGAGGGCCGTCGTCGATTTGAAAAAGAGGATCGGTTCCTTCGGGATTTTGGCGTTGGTTTCATGGGCGTGATCGACGTAGTTCAGGCCGATGCAAACGATCTTGCTAGGGCGTGCGATGGGCACTCCGTAACGCACCTCTTCGGGAACAATCGGAAACGCACCACGGTCCAAGTCAACGGCCCCAGCCAATTTTAGCAGCCCATCGTTCTGGAAGAAGTTTTCGTCGTAGTGCGGGAATTGGGCGGACACATCCAGGCGACTGCCATCGGCGAGAATAACGCCGCATTTTTCAGAGCCTGCAGGGCCGAATCGAAAGAGTTTCATAGTGGAGTTGGTTTAGGGTGTGGGGTTATCGAAGCAAAGTAAATCCGCCGTCCAAATCATAGGCCGATCCGGTGACGAAGGCGGCCTGCTCGGAGCAGAGGAAGGCGGCCAAGTGCGCCACCTCGTCCGGGGTGCCCATACGTCCAATCGGTTGGGTGGCGGCCAACTGTTCAAATACCTCGGCCTCGCGACCGGGATAATTGGCCGTGAGAAATCCGTCGACAAACGGCGTGTGAATCCGCGCGGGGCAAATACAGTTGCAACGGATCTTCTTTTGGACAAAATCCCGTGCCACGGACAGCGTCATGGCCAGAACTGCACCCTTGGTCATGCTGTAGGCAAAGCGATCAGGAATCCCGATCTTCGAGGCGATGGAGGCGATATTAAGGACCACGCCGCCGCCCTGTTCCACCATCTTCGCGACGCCACGGTTCAGGCAGTTGTAGACGCCCTTGATATTGACTGAATAGAGTCGGTCTAGATCGGCTGGGGTCGTGGTCAGAACCGTGCCGACATGGGCGATTCCTGCGTTGTTCACCAGCACATCCACGCGGGGAATTCGCGCAAAGGCCTGCCCGACCGAATCTGGGTCAGCGACATCGCATGTAATCACCTGAGCTTGCCCGCCGCGTTCACGAATTCGTGTGGCCGTGGATTCACCTACCTCCGGGCGAAGTTCCAGCACGTAGAGAATCGCGCCTTCAATGGCCAGTTGCTCGGCAATGGCCTGGCCAATTCCGGAGCCGCCTCCGGTCACGATGGCGTGGCGGTCTTGGAATCTGGGCGATGGGGGAGTGGGTGGCATAGGGCGTTCAACTAAGGTTTAAGATCGCAGCTCGTGCCGGTTTCTGCGGGGTGGCGTGCCCTGGCTTCCCGGTCCGCGATCACCACCTGCGCGCCCTGAGCCGCATAGGCTTTAGCGCAATCCAGCCCAATACCTGTGGCACCGCCAGTGAGAAAGATGACCTTGTCGAGAAGTTGCACGGTAGGTGGTGCGATAAATCGCGGGTGCTTGCTTAGTTATGTAAGAAGATAATCCACGACTCGGTCTAGGCGTCAAAGAGAAAGACCCCTTATTTTCAGCCACTAAAACGAGTCGATTATAGGTCTATCGCGCCGGATTTCGAAACGAAGAGCAGCGCCTCGCCTTTCAAAAGATGCAGCAATCGCCCAAGAGTTACCGAAATCGGCTGCTAGCGAAGGCGTAAGCAAGCCAATTTTCCATTCCGCTTCTCGGGATTCTCATTCCGGGTCGAGCTGATGAAGATCGATGATTTCACACGTAGATCTGAAGTTGCGATTTCCAATACCGCCGATCACCAAGACGCGGTCATCCGGCAGAACCACCACGGAATGTGCGTAGCGTGGCTCGATCATGGAATCGGTCGGTCGAAACGTATTGGTCGTCGGATCAAAGAGGCGCCCGGCTGAAAAATCGGTCTCTTCGCAATCGTTTGCATTCATTCCTAAATAGGGTCGAACATCGTTCCCCCAGAATTGAACCCACCAATTCCCTTGGCGGGTGTTGCAACCGCCGAGAATCAACAGCTTTCCGCTGGGCAATACCGTGAGAGATTGACCTAATGCGGCAAACGGATCAGTAAGCAGCGTCCACGTGAGCGTGGCGGGGTCAAAAAGGGCCTCGGCACCGTGGGAATAGGGCCCCT